>JAMCWE010000151.1 GCA_023475265.1 Bacteroidota bacterium
TCCATCCTATTTCACCGATAGACAAAGCTTCTGTAGATGCCGACCAAAAAGGAGTCATAATTATGGACATAAACATAACAGGTATTCCAAAATATCTGAATGCGATATTGTATGGTGCAACCTCTGCTGGTCCTAAAATTTGCGCAATAATTATATTATCTGTAGAAAACATAATTAAAACAGCAATTTGAATTACAAAAAATTGTATCCCTAATCCAGCCAGTGATTTGAAATATTTTAACTTAATTGAATTGACTTCCGGTTTTAAATATCCATATTTTTTTTTATAGAAATAAATACTTGCAATAACCAAAATTATTACTGGCGGTGCGCTATATATAAAACATAAATAAAGTAAATTTCCTGATGAAAATTTTGAGATTATAAGAATACCTATTAGAGATAAAATATTTGCCAATGGTGTTAAGCTATTATTAAATGCTGGTATCTGATCTGCTTTAAAAACTACCCCAATAAGCTGTAAGACAAATCTTAATGAATAAAACGTTACTATTATCATAATTATTAAGCTTAATGTATTATTAAGGTTTTGTGAACTATTCAGTATTCTTGCCCAATTTAAGAACGGATTAATAATTACAAACAATAAATACACAACAGCAATTATTAATATTAATACAGCATATGTTGTGCTAACATAAATTTTGGCATTATCATAATCCTTTAATGCTAATGCTTCCGCCAATTTATTTCTTAAACCGTTTCCCAAACCTATATCAAAGAATCCCAACCATTCAACAATTCCACTAATTGTCAACCAAATACCATATTTTGTAGTATCTAAATAATTCAGAGTAAGTGGGACTAAAAGAAAACTTATTAAAATACTGAATCCTTTCAATCCAAATGAAGCAATTATATTCTTTTTGGCTTTTACACTTCGAATATTACCATTTAAAAAATAATTTTTTATAAAATTACTAATATTTTTTCTCTTAACTTTTAATTAACTATAATGGATTTGCACTTATTTATATTTTATAATTCTAATTTTTCTTTTTAGAATTTTATTTGGGAAGCTTTCGGATAGACATATTTCGCAAGAGGAACTTATGTCTATTTATATTTTTAAACAATTCGTTGATAAATAATTTTTTTCAAAGTTTTTCTTGTGAATTTATAGTTTAAAATTATTGAGGAATATATACTATTTTTAATTTTAAGTATTTTTAAATCCTTCATAAAAGACTTTTCTTTATTCATAAGCATATTCTCAAAGAGCTTTTTTGCAAAAAAATAAAGTTCGATGTCTAATAAGTTATATTTTTTTATAATATTTATTGTTTCATCAGAAATTTTATCTTTTACGAGTGAATTTTGGGACACATTCTGTTTATAATAAAATACATTTTTCCAACCTAATTTTCTTTTAAATAATATTACTGATTCCTCGTATTTTTCAAAAATCCCTACAACTTCAAAATAATTTGATAAATTTCTTTTGGCTGTTTCAATCGCTTCTTTTGCAATTGGATCATCAATATTTAACGGTAGTGGTCTTTCGCAACCACTTAGCAACTGTGTTTGGCTGTTTGATGTTTCAATTGTTATTCCACTTGTTACGTAGTCCGCTATACTTAAATTATTTTTCACAACTTTATCATGCAGATAATGCCAAGGTCTACCAATTACTGAATAGTAATGCGAAATAATCCTATCTACAGGGTCTCTTAGCATTGTAATATATCTGGTTTCATCGGTTAAATATTTATGAAAGCCAAATGGAAAATGTCCTGATATGCATAGTAATGTTGGAATTTTATCTGGGTGTATTTGACTAATATCTGTAATCGGCCCCTTAGTGCTATCAATAAAATACACCTTATCTTTATATTGTTTTTTAAGTACTGGCTCTAATGTTACTCCTCCGGTTCTGGGTAAATTTATAAATATTATTTTTTTTTTCATTAAATTTTTATTACACAAATAAATGTTATTAATATTAACTATTTTTCTACAGTTTTTAATAAATTAATTACGGCTTCATTAACAATTCTAAAATCAACTTGATCAGATTTCGATAACATGTTCCTAACTTTTGTACCTGATATTTTAATATGTTTTTCTACTTCGTGCTCACATCTTATTGTTACTGCATTGCAACCTTTACAGAAATAAGCTTCATCTGCAAAAATAATTTCAATATCTATTTTCGAAATAAAATTATTTAAATATTCCTGAAACATTTCGGGAGAGTAATAATCCCCAACCCCGGTGTGATCCCTTCCTATTATAAAATGAGAACAACCGTAATTTTGTCTTATTAATGCCGTAAATAACGCTTCACGGGGTCCGGCAAATCTGGGATAATAGGCTAAACTCGCTACTAAAAAATTATAGCCGTCATAAATACTTTCTCTCCCTAAAGTAGTATAACTATTTATGATATCTTCAATATCAAAATCAGTATCTCTTAGTTTGGATGAAACGGGATTAATAAAAAGACCATCGGCTTGAATGTTCTTATATGCATACTTTTGAATAAAAACATGCCCGTTATGGGGAACATTCCTCCCGTGAAATCCAACTATTTGCTTCCATCCGTTAATTGTAAATATCTTTCTAGTTTGAAACGGAGATAATTCATGTTTTGACGGGTTGAAACTGATATCTTTTATTTTTTTAATTTTTCCGGAAACAACATATTTACCCATGCTGTTTACTAACGCAACGCCTGGGTGGTCAACTTGATTAGTATTAAATAATTTTTGGCAATATGTATCCAGATTTAATTCAAATTTTTCTTCAATTTTTATACTGCCTATTATTTTATTGTTATAATAAATGGAAACATCCTCATTTATATCTATTAGCTTAAATGTTTTGTGATCAATTTGAAGTATTATGGGAATCGGCCAGATAATATTACTTCCAGACAGCATACTCTTTTCCAAAACATGGGTTATACTTTCCGATCCCATAAAGCCTTCCAATGGGCTAAATCCTCCTTCTGAAATCTCTAAAAAATCAAGATACTGATTAAAATTTATATGGATTTGTTTACCAAGTGAATTAATTTCCTCCTGACTTTCTATTATCGGGGCAAGGGTAAGATGTCCTCCTATTGGATTAATCAAATTATAATCCAGATTATCAGTGTGTGCGAAATTGCCATTCTTATATTCTTCGTATTGATGTATGACATTCTTTAAAATGCGAATGGTAGCTATTGGGTCATGTCCAATTGCGGTTTCTGCAGCTAATACAAGTCCGCTTCCCCCTTCGATAAGGATACTTGCGATATCATTAACTTCTGCTCTTGTTGGAAGTTTCTTTTCAACCATAGTTTCAAGCAAGTTGGTTGCAATATAAACTTCTTTTTTATTAAGCTTTACTTCATTTATAATTGTTTTTTGCCAGAATGGAATCTTTGATACATCCTGATCTCTTGATAAATCTCCGCGATCTATCAATATCGCATCGGAATTTTTAATGATATCTTTAAGATTCTGTAATCCGTAATTTGATTCAACTTTTGATATTAAGAAACTTTCCTCGCCTATCAGCTTTCTAAATTCACTTACGGTTTTTTGATTTTGTGCGAAGGAAAGAGCGTAGTGCTTTATCCCCATTTTTTTCCCAACTCTAATAGCTTGGATATCTTTTTCAGTTAATGAGGGTAATTCAACATCTCTTTGAAAACTAACTGCTTTATTTGTACCTACTGAGCCGGGGACTAAAACTTTACAAAATAAATCTTCCCCGTGTTTTTCTACTACTTGAATTGTTGCTGAATTAAAATCCAAAAAAATCAATTCTCCAATTTTTATTTTGTCAATGATCTCCGGATAATTTAAAATTATATCATTATTGAAACAGTGATCAATATTTTTTCGAATGTAAAATTTTTCCCATTCAGCTAAAAATACTTTACCCTGTTTTAAATAACCTGTTCGAACTTGTGCTCCTTCAGAATCTAACGATATAGGGATATTGCAATATTTTCTAATTATTGAAATAACATTTTCAAGTTCGTCAATTTTTGTATGTGATAAATTAATTCTTAACAACCATACATCTTCCTTTTCCATTTTCTTCAATGTACGTTCATTTAGAGAACTGGGACCGATTGTGCACAATATTTTAGGATTATAGTTCATCAAAACAACCTCATTAATCGATTAAATAATTCCTTTTGATGTTAAATAGTCAATAACTTTTTTAACATTGTCTTTAATTTTATCTTTGTTTTCGTTTTGTAAAAGTATCTCTGGTTTTAATGGTGGCTCATAGGGAGATGAAATACCAATAAAATTCTTAATTAAACCCTTTCTAGCTTTTTTATATAACCCTTTTGGATCTCTCTTTTCACAAACTTTTATATCACAATCAACATGAATTTCAATGAATCTCTCTTCCGGCATAAGCGAACGAACTTTATTCCTGTCTTTTCGAAATGGGGATATAAAGGATGTAATAATAATCATTCCGGCATCAACAAAAAGTCTTGCAACTTCTCCAATCCTTCGGTTATTTTCTTGAATCTCCTCAATTGAAAAAGCAAGATCTGAACTTAAACCATGCCTAATATTATCTCCATCCATCAAATACGTATGCACACCAATTCTATTTAATTGTGCCTCTAATTCGTTTGCTATAGTTGACTTACCGCTTCCTGAAAGTCCCGTAAACCAAAGGCAAGCTCCTTTGTGCCCGTTTAACTTCTCCCTATTTTGAGCATTAACTTTGCCTTTATGCCAAACAATATTTTTTCCCATTTATAATACTGGTTTTAAGTTTCTATTTAATTTCTAATTTAAATTTGTATTCTCTTTTTTTACTTGAGCTAATAATTAATTCCTATCATGTAAAATTTCATTATTTCAACATCACCATTTTCTTTACATCTTCAAAATAATATCTCCCATTTAGGCTATGGACTACCATTTTATAAAAATAAATCCCGCTAGCTAAATTGTTTAGATTCATACTTATTTCATACTCACCAGCATTTTTATTTTCATTTGCTATCTCTTTCACCATTTCACCAAGAATGTTATAGACACTTAATTTTATTTTACCTTCGAAAGGTAAATGGTATACAATGTTTGAATAAGAATTAAACGGATTGGGATAATTTTGACTCATCATAAAATAAGGGTGTGTTTCTGTACCATCATCTGATAGGATATTTTCGATAAGCGAAAAATTAAAAACTTGACTCCAAAGGCTATTATTGCCCAATATATTAGCAGAATTAACACGCCAAAAATATTTTTTAGATTTTGTTAACCAATCTACAGTAAACGTTGTATCTGATAAATCAAGAGTATCTAAAATTGTTGTAGTAAAAGTGCTATCATCACTGAATTGAAGTCTATAAGCACTTGCTCCAACTGATGGCGACCATTTTAGATGTATACCTTCATCACTTATTGAACTGCCGTTTAATGGATAATTTAGATTAACAGTACTTGGTGGTACTCCACCTTTTAATATAGAACCCGGCCATGGCATTATACATTCATCTGATTTACTACTTCCAAAATTTGGTGAATATGTATATGCATAAAGAAATGATTTTCCATGGCAAAATTTTAATAGAACCATATTACCATTATTGCTTGGTAATAACTGATAATCTGCTATCAATTGATCGATATTGCAACTGTCTGTATTAACCGAAATCTTCTTATTAAAGTATGGTTTCCATGGTTCGTGCCCACAGACAACTAAACCAATGTTTTTATTCTTTCTTATAAATTTTTCCCAAAGATCTAGTCCGCTATTTGAATCAATACTCAATCCATAATTTTTTGGTTCACCTGAATTGATCCATGTACCATCATTATTTAGATATGCGTGAGTTGCGACTATAATATTAACGTTTGGATTATAAGAAGTAATATTATCAAGAATTTCTTGTGCCCAATTTAGTACAGAATTGCGAGGGTAAAATTCCAAAATTAAAATTACATATTGCTGGCTTTGAATTGGAAAACTAATACAATAATTTTGACTCGAATCCTGATATGCGGTAATAAACCAATTCTTTTTATTGTAGTTATTAATATTAAAATATTTGTTCCATATATTAGTAGATCTTGTCATTGGATGTCCCCTGGTAGTTAGCATACAATCATAATCATGATTTCCTATGCAAATTGCATAAGGTAATCCCGAACTATCGATTATGTCCCATCCTTTTTTAGCTTCTATCATCTCACTGTCTGCTGGTTCATTAGTATTATCACCCAGTCCGATTACTGCTTTAATATTCTTTTCTTTAATATTATCCCTAACCCAATTCACCATTTTTTCCCAAGTTTGATGGTTATATTGTACAATACTTTGTATATCTGGGAAAAGAATCATGGTGAAATCAGAATCAGCATCAATAGAAGTGCTAACATTGGAATAATTGTAATTTTTACCATTAATGCTATTTTGCGAGAAAATAAAGCATAATAATAGATATAAACTTTGAGTAATGATTTTCATTAAAGTTTATTTTTTAGTGTATGTGTATAATAATATAATAGTTATTTTATATTTGAATATTCGTTATTAAATTTTTTTTCGCATCAATTCAATAGTCAACCAAATACCTATTTCGAATAAACGGCTTATCACTTTTTCAAAATTAAGATTACACATCCCTATATTTTGGATATCTGCGAAAAGTACAATCGTAATAATAGAGTCCGTAATTTCTGGAGATATCCAAATTATGGTGTAAATGTTTTATAAGTTTTACTTGCTCGTTAATCTCATTTTTTGATATGATTGATGGAAAACATATAATAAGCATACTTCCTTCAGAATTATTAACACATAACAAGTATTTTCAATTGAACATGGATTTAACGAATTTATTACCCATTAAGGTAATTTTACTATCATTTTTTTTGTCCATCCACCGTTACTCTCTAATTTATCTATGCTCAATTTCTTCATTTTCCGTTCACTGAATCCTTAATATTTTCATTCTCAAAGACGCGGTTTTGTAACAAGTTATGCTATGTATTGAAAGTCTTTGTGATATGAATATTTTGTTAATTTGTGACTGGTTTTCTAATACTGATATCAGAAAATCAATTCTTGTTATTGGCGTGAGCTATATTTATATATATCCCATCTAAGTTGTACTATATTTCAATAAAATTTAGTGACTAACAGATTAGAAAAATTCCCTAAAAAAAGTTTATTATTAATTACACCCTTTTTTTAATACTCCGATATTTCGTATAGCGATGTTTTTAAAGTTTATGTTTTTTGCAGGAGAATCGTTCTTAAGTCTAAAATCCAATTGTTCAGCATTATAAAATTTGGGATCAATGTCCTTTAAATTATTTTGGACAATGAACATTGAATCACCTACAATTTTATAATTTGAAAATTCACTTTTATAGAAAATATTTCTTCTTATTATATTATTTTTTGATTTAGTAGGATTGTTTGCTAGGATATTGGTCAATTCAGGGTATTCTTTTTCCCATTTATAACTTTTATACGGCATACTTTTAAGCAATGGTATAAGATAATTTTTAATAAAATCGCTGTTAAGTACTGGATTTATATAAAAACAATATTCACAGCCATAAACTATATTGTTTTCAATTCTATTATCACTGCCCCCATGAATATGTATTGCCGTTCCGCTATTATAAAAAATATTAGAGTTCCTGCAAAATAAAGTAAAATAAGAAGATACGTTGATGTCCGTTGCCATTTTTAATTTTAAGCATACATCAAGTTATGAAGCCCAGCTACATTCTTAAAAACAAGTGAATGATTCGTTAAATCATTTCGGTACCTTTGTGATAATATCTGAAAGATTTTCATCTTCCCAATTGTATGCTCGACTATTATCCTCTGCTTGGATAATTTTTTATTAAATTTCTTATCCTCTATCGTTAATTCTTTTAACTTTGGCTTCTTGATAGGCATAGTAATCCCCGTAGCGCCAAAATAACCCAAATCACTTATTGGCTTGACATTTTTACCATGTATCAATTTAGTTTCATCATGTAATTTTTTATCGTGCTTGCTGCCAGGACTGGAGTTACTTACAGATAGTATTTTGCCTTTTCTGTTTACTACCAATTGGTGCTTTATTGTATGTCTTTTCTTTTTACCAACCAGTATTGGTTGGTAAACCAGAGTAATATTCTTTTTGTTTTCTCTTAGGACGTCTTATTTGCTGCTCTGTTGCATCTATAAATATATTCAATAGTTCTTCTTCTGTTATGTTTTCTTCTTCAAGCTTTATTTTTCGTACCGGTATTCTAAATACCTTTGCTAACATTGGCTCAAGATATTTGATCTGTCGGGACACATTACAATTATGGAGACTAAATATTAAACCTAAAAATTCTTGCGATACATATAGGCGGTAATACATCAATAGCATGAGCAATTGGTTTGACAAATCTAATTGTTTCTGTCTGCCGCCTCCTTGTTTCCTTTTCCTTTGCTCTTTGTATAGTCTTTTGCTCTCTGCTTGTTCATATAATGGCTCTATTTTTTTTAAAAGCTCTGTGTATTTATCTAAGGTTAATCCTGTTAGTGATCTGAACAGTGTTGCCCTCTTTTTTATTGTTGTGTATGGATTGCTTTTCATAATACCATAATGCTTTGGGTAAAAATTAACTTAGCACTATTTACGAAATTTCTTATTTTTAAACAAATACTATTTTGCAGAAACTCTATTGTTTTCAATTGTTGTCCCGCATATACCATCGTCTAAGTAAACATCATTAATAATTTTATTATCAATATACGGGTATTTGGTTTTCACTTCACAAATGGGTATCCAGAATATCTGGTTTCCTCACATTGTCCAATCCCTACCTAAATATATTGCACCTACATCACTCGTTTCATAGCAAACATTATGTATGTAATTATTTTCTATCAGATGATTATTCCCATATATTAAAATTGCATTATGAGGGGCATTATATATTTCAGTATGATTAACGATATTCCCTACGCCCTCCAATAATACTCCGGGATTATAGGTTCTATTAACCAACGCAAAATTGTGAATTTTACTGCATTCAATTTTATTATTTCCTGATATTAAATCTATTCTATCGCCCCCGCTCATCTGGATACCCATTTGTGCTATATTATATAAATCGCAATTATTAACTATACAATCTTTTACATTTTTTTCAGTTATACCATAACCACCAGTGTTTCTTATAGTGCACTTCTTGAATACAATCGATTGGGCATTATTTATTGTAATGCACGATCCCAAAGTTGCTTCAAATGTTAATCCGTCAAACTCAATGTTTTTAACATTTTCCATTTTAATTAATGATTCTATTTGTGGTAAATAAATAGAATTTACCGAGATAGCTGAAGGTGGCCAAAAATATAATTCATCTGTGTTTCTATCTAAGTACCACTCCCCTACGGTATCTAATTCGCTTAAAATATTTTCAGCATAAAATCTTTGCCCGTTTCTATACCCATATCCGCTAAACGGCGGCTCTAAAATTATTTCATTTTTTAATGTATCCAAATATTTCACTTTTTCGTAACTGTCAGACCAGTTCCAGTACCAATATCCATGCAAGTAAATATTCTCTTCATTCACCCATTTTTTTATATGTTCGTCAGGGAAACCTATAGCTGCATACGTTATTTTTTTATTACCGTTTTTAAACGTTGTGTCTTTAACTTCCACGTTTTTAAAACTATAAAAACCCTGGTTGGGCCATCGTGCTAAATTCATCGGTTGATTATCAAAATATAACTCCAACCAATTGCCTGATGTCGCTATTCCACCAAAATCAGTTACACCATTCTCCCTAAGTTTTGTGCATAATACTTTTTTTGCTGCTTTTGTACTCAATTGCTTTAAAATATTTTCATCCGTCACTTTTTTAAAATTCGATATTTGTACACCGCCTGTTAGGTGTACTTCTTCATTATTATAATTACTGTATATAATATGTATGTTTTGGTTCCCGCTGTTCAAAGAATCAAAGTTTAAAGTCGTATTGATATTATACACGCCCCCTCTTAATTCAACATCTATTACTATTATCGATTTATTTTGGTTTTCGTTTTTAATTATTGTACGTACTTCATTATTTGTTCGTTCAATTTTCTTAAAAGGTCCGTCTGTATTTTTATTATTAGGTGCTGGTAATCTACCACTCCACTTATCATTACCATTTAATGAGACGTATAAATGTAATGTATCTGAAATAGTTTGTGATAATGAAAAAATATTTGTGGTTATAACAATCAAAAAAATAAAATATATTTTCCTCATCTTTCCTTCTACTACAATCTTCAACGATTCAAAAAAAATATAATACCTTTTGATAAAGGATTCGTCCCAATATTTTTTGTACCCATTAAAAATACAACACAGTCAAAATGCTGTTATAATTTTTAAAGGTTATATTAAATAGGAAGAAGATCAATGCTAATGTCAAGGTTAAGGTTTGTTTTTTAATATTGTAATAATTTTATTTATAACTTCCGGCATTGTTCTGTCAAACCTGTCCCGTTCTGCGGGAGCTTCTTAATCCGGATTCTACATGAGCTATCTTGATTCCCATCTTAGCCGCGACTAGACTGCATGCAACTGTAGAATTAACATCTCCATATACAATTATTAAGTCAGGTTTCTCTTGCATTAAAACTTTTTCAAATTCTATCATTATCTTCGCTGTTTGTACGGCATGGCTTCCTGAACCAACTCCAAGATAAAAGTCCGGTTTGGGAAGTTCAAGGTCATTGAAAAAAACTTTTGACATCTTTTCATCATAGTGCTGCCCGGTATGGCAAACTAGACGCTTGATGTTAGATTCTGGATGCTGGATTTTATGCTTTGCAAACTCTTTATGAATCGGCGCCATTTTCATAAAATTGGGGCGGGCGCCTACTACGGAAATTATTTTCATTATAAAATGTTAGTTGTTGGTTGTAAAAATTTTGTGGTTTTTAGTTTGCCCGCCTTGCCGGTAAGCAGGTGGTTTGTAGTTCCTAAGTTTGCTTTCGTAGTGCGTTGTTCATAGTTCAGTGCTTAGTTCTTTGTTCGTAGTCCTTAGTCCGTTGAAACTTTGTCACCTTGTTACTCTATATCGGTTCTTAAGTATTCGTGTATCGACATTCTTCATTCGTCAATCTTAATTCCAATCATTCCTTCAATCATCATTCGCCATTCCTGACATTCGTCCCGTCTTCATAATCGCTGCGCCGGGCAGGCATTCGACATTCTTCATTCCCAACACCTGTCCCGTGAAATGCAGAGCTACTTGTCCGGTGAAACTAGTCTTTCTATTTAACCGGATTTAACGGGATTCGACATTCCTTTAATTAATCCTTCACCAGGGAATTTTCATTCCCATATAAAATATCTTCTGCTGTCTTCAAAATTTCTTTCTTAAAAACCTCCTTATCCGGTGTTTCTATCCATTTAATCAGCTCAAGATATTTTAGAGGAAATGAGCTTAGGATTTCGTAAACAGCAACCGGTTCCACACCTGCTTCCTTGCTTTTTGCTTCACTAATGATATCTTTAAAATTACATTTAAAATTTCTGCAGATAATCCATATATCGGCAATATCCTTTGCTTCGTATCTGAATAGTGCCGCAATCTTGTTTGATAAAATATTTCTTAGACTATCTACCTTTCCAAGTTTTTCAATTTCTATCAAATCTCCGTAATGCATCGCAACATCATTAACAAGATCTATTTTAAGCTCTTTTTCTTCTTTAATCAAAAAGAATTGAGCGAAGTTCTCACTCCTCCTTATTTTTTGCTGATCGATTTCAAATAAGCCGGACTGCTGTTTTTCCAGCAGAGTTTTATAAAATGTTTCCGTGTATTGGCCGAAGTTATTGTCATTATTAACAAATAAATCGAGATCATCCGAATACCGGTGCTCAAAATAACAGCGGCTAAGCGCGGTACCACCTGTTAGATAAAAGGGTAGCTTTAATTCTTTTACGATATTCAGAATCCCATCCTGAAAAGGGTAAAGGCTCTTTGAATAATATTCTTCTAATTCTCTCATATCTATCCTTGAGGTCCTGGCTTCTTAGCCTTCCGATTGCTTCTGAAGTAAGGAGTTCTTTTATTAAATCGACGCCGATTATATCTAGCAGCTCATACCAGCTCAATCTTTCTAGCATCCGGTTAAGCATCAGCTTAAATTCGTACTCTTCTATGGAATTAAAATTCCTGCTGATTATTTTGTCCATCGGTAGCTTACCGGTATTATAATCCCAGAAAACTGTTTTTAATATTTTATATTTTTCTTCTCTTGTCATATTAGTGCGTTTGATTCAATGACTTGTCTATTGATATTAGTTCTTGGTTCTTTGTTCGTATTCCTTCGTTACCTTGTTACTTTATATCGGTCTTAGGTATTCGTTCCGTCTTCAATATCGCTGCGCCGGGCAGGCCACTTCTTCATAATATTACGCCGGACAGGCATTCGTCAATCTTCATTCCAATCAATCATCAATCCTACAATCATAGATCTTCAATCACATGTATCTTATCTGCTGTGGCAGCTTCAAAAGTACAACACCGTCAAAATACTGTTATAATTTTTAAATGGAATATTAAATTCAAAAACTCTGTCGCTGTCTTTAATATAAAATGATTCCTTAAACCATGCCCTTGCCGGTACGTCTTCTGCTTCAGATGGGATAGTATCTCCTTTGAAAAAATCCGAGGTATAGGAAAGATCGCTTACCTTCTCTCCCCATCTAATAAATTGTATGGGAAAACTTTTATTGATGCTGCTCCATTTAACTAATCCGTCTTTGCTCATTATAACCGCAGCGGGGTGTGCGCCTATTTCAGCGTATCTAATAGATGCAGCGCTTAAAGATACATTAAAATAATTTGCCGTCTCCTTAAGCATTCTTGACTCCAGCTTCTTTCCTCTTACATATTCAACAAACCATTTTTCGTGCATTAAGAGTTCCGCTGCAAAATCATTTGCGCTCATCTCACGCGGCGATGTCCTGCTTAATCCGGATACTTCTTCGAATGAGCATGATTTGAATTTTATCTTTTCATTTTCGAAATGCCCAAGCTCATGGGCAGCTGTAAATACTTTTTGAGAGGTTTCACCCAAACTGCTGCTTACTGTTACCGTACCACTTGTCCCGTTAAAAATAATATTTCCGATTGATCCGCTCAATAGGGCTTCGCGGTATGTCAAACCGCGGGCATTTATTATCTGCTGGATAGAATACTGGCCGGGATATTTGATACAATATTCTTCGATTACTTTTCTTGCGTATGCGGCTGCTAATGGGTCGGACATACAGTGCTAATTAAATTATTAATCTCTTATTCTGTCTTTACAATCATGTCCTACTCAAAGCATCTATTACTTTCGGCACCTCTGAGCTTCTGAAACAGGCCCGCCTTGCCGCGAGAGAGTATTGCGCAACTAATAAAACTGTCATTCCCACGAAAGCCTGCCTTGGCGGCAGACAGGTGGGAATCCATTTTGTTCGAAAATTTAGAAATAATAGATTCCCGTTTTCACGGGAATGATAACAAAGTAATTCTGCAACACGCTCGCGAGGCAGGTTCAGAAGGACTCATTGCCTCTTTACTTTTCTTTATCTTATTACTTCATCCTCTTTGTCATCCCGGACTCGATCTTGAATCCTTCTTCACTGCAGCATCATTAATATATCTTGTACCAGAAATTTTAGATCATCTTACCTGCGGCATATAAACGTTAACTCAATATTTCAGAAGGGTGCTCTAAAATGTATGAATATATTATTGATTTTTTTTGCTCTTAATTGTCCCTATATAATTTATAAGGTAATTATGTTTCGGAAGCAGTTTTATTTTTCTTATTAAGGTTATTTTAATAACTAAGGTTTTTCATCTATATAACGCAAGATGATTAGAGTTTGCGCTGAATAAATATTTTTCAACCGGTAATAAAAACCTTAGCTTTTTTTGTTAAACCCTAGTATAACGTTTCATTAATATATTTACGTTAGTAAGCTAATTGAAGATCGAACTTCTTCCAACGAAAAACTACAGGAGAATCATTCATTTCTTGAATACCAAGCAGAATTCTTCGTTTCAGTTCAT
>JAMCWE010000057.1 GCA_023475265.1 Bacteroidota bacterium
AGCCAGAGCAAAAATTGGTATGATGAATCTGACATACAATATTTGTCGTTGTGTTCAGTTGAAAATAGTTGTTGCCATGGAATAGCTATGCCCGGAAGCGTTAAAATCTATGACATTGTCAAAGAATTTTTCTTTACAAACCGTTTAATAGCAGCATTCAATAAAACTAAGGGATAAATTTTTGTTTTAAGAGAACCATGGGAGATGTTTTATCAAATCGCCGCATCCAGAAATGTAGTTTTTAGAGGTGCCCTTAAGAAAGTATGCCGGAAAGTTGGAATGGATGAAAAAGTCCATTTCCATAGTTTAAGGCACTCTTTTGCAAGTACATTGGTTCAAAAAGGAGTAAACCTTTATTCTGTTAAAGAATTACTAGGTCATAGTTCAATAACAACGACCGAAGTTTATTCACATCTTAATATGGCAGCTCTGCATGAAGCAGTGGAGGTGCTAAATGCCGCTTGATATAGAAAACTGGGATAAGCACATTTCTCGCTGTAAACTTATTTCTGATATAGATCATAAATTACATGAACATCAGAAACCCACCGATGAAGAACTAAAAAAATTAGTAATCTTTGCTTCTACATTTGGCGCACAAGGTAAGAAACAATTATTGTTTAAAGCCTTATATGCCGATATTGATTCAAAGATAATTAATGATTTTTGGGCTGAAGTCGAGACTGAGAATTATGATGTATATAATTTATGCCCACTTTTATGTGGTAAACAAAATGTTTGTAAGTTAATCAAGATCTTTAAGAAGGATAGTCCATTTGCTCTCCCAACAGAAAGTTATTACGAATTCCAGGAATCATATGCTGTTTCATTAATTGAAAAATATTATGGCAACGACATAATATTTCATATGGAGACACAGCGATTCTACGAATATAATAACGGAGTGTGGACGCATTTGGATGAAGATAAACTCAATATGTTAATTGAGACTCTTCTTATGGAGACTCATCAACCCGAATACGTCAAAGTTTCGGAAATCCATAGTCTTGTCAAAAGACTTAAGTGCAGGTCTAGACTTTCATTTGAAGGCAACTTCAATAATGATAAGTTTATTCTTAATCTCAAAAATGGATTATTTGACTTAAGAACATTTACATTGTTACCGCATAATAAAAGTTATAAGACTAATGTACAATTCCCTATAGAGTATGACGCAAACGCATCTTGTAAACTGTTTGAGGAAAAATTGTTTGAAATCTTCGACGGTAACGAGGTAGTGGTTGATCATTTTCTAAACTGGATGATGTACACGCTTTTGCCGACATATGAGCATGAAAAGGCTCTGTTGTTATACGGTAAGGGCGGCAATGGTAAGTCAGTTCTAATGGATGTCTGGGGGAGACTAATCGGAACGAAAAATATTTCGAACCAAGAGCTAAGTGACTTAGCTTCTGATAGAAATTATTCCGTTTATCAGTTGGTGAACAAATATGCGAATTTCTCTAAAGAGGTTTCAACTCTCGAAAAGGAATCGAATATATTTAAATCTCTTACTGGTAATGACGTTATGCCTGCTAGACAAATCAGAGAAAAGCCTATGGAATTCAGGAATATCGCCAGACTTATAATGTCGGCAAATCAATTGCCTAAATTTAAGGTCGTTGATACTGCAATTATTAGGCGGTTTGATATCATCAAGTTTGAAAAAAGATTTGATGGCATAGCTGATACTCAGCTAAATATTAAACTAAGAAAAGAATTACCAGGTATATTAAACTTAGTCTTATCAAAAGCAAAAAACATCATCCATCCGGATGGTTCAGTTCATTTTGAAACTCCGAGTATTATTGAACAGAACTTAAACTTGTTCAATGAAACATCTACTTCTACAGCAGAATTCGTTAATGATATGTGTAAGCTGTCTTCCATTGAAAAGATGGAATACGCTACAACATTGAAAGCAATGTATGATGCTTATGTAGCATGGTGTAAAAATACACAAGGTGTCGCTCCTAAAAACAGGAGTGTTTTCAAAGACGAATTGGATTCCTTGTTTAGTTGTAAGACTCGCCAAATACCGAGCCTTAAGGCAGATTCTGGTGTAGTGCACAAAAACATAAACTGGGTGCAAGGTATTAGATTATTAAGTGAAGATCTTGGAGTAATTGCGTCAGTAAAAACTCCTTCGAACAAACTTGTAGTCGATACTGTCCAATTATCTGATAAATCAAAAATTCAAGATGAAGAAGAATCATTTGTCTTGGATGAATTTTAATTAATATAATTTCTTTAACCTCCTTGGACTTGTCTGGGGGCGGTCGCATGGCCGCCTTTTTTTTAAGAATATTCCTGAAATTAAAGAAGTCTATCTGATTAAATATTCCTCAAGTTTTTTATATGCCTGCTCATGCATTTTAGGCTTCATTCGATTTAGATTCAACAGTTTCCATTGTACTGCCGGGAGTTTTTCTATTTGATCGAGCCCTAATAATGACCAATCTGGATTTTTACTTTTGAACGATAAAAGAAAATTTATTTCATCCTTTGTCAGTGAAGATTTTATAGCTTCAATTAAGGTCTTTCTTGCTGAAATTAGTTCATGCAGTTCCACCGGTTCCATAGTCATACCTCTAAATTCATTTTCAAAGATCTGCGTGATATCCTTGAGATTTGGGTTTAACAATTCCACCATCGGTCTGTCGTGACTAATTAAATAAACTATAAAAGCCTTCCTAATTTTATCGGTTAATCCTTCACTCTCGAGCAGTAGTTTTATATCAAATAAATCTCGCGGATGCTGACGATCTAATGCTGCACAAATTTTACCTCCATAAAGATCCTCAAGTGATAAAGTTCTTGCAGTTACGGACAATTCAAATTCTTGTTCCGCTTTATTACATAATTTTTTTTCAACGACAGGGTACACCGTTCCTCTAATAACTGTGTTCACTTCAACTTTTATTGTTGCTTCATCGTATTTTATAGTTAATCCATTAGCGAGATTTTTTTCTTTGTTTAACCTTAGAACGATTTCAATACCACGAAATATTTTTTTTAGGTCTGACTCAATACTTTTAAGAGCATCACTTATTTCTGAGAGCGATTCATCTCTTGGTTTAACCTTTATATATGTTAAATCTATATCTACAGATAAACGAGGATACTTCCGCCAAAAGAAATTGATTGCAGTTCCACCCTTGAGTGCAAATGCATCTACACGCATAATAACCGGCAATACTCGAAGCAATAATTCTGCTTGTTTATAATAAATATTATTCGGCATATTCTCTAGGAATTGTTATTTGATACTTTTTATCAAGTACTCCGTTCTCTACTATTACCCTTTTACCGCTACCAAGATCTATCTTTTCTAAATTTAATTCCTTCAGCCATTCATGATCATGCTTCTCTGCTATAAAAAGAAATAATCTCCTTACTTTAATAGAATTGCATTCCTCCAGCAGATTCTGAATAAGTTGCGGTCGTAACGTTGTGAGTCCCTCCATTATCTTTGCTGCGTCATCAAAAGACTGTCCCTTCGGAATAAGAGATAACATTTCCATAGCAGCTAATTCTGGAGAAGAGATAAACAATTCAAAATCTTTATGTAATATCGAGACATAGTATTTTACATTACTGTAATCAAACATTTTAGTTTGCATATAAGTTATTTGTGTTCCCCAATCATTATCCTTAAACCATTTTGGCAACAATCCAGCTTTATTCCCGAATAGATCAACTCTATTTATTGAATTGCTTAGATAGTGAGAATAACCCTTTAATATTAGTGCTGTCTTACCACCTGGATGGATATTAGATCCTTTCTGCATCTGAAGAGCATATATGCCTCCATACCATTCAACACTATCACTCGCTAACTTGTACACCCCATAACCTATAGGTTCCAACCATCCACTTTGAACATATATTTTTATTAAGTCTGGTGGATAACCTTTTTTAGTCAATTCGAGGGAGAGTTTGACGCTTCCTTTCGGCCAGCTATTTATTAGTTGGTTTATTTTACTCATTTGGGATAGATGATTTATCGATTCTTAGCTATTATTCTAAACTTATTTATTAATGGAACATAAAATTGGTTTATAAAAATAAACAAGAATAGATTAATAATCAATTCTAAACAAATATATAAACCTATATTGATTCTAGCAAAAAATAATTTATATTAGTACCTAAGTTTATTTATAATATATTAGGTAATAGTTATCTTCTCTAAACAATAGGTGTCAAATGCAAAAAAGAATCAAACAAAGATACAATTATTTAAGAAAACTATTCAGAACTAAAGAATTTACGCTGGATAGTGCTGCAGAAGCTTTGCTAAAAGAATTTAAGGATCCGAAAGATTCTGTTATCACAATTCTTTCAGATCTAAAAAAGGAGAGTTGCGTTGAGGTTAAGCTTGATCCGGAAGATAGCCGAAAAAGAATTTACCGTTTAGTAGACCCTCATCTTGAACGCTTTAGAAAGGAAGTGCTCGATAGAAAGGATTTGGAAGCTCTGCTGAAAGAAGCCGCAGACCTCATTCGTACGAAAGTTGATTATACTTTTATATTACTTCTTTTGTTTTATAAAAAAGTAAGCGATAAATGGCAGAAGGAATATGAGGCGGCATATAAAGAATCAGTTGATATATATAAGCTTTCCATTGAAGATGCTAAAGCCAATGCAGCTAATCCAACCTATCATGATTTTATAATTCCTGAAGAATACCTGTGGGAAAATATTCGTAATGATTCCGATAAACTTGCAGAAAATTTCTCAGCCGCTATGAAGAAGATGGCTGAACAGAATCCGGATTATAAAGATGTATTTGAAAATTTTGATTTTGTTCAGTTCGTCAATAACAGGGAAAATCAAGAAATCTTGTTTGACCTTGTTGAACTTTTTAGCGTCAATTCACTTGAGAAAGCATCGCCTGATGTGCTCGGAGATGCATATGAATGGCTTATAAGATTGTTTGCGCCGCAAAAAGCAAAAGAAGGGGAAGTCTACACTCCGCGGGAAGTAATAAATCTGTTGGTTCAGCTTCTTGATCCTAAGCCCGGAGAGAGAATTTATGACCCGGCTCTTGGATCTGCCGGAATGTTAATAGGCGCCCACACTTATGTTAATAATAAATATGGAAAAGAAGGAGCAGACAGGCTTTTTATGTTTGGGCAGGAAGTAAATTATAAAACCCGTTCAATCGCAAAAATGAATCTTTACCTGCATGGAATTAAGAATGCCATACCTGAGTACGGTGATACATTGCTTTATCCAAAATTTAAGGAAGGCGGCGAACTTATGCAGTTTGATATAGCGCTTGCAAATCCTCCTTGGAATCTGGACGGTTACGGAGAAGAAAAAATAACGCAGGGTGATTTATGGAAAAAGCAGTACAACGATTGGGGCTTCGCTCCCGATCAATCGGCTGATTGGGTGTGGTTGGAACATATGCATTATGTAACCACGGAAAAAGTGAACGGACGTGTTGGTGTTATAATGGATAACGGATTGTTATTCCGGGGCAGTAAAGAGAAAACAATCCGGCAAAAGATGATTGAAGCGGATCTTATTGAATCTGTTATACTCCTGCCGGAAAAATTGTTTTATAATACCGGCGCCCCGGGATGTATTATGATATTAAATAAAAATAAACGTAAGAGCTTAAAGAATAAAATAATCTTTATAAATGCTTCACAAGAATTTATACAGCATCCTGAAGTTAGACGGCTAAACTCGATAAGTGAGGAGAATATTAAGAAAATAGTGGAAGCCTTCAGAGATGAATTGCACCATGATGGATTTGCAAGAACAGTGGAGATAGAGGAAGTCAAAGATAATGATTATAACTTGAACGTTTCTCTTTATGTCTTTCCGGAAGATGAGATAGAAAAGATTGATATCAAAAGAGAATGGGTTGAACTAAATAATATTGAAAAAGAACTTTCCGGTTATAATGAAAAAATTGAAATTTTTTTAATGGAATTAAATCTATAGGTTAAAAATGTCGAATTGGAAATCTATTAAAATCAGAGATTATGAAGAAGTGGAAATAATACTGGGTCAGTCCCCAACATCTAAATCATATAATGATAATAAAAAAGGAATGCCCTTTTTGCAAGGTAAATCTGAATTTGGGACTATATACCCAATCCCCAAAATATATACCACATCTCCCTTAAAAATTGCAAACAGTAATGATATTCTTATTTCAGTTCGTGCACCTGTTGGAGATGTAAATCTTTGTCCTTACAAGTTATGTATTGGTCGAGGACTTGCAGCAATAAAATTCAAAAAGGATAACTCTAAATTTTACTTTTATTGGTTTTTACATAATCAAAAACTAATTGAAAGTTTAGGCATAGGTTCAACTTTCAAAGCAATAACAGGCGAACAGCTCAAGAATATAAAAATACCTATTGTTAATATAAAAGAGCAAAAAGTTATCTGTGAAATATTATCCACTGTTGACGAAGCAATCCAGAAAGCTGATGAAGCTATAAAGAAGACAGAACGTATTAAACAAAGTATGATGCAGAAACTTCTTACCGAGGGAATTGGTCACAAAGAATTTAAGGAAACAAAGATTGGAAAAATCCCGAAAGACTGGAAAATATTTGAATTAGATGCTCTTTTTGATTTATCAAGTGGCATTACCAGACCAAAAGAATATTCGGATAAAAAAGGAAACGAATATCAAATCCCAATTTTTGGTGGTAACGGTATTCTAGGTTATACAAATAAATCTAACATTGATGAACCTGCAATAGTTATAGGGAGAGTAGGAGAATATTGTGGGGCAGTACACTTTGCGGATGCTGAATCCTGGATTACTGATAATGCACTGTATACAAAAAAATTTCTGAACCCAAATTTATATCATATAGACTATTTAACTGTCTATTTAAGATTTTTACAATTAAATAGGTTTAAGAAAAAATCAGGTCAACCATTGATAACACAAACAATAATAAATAAAATTAAAATTCCACTACCAACCCAAAATGAACAAAATGAAATCATGAAACTGTATTTAGATATTGATCAAATCTTAACTCTCAGGATCCAGCGTAAGATTAATTTTGTTAAGATTAAACTCGGCCTAATGGATGAACTTTTAACCGGCAGAAAAAGAGTGAAAATAAACTAAGGTAAAAGCTTAATGAACCGAAACGAAGAACAACTTGAAAAATATTTTATAGAACAGCTCCAAAAACTTGGATGGAAATATATTCATGGGAGTAAACTTCCAAGAACCGGGACGGAAGAGCCGTTAATTATCTCAGATCTTCTCGAGGCGATTAAGAGATTAAACAAGCATAAAAAAATATCAGAAGATGATATACAGCGAACATTAAATGAACTGAAGCTTATAGTCACAGGTGTTAATGGCGCTAAGAAAATACTGGAATATTATAAAAACGGCATACCGATTAAGTATGAAGTAGACAAAGTTGTTAAGTATACTGATTTATTTAATTATGTGCGGCCCGGAGACAATAATTTTGTTATAAGCAACCAGGTTTATAATAAAGGAGCCGGTTCCATAATTAATGATCTTATTCTTTATATCAACGGCATCCCTTTAGTAAACATAGAGTTGAAAGATCCAACAAATCCTGCTGAGAGCTGGCAGAACGCATACTATCAGATAAAAGGTTATGAAATGAGCGTGCCTGAATTATATAAGTACGTTCAAATCGGAGTAGCTGCAGAAGCATTTGCCAAGTATTTTCCGATTGTGCCATGGGAAGAAAATACAAAAACATATAATTGGCGGATATCTGTAAAAGAAGACGAACCTGAACCGGATGAAATAGATTCAATTATCCGGATGCTTAAGCCTGAAACACTGCTTGAGATTATAAATAGTTTTCTTTTTGTACGTACGGAAAGAAGTCAGGATTCTAAAGTAATTGTCCGCTATATGCAATACGAAGCAGTTAATAAAATTTATAATAGAGTTAAAAATAATTATGATGGACTTTCCGATAAGAACAAAGGCCTTATATGGCATTGGCAAGGATCGGGAAAGACTTTAGAAATTATATTCGCAGCTAATAAGCTTTTCTTATATGACGCTCTCGGTACGCCTTCAATTTATATAATTATTGACCGTGACGATCTGCAGACCCAGCTTTCAGATGATTACAATGCCCTGGATATAAAAAAGCCGCACATAATCGAATCAATAAGAGAGCTCAAAGAAAATATTTCTTCAGACAGCTATAAAGGTAAACGCGGAATCTTTATTGTTTTAATTCACAAATTTAATCCGTCGGAATTCTTTCAACTGGTTGATGAAGTGAATAAGCAGACCGGCGAAACAATAAAAGATAGAAAAAATATAATCTGTTTTATAGACGAAGGTCACCGTACTCAAGCCGGATTGTATGCTGCTCAGATGCGTGATATTTTTAAGAGCGCTTTCTTCTTTGCGTTTACCGGTACTCCGGTAGTAAGAAAAGGTTTTAATACTTACAGTGAATTCTGTTATCCGCCCGAAGAGCCTTATCTTGACAAATATTTTATTTCCCAATCCATTAAAGACGGATATACGAAAAGAATAGTTCATGAACCGAGACTCGATGAATTACATCTTTCTAAAGATCATCTTGAGGACTTCCTCAACGTTGAATTAGAAGAAATACCCGAAGAATACCGGGATGATGTGAAGGAAGAAGTGCGCAGCAAATTAAATAAAATAAATGCATTTCTTGAAATGAAGTCGCGGATAATAACTATTTCCGAAGATATATCTAAAGATTTCCTTGAAAACCTTGACGGCAGATATAAAGCTTTAATTGTCGCCGGAAGCAGGCTTGCTTGTATTCGTTATAAGAGTTCAATTGATAATTTTCTTCCCAAAGAATATTCAGAGGTTATAATATCGTTCAACCGCAAGACAGATAGAGCACCTGAGCGGAAAGAGATTTATGATTATATCACGGAACTTGAGAAGAGAAACCACAACAAGGATTACGAAGATATAAGAAAAGAAGCTATCAATAACTTCAAAGATGAGGATTTACCCAAAATACTTATTGTTACGGATATGCTTCTTACTGGGTTTGACGCGCCTATACTTCAAACCATGTATCTTGATAAACCGCTGAAAGAGCAGCGGCTCTTACAGGCAATCGCAAGGACTAACCGTCCTTATAAGGAAAAAGAAGCCGGATTGATAATAGATTATGTCGGCATATTCGACCGGATAGAGAAAGCTTTTGAAATTTACGAACGTGAAGATATAATAAATACGGTAATCGATAAAGATAAGCTCACATCCGAATATGAAAGCCGGATTAAAAAATTAGGTGAAATTTTTGAAGGTGTAAAAAGGGATTATGATAAAGAGACACTAACTAAAACAATAACGATTCTGACTTCCGAAAAAGCAAAAGAAATTGAATTCGTTAACATTTATAAAGAAACAAGGCGTATTTATGAACTTCTCGGCAGTCATGCTGTTAAAATTGAATATCTCACTGAATATAAATGGCTCACGGCTGTCTATACTTATTATCTAAAAATAGTAGTTAAAGACGAAGAATATGAAAATTATGTAAGGGATTATTATAAAAAAACAATTGAGATGATTCATAAAGAAACCGAAGTTGAAAAAATATACAGGCTTCCGCTGCAGAACAGTATTGATGAAGATTTTGTTAAACGAATTTCCGAAGATGCGGCTAGTAAGGAATATAAGGCTTCCAACTTTGTGTTTGCTCTTAATAAATTTATTCTTGTCGATCAGCATAAAAATCCGATGTACGAATCATTAATTGAAAAAGTCGAAAAGCTGGTTAAAGAGTGGCGTGATAGAATAAAAAAGAATGAGAACGTTTCAAAACAGCTTGAGAAAGCCGAACAAATTATTAACGAGATAGAAGAGGTAAAGAAAAAGAAAGATGAATTCAATTTATCCGATGAAGAAATGGCCGCCTGGCTCATATTGAAAAATCAATTGGGAATAGATGGGAATGATGAAGAATTAATAGGCCAATTAAAAGAATTGTTTGAAGAACTGGATCAGAAAAGAATACCTGGCTGGGCTAAGAACACAGAACTTAAAAAATCAATAGAAACTAAATTACGTGAATTCCTTTTTGTCAACGTAAGAACTAAATATCCTATGGATTTGGAAAAGCTTAATTCAATCCATAAAAACATAGGAGAACAGTTAACAGGTTATGAAGGTAGAAAATAGAAATATAAAATATCCGCGGATTGAATTAAAAACCGGCGAGCTTAAATTTATACTTCCCATGGACATGGATTATCATGCCATGATGGAAAAGCATGAAGTATGGATCAAAGGGAAGGAAAATGAAATCAAAGAAGCAAAAAATAATTCTCGTAACCTAAATCTTTATTTCCGGAATAAAGAAGAAGTAAGAGAAAATGTAAAAAAGATCGTGGACAAATATTCAAAAGAATATGGACTTAAAGTAAATAGGATAATAGTTAAGAATTTATTGTATAAGTGGGGTAGCTGTAGTCTGCAAGGTAATCTTACTTTTAATAGCGTGATTTCCTATCTGCCGGATTACAATTTCCGTTATGTGGTATTTCATGAATTGATGCACTTGATAGAGAGAAAGCATTCATCAAAATACTGGTTATTAGTAGAGGAAAAATTTCCTGATTATAAAAAAATAGAAAAAGAATTGTTGTCGTATTGGTTTTTGATAAATAATAAAATAGGAGAATAAATATGGAATCAAATGAATCTGAACAGATTATAACTTGTCCGAATTGTGGTGAAAAAATTCCACTTACCAAGGCCTTGATGGGTCATATTGAAGCTGATCTTAAAAAGCAGTTCCAAGCAGAATATGATACGAAGATTAAGGTAAGGGAAAAGAAAATTAAAGAAGAAACCGAAAAGTCAGTTACGGAAAAGTATGAAACTAATCTTCAGGATTTACAGAATCAAGTTTCTGAACAGGATAAGAAATTAAAGGAGATGGCAAATCGTGAATTAGAACTAAATAAAAAAGAGCGTGAATTATCTGACAAAGAGCGAAGTATTCAATTGGAAGTTTCTAAACAGGTAAAGTCTCAAGTATTTGCTATAGAACAGAAAATCAAGGATGATGCTGAAAAAACAGTTGCTGAAAAATTCGAAATGGATGTTAAAACTCTTGAGAATAAAATTGCTGAAAAGGATAAGAGAATAAAAGAATTTAATCAGCGCGAACAAGAGCTTACTCAGAAAGAAAATGATCTTAATAATAAAAAACTAAGTCTTGAAAAAGAATATGAAAACAAGCTAAATAAAGCCAAAGAAACAATAATAACAGAAGAAAAACAAAGAGCTAAAGAGGAAGTATTAGTTGAAATTTCTGACATTAAATCTCAATTAGATGATTATAAAGACAAATACAAAAAAGCACAGCAACAAGAAATAGAATTAAGAAAATCTAAAAATCAATTGGAAACAGATCGAGAAGAATTCGAACTTAAAAAACAGAGAGAAATTGATACTGCTAAAAAAGAGATTTCTCAGAAAGTAAAATCCGAAGCTGAAGCTCAATACAAGTTAGAAGCTCGCGACAAGGATTTAGAACTTGAACAGCTTAAAAACCAGATAAAGCAATTAAAATCGCAACAAGGATCTCAGCAAATTAAAGGAGAATCACAGGAACTTGAATTAGAAGAATTTTTATCAACTCAATTTATATACGATAGAATTGAGCCGGTGCCTAAGGGTTTTAGAGGTGGTGATGTAATTCAGACGGTTAAAACTAAGTTCGGCGAGGAGTCTGGTAAAATTATTTGGGAATCCAAAAGGACAAAAAATTGGGGAAACGATTGGATTACGAAACTAAAAGAAGATCGACGTGAAGCAAAGGCAGATATTGCTGTGATAGTAAGCCAAATATTACCTGAAGGAGTAAATAGTATTTCACAACAGGAAGGTGTATGGATTGTGAATTTTGAATCCATACATGGTATTGCAATTGCACTTAGGGAACAATTGCTTCAGATTGACCAGATTAAAAAATCACAAGTTGGTAAAAATGAAAAAATGGAAGTAGTATATGATTATTTATGTAGCAATGAATTCCGGCAAAAAATTGAAGGTATTGTCGAAGCTTTCATAACTATGAGAAATGATCTTGAATCAGAAAAAAGAGCAATAAATAAGCAGTGGCAAAAAAGAGAAGTGCAAATTGATAAGGTACTTAAGAATACCACTGGAATGTTCGGCGGACTTCAAGCTTTAATTGGGAATTCTCTACCTGAAATAAAAGAACTTGAAATGCCTGAAGAACATGAAGAAGAAAGCCATCCCTCGCTTTCCGAGGGAAATGAAGATTTGCCATTTTAATTATTATTAGTTTTTTGTTATAATTATATTAGTTCAATTAATAGCTAAAATAAAAAAGCCCTCATCAGTTAAGACGAGGGCTTTTGCATTTTAAACAACTTTGTTATTTGTTTCTTTGCTTTTCATTTTATGTTGACTTTTTATTGCTGGTTTGTTTGGTGCTCTTTTTAGTTTTGGTTTGTTCGGAACTGAGTCAGTATATTTATTATAAATATGTTTCCAGCGTTTGCCGTTAAGAATTTTTCTTATAGTATCCGGATAGACTTTAAATTTATTTGCCAGTTCCATTATACTTAGACCGGTGGAAGTTAATATTTCTATAACATCGGATTCTCTAAGTATTGATGTTTTTATTGTCTCTCCATAAGGCTGCCTACCATGACTGATTTTATCCATTGCATTATCATGAGCTGTCCCGATACTCAAATGATCCGGGTTCATACACTGTGGATTATCACATAAGTGTCTAACTTGAATATAGGAAGGGAGTATTACTTTATTTCTATCTTCATAAATTGCCCTGTGGATTCTTGTCATTTTTCCAAGGTAATAAACCTGGACGTAACCATTATCATCAATATGTCTATTTTGGCATAGCCAACAATCATTATCATCCACTATGAATTGATATGTAACGCTGCCTATAAAACAGCCACCTTCTTTATAACACATTAGTTTTGTTCTCCAAATATTTAATTATTATTATCCTTATTAGCAGACTATGGCTTATGCCTTTTTCGTCCGCAAGTTGCTTTAGTTGTTCAAAATGTTTTTGGTCTATCCGAGATTGGATAGATAAGGTCTTTTGTTTCATATAGGATCCCTTATGTTAAATGAATAATTACTTTTCTTGCAAATGTGTAATTGGGTATTGGTGAGATCAAGTGTATTTCCATGTAAATCAATTTGTAATCAATGATTACCTATTTGAAATTCTTACAAATCAATTTTATCAAGGATGATAAGAGAAAAAAGTACCGGTTTCGATATTTGATTGATAATCATAAATAAATCACGGGCTGAATTAATTGCTCTAAATTGATATAGTGGGAGAAAGAAGCTTCGTTCTTTATAAGATTATCTAGTCAGTAAAAGGGAGTTAAACCAAGTATCGTCTTCAGAACACTTTAATTCAATCAAGAATGAAGTATTTCTTGTTTTATATAAGTAAATGGGAATTGAATCTTAAAAATTATTAAAGAGGTGTTAATTATCTATCAATAATTTCTAATTAAACGAAAGGATTAAAAATGTTAAAGCAACAGCAAAACAATTTTATGATCATTTGTCCTTGGTGTTATGCTGTTATAGGCTATGATGCCAAGAAAGATTATGACGCAATTGAATGTCCAATATGCAAACGCGAAATAAGAATGGAGGATCTCGAATATGCAGAGCAACAAGAAGATTAGTACCTTATCAATAAAATTAAAGCCAGAACTGGCAAGAAATAAATTAGGCGTTAACAAAATTGAGGCTTGGTATAATCACTAAATTCTTCAACTTCAAACATGTGATTATTACTTGTCTTCCAAATTCTGTTACGTAATATTTATAGGTTTTGCCAACCTTCCTAATTAA
>JAMCWE010000144.1 GCA_023475265.1 Bacteroidota bacterium
GAATGGTTGCTTGGTGGCATTTAGATTATTCAGCAAGAGATGGTAGGCAAGATATAGCGGGATTTAATAATGTAGGCACAATGATAAATGGACCATTGCAAGTAGCCGGAAAAGTTTTGGGCGCATTGCAGTTTGACGGAGTTGATGACTACGTTGAAGTTGCCGATCATCCCGAATTAAACTTTGGCACCGGTGATTTTTCTTTTGATGCGTGGATTAAAACCTCAGAAAATATTGGAGTTAAACAGCTTGTTAGCAAGCGCTCAAGCACTGGATATGGAGTCTTTCTCAATTCAGGTAATCTTAGTTTAACATTATCAGCGCCTTCAATCGCTGCCATGAGTTGGTCCCCATCAGTTTTTGTAGCAGATGGTAACTGGCATCATATTGCTGTAACTGTTTCTAGAACTAATAAGCAAGGAATTGTATTCTACCTTGATGGTGTAGCAACTCCTTATGGCGACCCAACGCCATACCAAGGTTCTCTTACTAATTCTGCATCACTACTGATTGGCGCTCAGCAGTTACCTCATCCAAGTTTCAATTTCAAAGGAATACTCGATGAAATAGAATTATTCAAACGAGTACTAACACCGGCGGAGGTACTTGCAATTTATAATGCCGGAAGCGCAGGAAAATGCAAACCGAACAGTAATGGCGGTTCAGTTTCCGGTGGTGTCTGGCACGACTTAGATAATGATGGTGTGAGAGATCCAAATGAAGTTGGATTAACACAATGGCCGGTATTATTGAATGGACCAACAATTGTGCAGACACAAACTGATGAAAATGGTAATTTTGATTTCAGCGGCTGCAGACCGGGTAGTTACACTCTTTCAGTAGCAAAACCAAATGGATGGTCACATACAAAACCTGATATCGGATCTTACACATTTGAAATTGGACCGGCGCAAACTATTGATGGACTCCATTTTGGATTTGCCAATGATCCTTGCGGAGACGGAATAAAAACATGGTCGCCACTTGATGACGGTTTAGGTGGAGGCGTTACTTGTCTCGCAACTGATGGACAGAATCTTTATGCTGGAGGATATTTCCTAACAACCGGCAATAATCAAACTGTTAACCATATTGCAAAATGGAACGGTCAAAGTTGGTCGCCTTTAGTAGGTTCAAACGGTGTTGTTGGTGTAAATGGGAATGTTTATGCTATTGCTGTTAGCGGCAATAAAGTATATGTCGGTGGACAATTTACTTCAGCTGGAGGTGTAACAGCTAATAGTATTGCTGTATGGGATGGAATAAGTTGGTCGCCATTAATCGGTACTAATGGTGTTAATGGCGTTAGTAGTAGTGTCAACCCACAAGTATTGTCACTCGCAGAATTAGGAAATGAGCTATATGTTGGAGGATTATTTACTTCTGCAGGAGGAATTACTGCAAATAATATTGCTAAATGGAATGGAACAAATTGGTCAGCTTTTGGTAATGGATTTGATAATGCTGTCACTTCATTAGCTGTAATAGGAACAGATATTTTTGCTGGCGGTTTTTTTGAACATTCTGGTAATTTATTAGTTAATAAAATTGCAAAATGGAATGGTACTAATTGGTTATCACTTAACAATGGGATTGACGATAATGTTTGGGCTATCATGAACCTTGCTTGGGTATATGCACTGGCAACAGATGGAAATCAAATCTATGCAGGTGGAATGTTCGAACTTGCTGGTGGTTTGTGGGCAAAGAACATTGCAAAATGGAATGGTGCTAGTTGGTCTGCTCTTGGATTGGGTTCTGGGGGTGTTAACAGCGATGTAAGGGCACTGGCTTTTATGGGAGGGAATCTTTACGCCGGAGGACTTTTTACGACTACTAATCCAGCTAATCTTTCAGCATCTGCAAATCGAATTGCAAAATGGGATGGTTCTAATTATTCTGCATTAGGGAGCGGTATGTTTGGAAATTCTGGTTGTTCTGTTACAGCACTAACCGTAATTGGAGATGATATATATGCCGGCGGTAACTTTTTCTCAGCTGGCGGTGTGTATGCAAATAACATTGCAAAGTATTCATGCAGCGGCACGACTACTTCTGTTGGTGATGATAACTCTAATTATACTCTGCCGCAAAGATTTTTGCTGGAACAGAACTATCCCAATCCATTCAACCCCACTTCAACTATTAGATACGAAGTACCGGAGATGAGTTTTGTTAATATTAGTGTATATGACATTCTTGGGAGAGAAATTAAAGTATTGGTGAATGAGCAGAAAAGTCCGGGTCATTATCAAGTAATATTCGATGCAAAAAATTTGGCAAGCGGAGTATATTTCTATATAATCAGAACCGGAAATTTTACCCAAAGCAAAAAAATGATCCTCCTTCGATAAATCTTCGGCGGATAAAATCTTGCACTTAAATTAGCAAGAAGCCAGAGTATAACTGCTCTGGCTTTTTTTTATACGTTTAACAACGCGGTTACCTGTTTCTTGTTACCTAATAAATCCATAATTTTTGAACGACTAAAGCATCCTATTAATGAGGCGAATCTAAAAAGGTCATTTTCAAATTTTTCTGCTGCTAATTTATACCGGAATCGTAACGT
>JAMCWE010000239.1 GCA_023475265.1 Bacteroidota bacterium
AGATTAATTACTTGTATGAAAATATTTGCAGATAATTTATCCATTAATGAAACCGTTTTATCTAAGCGAAGATCAGCTTGAAATGTTGAAGGCGTAATTGATGTATTGATTGCTTCAACTGGTGATCTAAATCTTGGATCTGTTTCGATTGAAGAGTTTCCTGTTCCAAGTGTATACGGATGGCCGCTGGCAAATGACAGTAATAATGAAGCGCCGAAATTATGTAAAATTTCCGGGCCGTCATTCTCAGCAAAACGATAATCAAGATTTATATTTCCGCTTATTGCATGGTTGTATGATAATGGATTAATGAAATGCGGGGTGTAAACATGTGAAGGATCTATTGGAGCGCCAAATGCACCGGCATCAGAATTAGGATTGTTTCCGGTTCCTTGTGCATCCTGAAAAGATGCAGCAGCTTGAATCATTAATCGCTCGAATCTTCTCATGTTAAATGAAAGTTCGAAACCTTTAGTTGTAGCATAATCTCCGTTGGTTAATATAAGATAAGAGCCAAATGGAGATGGGTCGCCTGGTGTTCCGGTATTTTGGTTTGCAATTACAACTTGATTAGCAATGTCTTTATAATATGCAGTCAAGTCGAATGAAGCCATTGTGCTTATTTGCTGTGTGAAACCGACTTCATATTGAGTAGTTCTAACCGGTCTTACATTCATACCAACTGGGGTTGAAATAAAGAAGCCGCCTCTTAATTGAAAACCTAAAGCGTAAATTCCTTCATACATATCTTGCAATCTGGATTGTTGAACAAATTTTCCAAATTGAGCATGGAAAACTGTTTGATCGGTAATCGGGAATGAAAATCCAAGTCTCGGGCTTAGTCCGCTGAAACTAGGAGCTTTCACTAAGCCAGCTGGATTTATTACGCCGGAATTATGATCAATTGTTTTTTCCGGATGGAATGGATCAATTAACATATCGTTATCTGTATTGATATAATCATATCTCAATCCGGCATTAACGATTAAGTTTTTATATTCAATTCTATCTTCAAAATAAACACCGGCAAAAGTTGGTTTCTTCGGTGCAATTTGTCCTGAAGTATAATTTGAAGAACCTGAATAAGAATTTCCATGCAAATCATAACCGTAGTTGTTAATTCCGTTATTAACTTCAATTTGATCTGGGGTTGAATTCGGGTTATTAGCAATTAAGCTTGCCATAGAAATTGATACCGGAGAAAAATTTCTGAATGTCATCATCTGCAATTCACCGCCAAACTTAATTGAATTTTCTTTGTTCAAGTTCGAAGAAAAAGCAGCATTCAAATTAAGATTTGTACTTTGATTCTTGTTAAAGCCAGTCAAAGGAGTGTTTGGTGCAGCAAAGTTGAATGTAAATAATTGGTAAGGTAGTGGCCGCAGATAACGTCCTAAATGATTGTCTTGAATTTCTCTGTAACGTCTATTCCAAGGTACGCCGGCATTAGCATTTGTAACGCTATCGCCATATGCTAAATAATTATCACCTAATTGCGGATCGTTTGTTTTACCATTGCTGAATACATAACCAGCTGTAATTTCATAATATGTACTCGGGCTTAATATATGAGTCATCTTTAAGCTGAAGTCGCCGTTTTGTGTTGCAACAATTCCCTGGCGATTGAGATCAAACATATTAAATATACTGGCGGCATTACGTCCACTATAAGATGTATAAGTTCCAACTAAACGAAGTATAATTGGATTAAAATCAAATGTGAATGTTCCAGTCTCTGTATATTGTGTGCTTAAATTGCCTGGCTGCGGGCCTCCGGGATATTTTAATGTAAGCGTATCTCCGGGTGTAATTCCATCACCAACTACTCCTAAATTAAATCCATCAAACGGTTGAGGATTTGGATCTGCTTGAGATAGATTATCAAACAATCCGAAAAATTTAATATTGTTACCAATCAATGGACCGCTGACAGAAGCGGTAAAATCATTGTAGCCATATGAATATGTGCCTAAGTTTTTGGCACCATTATATCTGTTTTTCGAATTCTTAAAAGTCCAGTTATCAGTTATGTATTGTGCACTAGCTTTTAGATTTGGACCACCCGATTTTAATTGAGTACGAATAATACCAGCATTCGCACCGCCAAACTCAGCAGTATAACCGCCGGCCTGTACTGAAATTTCTTCTAAAGCATCTTGCGGTATAGTTACCTGCCGATTACCGGATAAAGCACTGGTTATATTGGTTCCTTCCAAATAATAACCAACTTCATCTTGCCTGCCGCCTCTTACATATATTGTTCCGTTTTGCAAGATAACACCAGGCGTTAATGCAACAATATTATCAACACCTCTTATAGGAAGAGCATCGATCTGTTCATTTGTGGTTGTTCGGATTGCATTAGTGTTACTCTTATTAATAAGAGGTCTCTTCGCAACTATTTCTACTTCACCAACAGAAACACCAGTTGCCGGTAATTGAAAATTCAATTCCGTTGTTAGATCAGCATTCACACGAACATTGGTTATAGTTACTGTCTTATAACCTAAGTATGATGCTTTCACTTGATAAACAGCAGCATCAAGATTGCTGACAACGTATTCTCCCTTTACATCTGTAGCCGCTCCTAATGAAGTACCAACGACTATTATGTTGGCTCCTATCAATGGCTCGCCTGTTTGGAGATCTGTAACCTTACCTTTGATTTTTCCGGTTGTACCTGCGAATAATAGCACAGGCAGAAACAACAGGAAAGAAACGACGGTAATTCTTCGCTTCATATCGCTTCTCCTTATTTAAATGAAATGTTTGATACTAATTGGTTTATTTTGTTGTACATAGCGGGTAAAAAAATAGAGAGTTAAATGGTAAGCAGTGTCATTATACAGTAAAGATTTGTAAAATATTGTCACAGACGAACGATTTATAGCTTAAAAACCAAATTATTTTACGATTTAAAATCTTTAATACGATAAATAATTGTAATCAGATGTCTTTGTGTTATAAAATAAAAGTAATGTTTTAAAAATTATTTTTAATGATTTGCATAGAGAAAAGGAATAGAAATCTGAGTGAGAAATTAATTATAATAATATTGTTTGGTTGGTAATTTTCTCTAGTAGATTTAAAAAAATGTAATCTAATTTTACCTGCTAGATATTTTTCCGAAGTCTTGAACTTACACTTGTACTTGAACTAGTTTTTATAATGTAATGTAAAAAAATCCTGTGTGCATTTTTTACTTAACTATTTTTTTTATGCGATTAGTTTATAACCAATGCCATGCACAGTTAAAATAGTTTTTGGGTTATTAGAATTTTCTTCTATTTTCTGACGAAGCTTTACTATAAAATTATCCACCGTTCTGGTAGTTGGGCTTTCATCAAATCCCCAAATTATTTTTAAAATTTCATCCCGGCTTGCGGTTTTATTTCGTTGGTTCCAAAGAAAATTTAATATCTCAAATTCCTTATGCGACATCTGCACCTGAACATTTTTATTAAAAGCATTATATGTTGCAAAGTTTATTCTGAGCCTGCCGATATTTACAAATTTATCTCTTGCTGAAGGTTCATCCGCTTTTTCAACACGCCTCAGAACCGCTTTAATACGTGCTATAAGCTCTCTTATGCTGAAAGGTTTTGTAACATAATCATCTGCACCAAGCTCAAGTCCAAGCACTCTATCAATTTCTTCACCTCTGGCTGTTAACAAAATTATCGGAGTATTAATCCCTTTCTTTCTTACTGATTTACACACATCAAAACCTGAAAGAATCGGAAGCATAACATCTAGAACAACTAAGTCGAAATTTCCTTCAAGAATTTTCTTTAATCCTTCTTCGCCGTTATTTGCGACCTCTACTCTAAAACCTTCTAATTCGAAATTATCTTTTAGCCCAATTACCATGTTCATTTCATCTTCAACAATTAATATTGATGTCATTCTTCCTCCGAAAAACAAATCTAATTTATTAAATTAAAAAATTTAACATTTATCTTTTCAATCTGTGAACGAATTCTAACACACTTAATTAATACTAAATTAAACATTGTGATTTATTCTGAACTTTAAAGTAAAATTGCTTCCTAATCCTTCCTTGCTGTCGATGATTACTTCACCTTTATGTTCGTCCATTATATCTTTTACTATTGTTAATCCCAATCCGGCGCCTTTTGTATTGTGTACTAATCCGTTTTGAATCCGGTAAAATTTATCAAATATTTTTTTCTGATTCTTTACCGATATACCGATTCCATAATCTTTAACATTTATAAATACGAAATTCTCATCATACTCTGTTTGAATTTCAATCAACTTATTTTCTTTGCTGTACTTCATAGCATTATCGATCAAATTTATAATTGCTTCGGCTATTGCTTCAGCATCTGCAAATATTAGCGGAATGCTACCATCTAGATTAAGATTATAAGAAAAGCCCGATTGTTTAAGATGATAGCTGTATGTGTTCAAAACTTTTTCAATAACAGAATTTATATTAATATTTTCAAACTTATACTTTCTTATATGTTCATCGATTGATTGAAAGTGCAAAATCTTATCAACTATCCTGCTCAATCTTCCGCTTTCCTGATGAATAATAGTATAGTATTCTTTTTCCTTTTCAGCCGATTTAATTCTGCCGAGCATAAGTGTCTCAGCAAAAAGACTAATAAGAGATAATGGTGTTCGTAATTCATGCGAAACATTCGATACAAAATCAGCTTTAATTTTAGCCAGCTCAATTTCTTTCAGTATATTTCTTATAACAAACCAAATACCTAAGATGAAAATGAAATCGACACCAATGATTAAAAATAAATTCCGGATAGCCCTTTCTTTAACAAGCCCGGCTATGGTTTGCCCCTCCAAAGAAATGCCGATGGAAAATTGCGGTAACAATTCTAAACCTTCTTTTTGTTGTGGTTCTTTAGAATTATTTCCGCCTGTTGTAAATATTATGTGATTAGAATTTTCTTCTGTAATTGTAATTATAAATTCATTGTGAGTAATATCCAGAATCTTTGGTGCCAGAGTTTTTTGAACAAAAACCACAGGATCAATTAATATTCCGCCGAAATCATTCTTGTCTTTAGTTAAATTTAAAGAGAATAAAAATAACTCCGATTTATGATAGCTGTCTAAATCAAGTGATTCTATTTTTCGGTATCCATTCTGATTATCAGATAAAAATCTTTTTATCTTAGATTCATTGGCGACCAATTTATCATTCAATGATAAACCGATTTCTTTATAAACCGAATCTTTATTGACCGCAAACAATTTAATTGTTTGAGGAAATTTTTCATCTGCAAGAATTACCATCCGAATTTGCGGATTCAAATTTATGAATTGAAGAATCTCTTTTCTTGCAGATGCATTATCAATCCCGCTAGAATTTACTACGAGCAAATTTATTTTTTGTGCCCAATCATTAACAAAATCATAAATTGATTGATCAATTGTAAATAGAACTGAATTCAATTGTTTATTATATATATTCTCGATAATCCTTTCATTTTCATTTAAAGAATTAATTTCGGATACTGAAAAAATAATTGCGGGAAGACTGACAACTACAACTATTACAAGTATAATTTTATTTATTGGTTTATACATTACGGTAATATGAGGGTATCCACAAGTTTTAAAGAATACTTATTAAAAATTTACAAGAGAGTTTGTACAGATTCAAGTAGCTGGCTTAATTAGGCAAAACATTATTGAATAAATTTTTATTTGATTTATTAATTATTCAATGCCGTTTAATAAATAATTCTTATATACACATTCAGAATAAAAAAATTCCGTGCAGTTAAAAAACCACACGGAATTAAAGTGGCAGGGTCTGTTTCTAACTAATTCATAAAATCATTAAGACTTTACGAATGAGCTGCTTTAGAATCCTAACGATACTGAAAAGATATGATTGCCGCCAAAATATTTTACTCCTCTATAAGCGTAATCAATTTTAAAATTTACTCCGCTTATGTCGTAGTTAATTCCGGCTCCAGCTGTAAAGCCATAAATATAGTCTGGATCCTGATCTTTTGGTGACAATGTATATCCACCGCGAACAAAGAATAATTGATTGTATCCATATTCAGCACCAATGTTATAAACATCTCCGGAGAAATTATTACTTGCAAATGAAGCCGAGATCTGCATTGAATTCATTTCGTCAATTACAGGTTTGTAACCTAAACCAACTTCGAAAGCAGAAGGCAAATCGAATGCTGCGGTTTCAATTTGATAATAACTTGGCGGCCTATTATAACCTTGCGGAGCTGCCTTAACAAGCATTCCGGGACCAGAGTATGACATTTGCGGTCCGATATTTTTCATAACGATACCAAAGTTTAATCCATTGATATCGCCCATATCTTTGTATAATACGCCCGCATTAAATGCAAATCCCACTGCGTTAACTTGGTCAATCGCTTCGGATATGTAACTGAAAGTAACTCCGATTGCGATACGATCTGTCAACTGACGCGAATAGGTTGCACCTGCTGTTAACATTTGCGGCGTAAATGTCTGTCCGGTTCCGTCTGGTTGATCATTAGTAGTAACATTGATGCTTCCAATTGCAAGCGATTTCACGTTCAATGATACAACTCCGAATCCCTCAAAGTTTGCAGATACTGCGCCGTACTCAACACCAATATCTGCAATATAATTCATATGAGAAAATAATAAAGTTGCCGAATTAGACATATCGGCTGCGCCTGCAGGATTCCAGAATAAAGCTTCTATTCCAGTAGTAGTAGCAACACTGGAACCACCCATTGCTATTCCACGGCTTCCAACCGGTATTAACAACTGGGTTGCACCGCCCGTACCATTGCGGACTCCTCCGCCCGCATACATACTATTTACTCCCAAGAGGAGAATAGCTGCTATGATTAAAAATTTAATAGTTATTTTCATTTTTACTCCTTGAGTTTTAAACTTCTTTTAATCAGAATCTATCAAGAAATTGTTGTTCTTGAACGATTGCTATCTTTAGTATCTTCGTAGCTCCAAGGTCCGGCATATCTATATAAGCGATATATATACCGCTTGCTACAGGAAGCCCTGATGCATTTGTAAGATCCCAGAACTCGAATTGATTTCCGCTGTGATTTATTGTTCTAACCATTGTGCCTGCTAAATTAAATATACGGATTGTTGCATTTGCAGGAAGGTGATTAAACGTAATAAACTTCGCGTACTTGTTTGTCTCTTGGGTATTAATTCCATAATATGGATTTGGAAATACATTAATTGAATTTACATCTTCCTTAGCAAGTGCAGTGCTTGATGATGGCGCAGTTGCAGTAAATGTAAATTGATCGACTAAAGTATTTATATGATTTGCATAAATTATAAACTGATCCTTACCTGTTCCGTCTGGTGAAAATTTAACTGGTCCACGACGTGCAATTGTGCAGAACCACATTATCGGTAAATCATTACTTATACACTCAACTGCTAAATTTGGATCAACAGTTGTGCTGTATGGTGCCTGATAAATCCATAACCATTCTCGCGGGCCACTGCTTGCTGTATTATCATATTGGGAATAATCAGGTGGCCAATATTTACCATCAACTAAACCATTAACAGCATTATTCTCTAAGAATCCAACAACTAATCTGGCTGGATGTGCAGGGTCTTCTACGTTCCATGCTGATAGAGGAACATCAAGGTTGAAATCTTGATAAGAATATCCTCCAGATTTATTTACAATGTATGGTACAAATTGTGGCTGAGCTGGTGGATTTGCAAACCATCTTCCATAACGGTAGCCATAAGACATGTTAACATCTGTTGCGCCAGGTAAAGTTGGATTGAAACTTGTTGTGTCTGTAACTTGAGCTAATGTTAAGAGCGTATTTGATAATGCACTCGGTGGAACAGGTTCAAGACCGTCACCAAATAGGGTACTTGGGGCTGCCCAACCAATAGCTCCGTTAAATCCTTCAAATCCAAAACCATCGGCGCCGCCTGCCCAGGTAAACCTGCGTGTACCTTGAGGTATATCCCAGTCTTTCACACCTGGAATTGCTGGACCTGTAACCTTAACCAGCATTCCATCAACTATTGAGTAGTTGTCATCTCCGGTTTGGTTAGCTTGTTGTGAAAGTACAACTTTATTTTTAGTAACATCTGTTAAAGTCCAGGTTGTACTTCCGCCGGTAGTATCAAAGGATACTTTGTACTGGTCACCGGTTAGTCTTGTAGGATCAATAACTATTGCAAAGCATTGTCCCTCACTCTTGCCTGATGCATGCGACGCTATAATTGTGTCGCCAGCGGAATGAGAATATCTTACACCTGGATTAGGACTTTGCGGTGTAGCAATTAATAATGCAATTGGATTTTCAAGAGCATGAGGTACCGATGTTGCGTTATAACTATACGCTGTAACTGCAAAGTAATACTGTAATCCGTTTACTAAAGGTTTGTTGCCGTTAAATGCGTCTGTGTTAACTAGGAATGCTCTCTTAATGCCGGAGTCTGTTCCGAATTCACTTACTTTTGTTACAACTTCCCCTGAAGTTGGATCAAAAGAATCATCGGTAATTTTAAGTACGTTATCAACAACATCATAAGTAGCTAATCGTTTTGCCTGATCGATTGTGGCTCCTTTACTTGGAAGCTGATAAACATTATAACCTTCAAAAGTGTAACCCTTAACTACATTATTTTCTGTTGAATTAATTGCATTCTGATCTTCGCCCCAATCTAACATAACCTTATTGCTTAATTGAACGACATTAACTTTAGGCGGTGCAGGTGGTGTCGCTAATTGGAAGAATAGGTTATATGCTGATTGAGCGGTTCTATCATAAAATTTCAATAAGCTAATGGCAGATAAATAATCAACTCCAGGCATAGCACCTGCAAAAACCTCTGCTACAACTATTTCTTGAGTATCTCCCGGAGCCATTGTAAATGGACCTGAAGCCATTCCATAACGACGGTCTGCTGGTGGAAATTCATTTCCATCAAGCCAGCCTGTGTGTGCAACTGGGTCACCAGAGAAAGCAAACTTCGTAACATTTCCCGTTGTTGGATCTATAAACGGCTGGCCGGAGTTTCCATATTGCCCGTTGAAGAAACGATAAAATTGTGTTGAACCTAAAGGGTTTCCTTGCGGAGGATCCGTAACTTTTGGATCTTGATTAATGAAGAAGTATGATGCGGTCATTGGAAGATTTTTCTTCCCTGGAACATAATTCCCATTAAATATTGCAACATCAGTAGGTTCACCAGGAACAATTGGTCCCTGGAAAAAATCCGCGCCGTCTGCAGGAGGTGGTAATGGCGCATATACTGCATCGACTGGCTTTCCGTTATAAGCGAATGCCATACTTAATGTTGTATCGCATCCCATCAAATCATCATTAGCGTCACCAAGATCGATGTCAGCCCACCAAGAAACAAACATACTATCAATAGTATTTTTTTGTTCGCCTTTATTTATTAAAGAATATTTTTTAAAGTACATATTGCCAAGTGCGCCTTGTTGAGCATATCCCCAAATGGTAGCATGGAGTTCAAGTCCAAGTGGCTGTGTACCGTATAAATAAGTTGTCTTTGAGGAATCCAAATCATTAGCCACATAGTATACAGTTTGATCTGCACCAGGTACGCCTGGGACATCTATTCCCGGTTCATACTTGCCATCATTATTAACATCTTTAAAAGGAGCGCCAAGGTCGTTAGCTGTGCCGGCAGCCGGCCAGTTTGTCCAGTCACTCTCATAATTTTTTCTGAGAGTTGCTGCATCGGTTACCATTGATGCATCTGTGCTGCTTTCATTTATTGCATCTAATGTTAAATCAATATCAGGTCCGCCTGGATATACATCCGGTCTAACTCTGTATATTTGATATTTAGGATCGCTAGCATCAGCCGCTTGCCCGTTTGCCAAAATAGGCCCCGCTTGTAAACCGGTTCTATAAGCAGATCCGCCAACTCTTACTTGAGGATCACTACCAATAAAACCGCCCCATAAGAAGCCTGATTGGAAGACAGCTGTTTTTCCGCTTCCTTTAGGGTATTCAGTTCCTTCCAGGTTTGAGTTTGTGTTATAATCACTCCAACCATTATTTGTCTGGAGGGCTTTAACATTATTTATATCAAAATAAGTATTTGTAATTTGCTCGCCGACGGAGGTTTTGGCTATACCTCTTTTATCCTTTCTGTCTCCTTTAGCGTTGACAGCGGTAGGAATCAGCAATAACATACTTACAATTATCAATAGTAAGTATTTAATTTTTTTATAATTCATATTTTAAACTCCTATTCTTATTTTATTAGCTGTCAAATTTTAGTATTCTAAACGAAGACCAAGTCTAATTTGACGCGGAGAACCATACAAGTTAGATGTATATCCATAACCATAATCAACCATAATAGCTCTGTACATCGCTGCGTAAGTTGGTCCATACTTTTCGACAATTGGTAATCCCAGCGTAGGATCGTTTAGATAACCGTCATCTGTTGCTGAGCCTGTCCTTGTAAATACATTAACTATGTTTTTAGTATTCAATAAATTTATTACTTGGATAAAGATGTTGGCAGATATTTTATCCATAATCCAAACAGTCTTATCAATTCTCAAATCTGCTTGAAAAGTTCCAGGTGTAATTGATGAATTGATCGGTTCAATTGGAGATCTGGTTCTAGTATCTGTTTCAATTGCAAATCCACCTGTACCAAGTGTATAGGGATGGCCGCTTGCAAAGGATAACAATAAATCAACACCAAAGTTTTGCAAAACTTCTGGTCCGTCATCTTTACCAAAGCGATAATCAAAATTAAGATTTCCGGATATGGCATGATTGTACGCTAATGGATTAATGAAATGCGGTGTAAATACATATTTAGGGTCAATTGGATTTCCAAAACTTCCTGCGTTGGAATAAGGATCACCGCCCGTGCCTTTAGCATCCTGTAATGAGATAGAACCGTTTACCATTAATCTTTCTGTTCTTCTCATATTGAAAGAAAGTTCAACACCGCGGGTTGTCGCATAATCACCGTTAGTTAGTGCAAGGAATGCACCAAATGGTGATGCTTGAGTATTCTGATTCGTAATAATAACCTGGTTAGCAATGTCTTTGTAATAACCGGTTATATCAAATGATGCAAAGTCTCCGATTTGTTGGGTAAATCCAACTTCATATTGGGTTGTTCTTTCCGGTCTAACATTCAATCCAACTGGTGTAGAAATGAAAAAACCACCTCTTAACTGCCAAGCCAGAGCATAAATTCCTTCATACATATCTTGCAATCTGGATTGTTGAACGAATTTTCCAAATTGTGCATGAAACACTGTTTGATCGGTAACCGGGAAAGAAAATCCAAGTCTTGGGCTTATTGCACTATAACTTGGAGTCTTTACTAATCCAGCCGGATTGATAGCTCCCGAATTGAAGTCTATTGTTTTTTCAGGATGAACTGGATCTACCATTATATCATTGTCTGTTTTAATATAATCATAACGAATACCAGCGTTGACAATTAAATTTTTATATTCCATCCTATCTTCAACATAAACACCTGCAAATACTGGTTTCTTTGGTGCAATTTGTCCGCTTACATAATTTGAAGAACCAGTATAAACATTACCATCAAGATCATAACCGTAGTTATTTATTCCTTGATTAACTTCAATTTGATGAATAGAAAGAGATGGACTATTTACAATAGCATTTGCAAGGCCATTGGGATGTCTTGAAAAGCTGAAATTGCTAAATGTCATTAATTGAATTTCACCACCAAATTTAAGTGAGTGCTCTTTGGATAACTGGGAAGAAAATGATGCGCTTAAATTAATATTTTGACTTCTAGATTTATTAAAAGTTGAGGTTTCGGCATTAGGTGCTGTAAAGCCCGTTAATGCAAATAACTCATAAGGAAGAGGTTGTAAGTATCTGCCATAATAACTTGCATTTACTTCTCTTGCTCTTCTGTTCCAAACCGCTCCTGCTTGGGCGTTAGCAACACTATCTCCATAAGTAAGGAAACTATCTTTCAAAAGAGGATCATAAGTTTTGCTTTGGTTGAAGATATATCCGCCGCTAATTTCATAATAAGTATTTGGGCTTAAAATGTGGGTTACTTTAAAACCGAAATCACCATTGCTTAAATCGGTAATTCCTTGACGGTTGAGATCAAACATATTCCAAACACCGCCATTGCCTCTTGATGTCCTTGCGGAAAAATTTCCAAGTATACGAACAACAATAGGATTAAAATCTAGTGTAATTGTACCCGTACCGGTATATCTATTTGTATTAGCTCCCGGATCAGGGCCACCAGGATATTTAACAGTTATTGTATCTCCGGTATTTGGATCACCAACTAGACCAAAATTAAAACCATCACCAGGCTGTGGTGTTTCATCAGCTTGTGTGAGATTCTGGAATAATCCAAAGAATTTTATTTTTTCGGTAATGGGGCCGCTTAAGGTTGCAGTAAAATCATTATAACCATAAGAATAAGTACCAAGGTTTTTCTTTCCATCATATCTATTCTTAGCACTCTTAAAAGTCCAGTTATCGGTTATATATTGTAAGCTAGCTTTTAATATTGGGCCTCCCGATCTTAATTGTGTACGAATAATTCCTGCATTCGCACCGCCAAATTCAGCTGTATAGCCGCCGGCTTGAACCGAAACTTCTTCTAGTGCATCTTGACTTAAGTAGACTTGTCGGCTGCCGTTTAATGCGCTAGTTATATTTGTTCCTTCCAAGTAATATCCGACTTCATCTTGCCTTCCCCCTCTTACATAAATTGTGTTGTTTTGAAGTATAACGCCTGGTGTAAGAGCAATAATATTATCAACACCCCGGATTGGTAAAGATTCAATTTGCTCATTTGTGGTTGTACGAATTGCGTTTGTGTTGCTTTTATTAATAAGAGGTCTTTTTGCAACAATTTCAACTTCACCAACTGCAACACCAGTTGCAGGAAGCTGAAAATTAATTTCTGCAGTTAAGTCTGCATTAACACGGACATTAGAAATGGTTACAGTTTTATAACCTAGGTACGAAGCTTTTAGTTCATATACTCCAGCATCTAGGTTACTTATTGCATATTCTCCTTTAATATCGGTGGCAGCACCAAAAGAGGTACCAACTACAACTATGTTAGCACCAATTAGCGGCTCACCGGTTTGGAGATCTGTAACTTTACCTTTGATTTTCCCCGTTGTTCCTGCAAATACTATCATTGGCAGAAACAAAAGAAAAAACAGGACGGTAATCTTTCGTTTCATATTCTCTCTCTCCTATATTAGTGATTAGTTAATTGTTTCCCGGGACAATCAAATGTATTCACGGTAAAGAATACATTTCGGTAAAACTGCGGGGATTAATTATTAAAATCGAAGGAGTCGATCTTACTGAGGATAGTGTGGCTTCATAATCTCTCTCTCCAAAATTTTGAAATGATTGTAAAATTACTTTTCCCGATTAAATGCATTATTATATAATGCACTTCGGTAAAACCGGGATAAGTTTAACTAGTGATCAGGAAATTAATTTCATTGAAGATTGTAAAAATTTTTATAATTAAAACTTTCAAAATTGATAAATGCCCTCAAAAGCCCTATTAAATTTAAACTGCAGCATTAACGTCTTAAAAAACAAATTTAAAGTCAATAACTTTTTAATAATTTACTCCAGAATTTTTCGTTCGAAAAAGTAATTAATGCTGATATATTTTACGTATAAAAATTTAAACTTACAACAAGTTTTAATCGATTAGAAAAATTATTTTATCATTTTGACATTGGTAAATTATCAATTCTCAATTTTTACACATTCACTTTTTTTATAGATTTATATCTCTTTTACTTATTGCATATTCTCCTTTA
>JAMCWE010000172.1 GCA_023475265.1 Bacteroidota bacterium
TTTTGTGTTTTTTCTGAACATTTTTTCAATAACCAATGAGTAAATTTCTTTTCAGGAATTTATTTAAAATCTTACTCACTTAAAAATTTTTTGTGAAACTATTTTGACCTTTTTAGAGTGAACTCATTATTGAATTAAAATTATTTTCCTTATCGATCTATAATTCCCATTTATAATTGAAAGAAAAATGTTCCCTTTTATTTTAGATTGAAAAAATTCTTGTTGAACAATTCTTTCGTTATTAAATTACTAATTGTTGGCCAAACAATCAAAAATATGAAACATCACTTTAATACCATGAATTTTGATGAAATATGAGTGTTTGTTTCCATTTGATTTGTACTTTTTTTTCTTTAGTTTTGTTGAGTAATTATGAAGAAATTTAATACAAATATTAAAAAACACACAGCCCATCATCACCATCAAAAATTTGGTAGTGCCGGATTGTGTTAAAATATTTTGAATAACAAAGAATTTTACCCCGGCAGATGTCGGGGTTTTTGCTTTTAAAGGAACTTATTGATGAATGGAAATTTAAAATTAGCATTGCAAAAAAAAGGTCGATTGACGGAAAAATCGCTTGAACTTCTAAGGCTTTGCGGAATGGATATAGAAAACTATTCCGAAAGATTGGTTGTTTCGGCTAGAAATTTTCCGCTGGATATTTTATTCCTTCGCGATGATGATATTCCTGAATATGTTCAAGACGGTGTTGCTGACATTGGGATTGTTGGTGAAAATGTTATTAACGAAAAACAAACAAACACAAAGATTCTTGAAAAATTAGGTTTTGGAAGATGCAGCTTGATGCTTGCTTATCCGGAAACCAAAGAATTAAAAAAGTTAGAAGACGTAAACGGAAAAACTATTGCAACAACTTATCCGAATATTTTAAATGAATTTTTAAGATCGAAAAATTTAAAAGCAAAGATAATTGAATTGAGCGGCTCAGTTGAAATAGCTCCGTCTCTTGGCGTTGCCGATTTAATATGCGATATCGTTTCTACCGGTAATACCTTGATGATGAACAAGCTGAAAAAATCTTTTAAAGTTTTTGATTCTGAAGCAGTCTTGATTTCCTCCGGTGACTCACTCGCTGATTCTAAGAAGAATGAATATCTTAAAGACTTTCGCCGGCGCATTCGCTCGGTGATGACAGCTCATTCTTCAAAATATTTGATGATGAATATTCCCAAGAATTCTCTTGATAAAATTATCGGAATTATTCCTTCGCTGAAAAGCCCGACGGTTTTACATCTTGCTGAAAAGGACATGCTTGCAGTTCACGCTGTAATTCCGGCAGAGAAATTCTGGCATATAATCGAAGATCTAAAAGCTGCCGGTGCTTCCGGAATTCTATTATTACCAATTGAGAATTTGATCCAATGAGAACTTATTATCTAGATAAAATTTCTGAAGAAGAAATTAATAATTTAACAAAGCGTCCGGCAATTGATTTTGAAAAAGTTTCGGAAATCATAAAACCGATTCTTACCGATATTAAATTGAACGGCTTAAAGGCGGCATTAAAATATGCGAAAGAATTTGACGGCTTCGAAGGTGATAATTTTAAAGTTACAAAAAACGAATTTGATGAAGCGGGAAAGAATATAGATCCCAAAACTAAATCCGCAATAGAAACTGCTTTTACAAACATTACAAATTTTCATCTAAAACAATTTCCGTCATGTTATGAAATTAAAACAATGAATGGCGTAGTGTGTTCTCGTGATTTTAGAGCAATCGAAAATGTTGGATTATATATTCCCGGAGGCAGCGCAATTCTTCCATCAACAATGTTGATGCTCGGAATACCAGCCAAAATTGCCGGCTGCAAAAGAGTTGTTGTTTGTTCGCCTTCAAAAAACGGAAAGATAAATTTTCCGCTACTTTATGCTGCAAAGCTTTGCGGCATAGATGAGTTTTATAAAATAGGCGGCGCTCAAGCGATTAGTTTGATAGCTTATGGTGATAAGTCTTTACAAAAAGTAAATAAAATTTTTGGTCCGGGAAATCAATATGTAACAGCAGCAAAGCTTTTAGTTAGTATTGATTCCGACGGTTGTTCAATCGATATGCCGGCGGGTCCAAGTGAAGTTTTGGTAATTGCAGATTCAAATGCAAATCCTGCTTTTGTTGCTGCGGATTTACTTTCACAAGCTGAGCATGGTTCCGATTCTCAAGTTGTTTTAATAACTACAACTTTAGGAATGGCAAACAATATTGAGCTTGAGTTGGCCAATCAATTAGAAAAATTGCCAAGGAAAAATTTAGCATCAAAAGCTTTAGAAAGTTCATTCACTTTGTTGACTGAAAGCATAGAGAAAGCAATTGACTTTAGCAATAAATATGCACCCGAACATTTAATCTTAAATATTAAGAATGCCGAAAGTTATATTTCAAAAATTATAAATGCCGGTTCAGTATTTCTCGGTGAATATTCACCTGAAAGCGTTGGTGATTATGCTTCCGGGACAAATCATTCGCTTCCGACATATGGTTATGCAAAAACTTTTGGCGGAGTTTCGGTAGAAGCTTTTATGAAATCAATTACTTTTCAAAAGCTGACTAAAGAAGGATTAAAAAATATTTCTGATACAGTAGAAAATCTTGCTGAAGCCGAAGGCTTGCAGGCGCATAAAAATGCTGTAAAAATTAGGCTGAAATAATAAAGATAAATTTATGGAAATTAAAAACTTAGTCCGAAAAAATATTTTAAATTTAAAGCCTTACACTTCTGCTCGCGATATTTATGAGAGTGACAAAGGCATTTTGCTCGATGCGAACGAAAACAGCTGGGGCTCAACATTTACGGAAATTAACGGTTTAAATTTGAACCGCTATCCCGATCCGCATCAAAAAGATTTAAGATATTTGGTTGGAAAGTATTTATCTGTTGGACCGGAAAATCTTTTCTTCGGCGTTGGTTCGGATGAGATAATAGATTTATTAATCCGAATTTTTTGTGATCCGGGAAAAGATAAAGCAATTATTCCTGAGCCGACTTATGGAATGTATAAAGTTGCTTGCGATATAAACAATGTGGAAACGATTACTGTTTTATTGAACGACAAATTTCAGTTGGATTTAAAAGAAATTAAAAATCATTATGATGAAAATGTTAAAATTATATTTCTTTGTTCGCCAAATAATCCAACCGGTAATTTGCTGAATAAAAATGATGTTGTTTCTTTATGCAAGGAATTAAATTCAATTATTATTGTAGATGAAGCTTATATAGATTTTGCCGGAGACGGAGCTTTAATTGATGAGATAAAATATCTTCCCAATTTGATTGTGTTGAGAACGTTTTCAAAGGCTTGGGGATTGGCTGGAATTAGGCTTGGCTATTGCATCGCGAATTCGGAAGTAATTAATTATCTCTTTAAAGTGAAAGCTCCGTATAACATAAATTCTCTTACTCGTTATGCTCTCGAATCTTCTTTAAAAAACTCCGCACTCAAAGAAAAATATATTAAAGGAATTGTTAAAGAAAGAGAAAGGTTGAAGAATCAGCTTGAAACCTCATCAGCAATAATAAAAGTATACGAATCGGATGCAAACTTTCTTCTTGTAAAATGTAAAGACGGAAAAGCTGTTCAAGCAAAGTTGGCAGAAAAAGGAATTATTGTTAGAGATAGAAGTACCCAGCCGATGCTTGAAAATTGTTTAAGAATTTCGGTCGGCAATGAAGAGGAAAATGATTTGCTTTGGGATGAAATTAAAAAGTTAGTTTAAATTGAATTTATCTTTTTAAGTAATGTGAAAAAATAATAGAATATGAACAAAGTAATAATCGATAAAATTTTTTTTAATCTTGATTCGGAAATTTCAACCGGACTAATCAGCGGATTAAAAAAATTATCACAAAGAAATCTCTTGATAGAAGTGGAAGACATTAATTTGAAAGCTGGAAATTTGCTGGCAAAAATTATCGAGCTTGAAGGAATTAAAATTAATGGTTTATCAAGCGACAAAACCGAAAAGGTTTTTTCAATCATTTACGGAAAATCAAAAAATAAAAATTCAATTAGCGTAACTAAAAATGGAAAGATCACCAGCTTCGAACAAGCCGTTAATCAGATCATATTAAATCTTCGCACTTCAACTCAGCATAGAAAAACAAAAGAAACAGATATAAAAATTGTTGTTTCACTGGATGGAAAAGGTGAGACTGCCATAAACACCGGAATCGGTTTTTTCGATCATATGTTAGAACAAATTGCTAAACATGCAAGTATAAATTTAAGAGTAGATGTGAAAGGCGATCTTCATGTGGACGAACATCATACGGTTGAAGATGTCGGGATTACGCTTGGCAATGCATTGAGCGAAGCTCTTGGTGATAAGCGCGGAATTAAACGTTACGGATATTTTTTGCCAATGGATGATTCGATAGCGAACTGCGCAATTGATCTTGGCGGAAGACCTTATTTGAATTTCAATTGTAAGTTCAATAGAGAGTTTGTTGGTGAATTCCCGACAGAATTAACAGAAGAATTTTTCAGAGGTTTGGCTTCGGGATTAAAAGCAAATATTTTTATTAAGGCAAATGGAAAAAATGATCATCATAAAATTGAAGCGATCTTTAAAGCTTTTGCCAAGTCGTTAAATGAAGCATGCAGATTGGACGAAAGAAATGAAGGCATGCTGCCATCTACAAAAGGAGTTCTATGATTGCGTTAATTGACTACGGTGCTGGAAATGTTGCCTCAGTTGCGAATGCACTTACGGAATTAAAACAAGATTTTAAAATTACCTGCAACGAAATAGAAATTTGCCGGGCAGATAAAGTAATTTTTCCAGGTGTTGGCGAAGCATCGTTCGCAATACGACAGCTTCACATGCTAAATTTATTTTCGGTTTTGCGGATGGTTAAAAAACCTTTGCTAGGCATTTGCCTTGGTATGCAGTTGATGGTTGATCATTCAACCGAAGGAAATGTTGCGTGCCTTGGAATATTTCCAGGTACCGCTGAAAAATTTGACTCTGCCAAAACTAAAGTTCCGCACATGGGTTGGAACGATATTGAAATAAAATCCGAGAGCAAGCTTTTTACAAACATAAAAAGCGGAGAACGTTTTTATTTTGCAAATTCATATTACGTTCCGGTGTGTGAGTATACAACTTCAATAACCGACAACAATATCAACTTTACTTCTTCAATAGAAAAAGGAAATTTTTACGGAGTTCAATTCCACCCGGAAAAATCAAGTGACGCCGGTCTTCAACTATTAAAAAACTTTGTTGATTTATGTTAATAATTCCAGCTATAGATATTTACGATAATTCGATTGTTCGCTTGTCGAAAGGAAATTTTGACGACATTACGTATTATAAACATTCACCGCTTGAACAGGCTCAGATTTATGATTCACTTGGATTCAAATTAATCCATATTGTAGATTTACGCGGCTCTAAAAACGGTAAGATTACTTCGCTGGAAACAATTGAAAAAATCAAAAGCAAAACGAAATTAAAAATTGAATTCGGCGGCGGCATTAGAGACGTGAAAACAGTTTCTAACTTGTTTGAAGCTGGGATTGATTTTGCAATTATAGGTTCGTTATCTGTAAAAAATAAACCTGAGTTTGAGCTTATAATTAAAAATCATTCGCCCGAAAAAATTATTGTTTCAATCGATGCATTGGATGAAATTTTAAAAATTACCGGATGGACTGAAGAGACAAACATTTCAATTTACGATCATATTGAATATTGTTTTAAACTTGGTGTAAAAAAATTTTTATGCACTGATATTTCGAAAGATGGTATGTTAATCGGAACCAACATCGATTTATATAAAAAGATTTTGGATCGTTATCCCGAAATTCAGCTTATTGCTTCCGGCGGAATAAAAGATATGGATGACATAGAAAAGCTAAGTAAAATTAATCCTTATGCGGTTGTTGTTGGTAAGGCGATTTATGAAGAAAAAATTGATTTGAAGGAGCTTTCGAAACTTGCTTTGTAAAAGAATAATACCGTGTCTTGATGTTAAGGATGGTCGAGTTGTTAAAGGTACCAACTTTATTAATTTAGTTGATGCAGGTTCACCGGTGGAATTGGCTGAAAGATATTCTAAAGAAGGCGCTGACGAATTAGTATTTCTTGACATTACCGCTTCTGCTGAAAAAAGAAAAACTCTTATCTCAATTGTTCGTGAAGTAGCAAAAGCAATAAGAATTCCATTTACTGTCGGCGGAGGAATTTCTGAACTTAGCGATATAGAAGCATTGCTTAAAGCAGGCGCGGATAAAATTTCTCTCAATTCAGCTATCGTAAAAAATCCTGAGCTTATTACAAAAGCAGCAAATCAATTTGGAAGCCAGGCTGTAGTTGCAGCAATCGATATAAAATTTATTGGGAATGAATACAAAGTTTTTATTAAAGGCGGAAGAGAAGAAACAAATTTGAAAGGAATTGATTGGTGTAAACAAGCTGCAGAACTTGGCGCCGGAGAAATCCTTCTCACTTCAATGGATCGCGATGGGACAAAAGAAGGTTACGATTTAAACTTTTTGAAAGAACTGACTTCAAAAGTTTCTGTACCTGTTATAGCATCCGGCGGCGCAGGGAAGAAGGAAGATTTTTTAGCAGCATTTAAAGAAGCGAACGTTGATGCATGCCTTGCTGCAAGCTTATTTCATTTCAATATTCTTCAAATCAAAGAACTAAAATGCTATTTAAAAGATAATAATGTTGTTGTGAGAATTTAATTTTATGGAAGGGAAAAAATTGGATAAGAAATTTGTAGAAAAATTAAATTTTGAAAAATTGAATGGTTTGATTCCGGCAGTTGTAGTTGATAATTCCACAGGACAAGTTTTGATGCTGGGATTTATGAATAAAGCTGCGCTTGAAAAAACATTCGAGACGGAACTCATTACGTTTTTTAGTCGAACTAGAAATACTTTATGGACTAAAGGAGTAACTTCCGGAAACTATCTTCATCTTGTCGATGTTAAACCGGACTGCGACAACGATACGCTTTTAATCTATGCTAATCCTGATGGAAACACTTGCCACACCGGTAAATATTCATGTTTCGATATTCCTAAAATTTCTTCACCAAGCTTCTTAAATCAATTATATGATTTGATTAAAGACAGAAAAATTAATCTGCCTGAAAAATCCTACACATCAGAATTATTTAAATCCGGTGCGAACAGAATAATTCAAAAGGTTGGCGAAGAAGCAATCGAAACAATCATCGCTGCAAAAAACCGTGATCGAAAAGAAATAATTGACGAATCTTCAGATTTAATTTATCACTTGTTTGTTATGCTAGCTGAGCAGGGAATTGAATTCAGCGATGTAGTGGATAATTTAAAAAGAAGATCAAAATAAAATTTGAGGAATATTTTTCTTATCACTTATCTTAAGTAAATGTAGATTTTTTTCTCTAATCCACTTGAACAAAAATCAATTATCAATTCTTGATTAAAACAAAATTTGTCATCAGACTGACAGATTTGACGCTCCCGAATAATCATGAAACAAAATTAAAATCTCCCGTTTCTTCCGAAAAAATTTATAAGTCTAATTGATATAAGGTTTTCAGCTGGTAAATTATTTTTAAAAATTTTTTATCCAGAGAGAAAAATAAATTTTTAATTCTGGTATAAATATTGTTTAAAGTTTTGACGCATAATACTTGAAAAGAATTTGAATATATGAATACAGGACAGAGTTTGATGAGCATCGGCGCTATGATGCTTCTTTCAATTTTAATTTTACGCGTCAACAATACATTTCAAAACACGAGTTCTGTATTATTGAATTCGAAGTTGGGACTCCTAGCAACTTCTATAGCCACATCTCAAATAGAAGAAATAAGCAGGCTTGCCTTTGATGAAAGTACGGTCAGCAATGCCGTAAACAGCCTTTCAAGCTTAACACCTCCGGGAAGCCTTGGACCAGGATCTGGAGAAGTATATCCAAATTATGACGATATAGATGACTATAATGGATTTACCAAAACAGACACATCTATGACTGCAATTTTTAATGTTTCATGTAGTGTAGTTTATGTTTCCCCATCAAGCCCTAATTTTACTTCTTCAACAGCAACATGGGATAAAAAAATAACAATTACAGTTACAAGCCCATCTATGCTTGATACAGTTCGAATGTCAACAATCTATAGTTATTGGTTTTTCAGGTAAGACTTATGGGATCTACAACAATTTTAGATATAATTGGTTCAATGATAATCGGTGGATTTTTAATGCTGATTTTATATAGAACTAATAGTGCAGCAGTTGAAAATACTTATAACAATGGATCAGATCTTACCGTACAAGAAAACCTTGCTGCAACTGTGGAAGTATTGGAAAATGATTTTAGAAAAATTGGTTATTGCAATGATTGGACAAAAATACCTGATCCGACTAAAGCAATTATTTATGCTGATTCAACAAGCATAAAATTTTTAACAGACGTAAATAATAATGGTAATGTTGATACCATGTATTATTATCTCGGGCCGACAAGTGATTTAGCGGGAACTCCTAATCCAAATGATAGATGTCTTTACAGAGTTATAAACGGAGCTCCAACGCCTGGTTCAAATCTTGGCATTACGGAATTTAATTTGCTTTATTTCGGTGCTTTGGGGGATACGTTGAGCCTTCCTATTACAGTTCCCGGAGAGATTGCAAGCATGCAGATAACCATTAGAGTGGAAAATTCGGAAGCATATAATTATAAATATGTTGATGCTTTTTGGCGACAAATAAGATTGGCTGCGCGTAACTTAAGGAACAGATAGGAGATTTTTATGGCGGGAAGAGCAGTATTATTTTTGGTTATCGCTTTTAGTACAATCTATCTAATATTAGGTCAAAATTTTGGGCGTCTGTCAAATGATTCTGTGAAAAATTATACTCAGTATTATGGAAGTACTATTGCGCATAATATTGCCGTAAGCGGAGCTAACCTTGGAGCCAATCAAGTTTTTTTTGATCCTACGTGGGCTGCTGGTTATAGTAACCTTAGCTTTAATGGAGGAACGGTAAATGTTAGTGTACAAGTTTTAGATGCATTTAAAAATATCAGGCAAATTGTTTCTACCGGTACTTTCGAAAATTATTCTTCAGTTGTTAAGGTAACATTGCAGCCAAGCTCATTTTCTAAGTTTGCTTATTATTCTGTTTATGAAAATGGAATTTGGTGGGTTACCGGTGATACTGTGTTTGGACCTTTCCACACTCAAGATTATTTAAGAGTTGCAGGGCATCCTGTCTATAATGGAAAAGTTACAATTCTAAAAAGCATTGTAAAATATAATTCTCAATCTTATCCAATATTTAATGGAGGTTTTCAGCAGGGAGTTAATTTACCTTTACCTACCAGCGGAGTTGCAAGTTTAGAAACAGCTTCAAATTCCGGCGGGCATACTTTTACCGGACATGACACGGTTTATTTAACCTTTGCAAATGACAGCCTAAGATATAAGTTCGCTTACAACGGCCCCCAAACAACAGTGTTAACTTCGGCATTTGCACCTAACGGGGCTATTGTTGCTGATAATGCGGTGCTTAGAATTCAAGGAACTGTAAAGGGCCAGCTTTCAGTGGGAGCCACCGGTTCCAGCGGGTATGGAAATATTTATATTGATGATAATGTCCTTTATAATTCTGATCCGCGAACAAATCCTGGTTCAACGGATTTACTTGGTATTGTTGCAAAGAATAATGTTATTGTTACCGACAATGTACCTAATAGAAGCGATGTTATAATTGATGGCGCAATTTATGCGGAATCGGGAGGTTTCGGCGCGCAAAATTATAGTACAAGACCGCCAAGCGGAACCATTTATTTATTAGGTGGAATTACACAGAACAGCAGAGCCGCTGTTGGTACTTTTAATTCTACTGGTTTAGCTACGGGTTTTTATAAAAACTACAGATATGATAATCGTTTAATGAGTAGTTCGCCACCATATTTCCCCAACACAGGCGCATTCGAAGTAATTTCATGGTATGAATAATTCTATTTTTAATTCTACTTTATTATTGAACCAATCATAATTAATTAGACGGATTTAATTTCCCATTAGAAGAATCTTTTCCTTCCAAGGCGGAGAGATTTTTTTTTTTGCATCTTATCTTATAAATTCAAACCTTTCAAATAGAAATTTATTTTACCTAATATAATCAGTTAAAGAATATGTATTCAATATTTGAATCAGATATAACAATTCGACCGGATGATATTGATATGAACAACCATGTTCATAACACAAAATATTTAGATTATGTTCTTGCGGCTCGTTATGATCAAATGGTTAAAGATTATAAAATGCCGATGAATGAATTTCACAGCCTGGATTTTAATTGGGTTGTAAGCATTTCTCATGTTGAATATAAAAGAGCATTGAAGCTTGAAGATAAAATAATCGTTCGAACTCAGCTTGAATCTGTTTCGGGTGCTCAGTCAAAAGTAAATTTTTGGATTGTGAAAAAGAGCTCAAATAAAGTAGCGGCTGAAGGTTATCTTATTTATACAATGATTTCAATTAAAACCGGAAAACCTGTTAGGATTCCTGAAGAAATAATAAATCGGTACGCAATATAATTTCATTCATACATTTACATTTGAATTAAAATAGAACTAGGAAAAATTAATGGAAGAATTTTTTAGAAAAGTTTATTTCCAAAATACCGTGCTTGATTATTTAACTGCACTTTTGATATTCATTCTTTGCATCGTTGGTATTTATGTCGTAAAAAGTTTGATCTTGCACGCATTAAAAAAATGGTCGGGAAAAACCGGGCAGCGTGTTGATCAACTCTTTATTAAAGGAATTCAACGTCTTGTTATTCCATTTCTTTATCTTGGGTCATTTTACCTTGCATTCAAGTCGCTCACATTGAGCCCGAAAGTAATTAAAGCAACCGATACAATTTATGCCATAATTATAACCTTCATAATCATTCGTGTTATAATTGCCTTTCTAAATTATTTTTTAACAACTTATTTTAAGCGGCAAGAACACGGCATTGAAAAAGAAAAACAATTAAAAGGAATTTCAACTCTCATTTCAATTCTTGTTTGGGGACTTGGTGTTGTTTTCCTTCTTGATAATTTAGGATTTAAAGTTTCCACAGTAATAACCGGTTTAGGAATCGGCGGTGTTGCTGTCGCATTAGCGGCTCAAACTATTCTTCGTGATTTATTTAGTTACTTCATAATCTTTTTTGATCGCCCGTTTGAAATAGGAGATTTTATTACAGTTGGTGATAAAGCCGGTTCGGTTGAATACATCGGCATTAAAACCACACGCCTTCGCGCTCTCGGCGGCGAGCAGCTTGTATTCTCAAATGCAGATCTGACTGATTCGAGAATTCATAATTTTAAAAAGATGGAAAAGCGAAGAGTGGTATTTCAAATTGGCGTTGTTTATCAAACCACAAAGCAGCAGTTGAAAGAAATTCCAGCGATAATTAAAAATATCATCGTTGATCAAAATGATGTTACATTCGATAGAAGCCATTTATCAACATTCGGTGATTCAAGCATTAACTTTGAGAATGTTTATTATGTCAACTCTTCCGACTATACAAAATACATGGATATTCAGCAAGCCATCAACCTGAAAATATTTGAGGAGTTTGAAAAAAGAGGAATTGAATTTGCTTATCCGACCCAGACTATTTTTGTTGCAAAGGATGAATAGCAATAAAACTTAAATCTAGATATGCTGTCTTTTTAACTTTGCAATCCTAGTGCTGTTGTTCTAATTTCATTATACAAAGAATCATCATTCGGCAAGGCACCTTCTATTTTAACTATCTCTGCCGCAAAGCTGGAAGCAATTCTATTGATCTTTGAGATATCCCAGTTTTCCAAATAGCCCAAACATAAAATTGATGCATAGGCATCGCCCGCACCGACAGTATCAACCACATTTTCAACATCAATCTTATAATCATCAGATTTTCCATCTTTAAAAAGAACTGTACCTCTATCTCCTGCTGTAATACAAACCAGATCAATTTCAAATCTTTCGGAAATAATTTTTGCCAGATTGATTTCATCAAAATTTTCTTGAAAGAATAAATTATTAACAAGCTTTAATTCTTCATCGTTCAATTTTAAAACATTACATGCTTTAAGAGATGTTTCGATTATTTTTTTTGAGTAAAAACTTTGTCGAATGTTTAGGTCGCAGAAATATTTTATTCTCCTGCCGAACAATGAATGCAATGTCATTTTAGATTGTTCACTTCTTTGAGCAAGAGTTCCAAAGTAGAGACAATCCGTACTTTTATTGATGAGTCTTCTAATATTTTCATCCGGTTTCATAAAATCGTAAGCGCAATCTGTTTCAATTTTCCAATGAGGAATTTTATTTTCGTCAAGATTAGCAGATGCAGCACCGGTTGGATGTTCTGCATCGACTTGCATAAACTGTGTTGATATAAAATTTAATTTCATTAAACTTAGGATTTCATTCCCGGCATCATCATTCCCAATTCTGCTGATAAGATTTCCATTCCCGGTTAATTTTTTTATATGATAAATAAAATTGAACGGAGCGCCGCCGAGCTTTTTAAATTCCGGATAAACATCAAACAATATTTCGCCGAATGAGGTTATTTTTTTCATAAAGCTCTGATTTAGTTTTGATTATAGAATTTTATAAAATAACAATAAGTTACCTGGAATACTATAAGATATTTTTATGTCTGGGAGTAAAAATAAAAAAAACGTATCGACTTCTTCAGTCGATACGCTTTAAAAGTCTTAGAATTTATTATTTCTTCTCTTCTCCCATTTTCCCCATCGTTGCCCATGGATTAATATCCGAGTTCCAAATGTCTGCTTTTATTTTTAGCGAACCGTCAGATTGTTTCTCAAATAATGTTAAAAATTTTCCTTCGTCTTTATAAGGATCATTCATGCCTTTAATTTCCATAGTAAGCGAGTACTTCCCAACCTCATAAACCCAATCTCCGTTTTCAAATACATCGGTTGCCGTTAGGGTAAATTCTGTCATCTTATTTCCTGATTGGGCATCCATTGCAGAGGCATTTTTTATAGCATCAATTCCCTTTTGCATAGGCGAATAGCTTGGAAGCACGATTGCATCGTCTGTGTAAAATGAATTCAAAGTTGCAGCATCTCCGGCTAACATTGCCTTTGCATATTTATCATTGCCTTCCTGTATTGATGCTTTAAGTTTTTCCATATCTTCTTGAGCATAAATCTGAACAACTGTAATAAAGGAAAACAAAACAGCTATTTTTAAGATTAACTGTTTCATAGTAACCTCCATTGTTTATTTTAAAAAGATTATTCCCTCATTTTACTATTAGAATAATCTATAGGTAAACTCACATATTTTCGAATAGATACGGGAGGAAAAAGTACAACTATAAAATAACTTTTGGGAGATGATTGTCAAGATAAAAGTAAAAAAAATACTTCCGCAATTGAATAATTGTTTTCTATGAAATAAAGAATTTATTTTCATAAGTTATGGCAGCTTTTTGAGCTAATATTTTTTGTTTACTTAACTCACCTTACGCGTGCGCCAAGGAAAGCTTGTTGTATCTTATCGGTGAAAGTCTGCCAAAGGTAGACAAGTCCGATACGGGCAAAGGTAAGCCGCCAGCCCGTCACTAACTTTTACATAATAAGAGGTAACAA
>JAMCWE010000217.1 GCA_023475265.1 Bacteroidota bacterium
GTTTCTTTTGACAGTCTCTCGGCATTTGCTCTTAGCTTTTCACGGTATGGTTCTGCAAATTTTGGATAGTCAAATATGCGTATCCCTTTTGTATATAAATATCTTGTCATTCCCTCTGCATAGCATAGACCAGGTAATGTACCGGTAAATATTAACCGGTCATAACAGCCGAGGCTTCCGGCTATTTTTTCTTTGTAGCGCTCCGTTAGCAATTCCATCGCTTATCCTTTTTTTGCAAAGATAATCTTTTTTTACCTCTTTGGTTCTGGCTTGTCCAGGTTAGGAAGTAGGAGCTAAAATTTTTCTTGGCTGTCATGGTCCCACCATGACAGAATCCTTAGGATTCCGCTTCTCAAATAACAATTTTTCTTTAGACGCATTATAAGCCGACTATGTATTCAACTTCCGAAACAAACTAAGTATAAAGCCTTCAAAATTGTTCAAAAACGCATTTTTTATCGTTTCTGAAATGTTCAGGAAAAGTCTTGAATCTTCCAGGGAAAGTCATGGAACATTTAGGTCTGGGTCTAAAAGATTCTGACAAAGTCCTGGCGCTTCCAGGTCAGGTCTGGAACATTCTGACAAAGTCATGGAAGATTCTGACCCAGGTCTAAATTATTCAGGAAAAGTCCTGGAACTTTCAGGGAATGTCCTGGAAGATTCCGGTCAGTTCTGAAACGCCCAGGAAATGTCCTGGGAATGTCAGGAATTGTCCTGGACAATTCTAACCTGAGTCTAAATCATTTGGGGAAAGTCCTGAATCATTCAGGTCCATGTCTAAATGATTCTGACAAAGTCCTAGAAGATTCCGGTCAAGCTTTCAGGGATTCGGATAAAAGTTCTTAAACTTTAGTTTTATTTTTAACCGTCACTGCGGTACATTCGGAAGGATTAGCTGCACATTCGGAAGCATCAATAAATACAAGCCCCACATTGTCAAACCGATAGATAATGGTATCGTCAAATTATCATCGGCAAAACCAAATGAAATGTTCTCTACAATTGCTCCAATTGCGGCTGCTATAAAACCGATTAAATATTCAGTTAAATAATTTTCAATTTTAGGCGTAAACAAAATAACTATGCATGCGCTTATAAAAAAAGCTAAAGTTCCCTCTAAGCTTTTTGCAAGAAATTTATGCCTTCCGAATTTTCTTCCAATAAGCGCGGCTGAAGAATCGCTGATGATGAGAATTGTAAATCCGGTAACGAAAAATATTTTAGGAAAAATAAGTGCGCAGATTAATGCTGATATAAAAACATAAGTCGCCCCGTTTAAATTTTTCTTTTTATGGTCAACTTCATGCTTCCTCAAAAGAAATCCGAAGATTGAGTAGAAAACTTTTCCGATAGCCGGATAAAAATATCTTGAAAGATCAAGCACAATAGCGGCAAATGTAAAAACGCTTAAAATAATTATTGCGGAAGTTCGCGGGATAAAATAATAAATGATAGGTATTGAAAGAGAGCAGAGATGAATCAGCTTTCTTACTAATTCATCTCTGTAGTTAATAGTTCCATTGTCAATTTGCGTCATCTTTCGGAGTAAGTTCCTTTTCGTCGGGATTCGAATTTGCCGTAACTGGTGGTTTTCTTTGCTCCATTAATTTTTTTACATGGTCCGGAATTACTTCAGGATTATCTGAATTATCTTTACCATCCTTTTTAATTGGCGGCAATTGTTCACCGTGAATTAATTTATCTATTTCCTCCGAATCTAAAATTTCTCTTTCGAGCAATTCCATCGAAAGCTTGTGAAGAATCTCGATATTATCCGTTAAGATTTTTTCCGCACGTATCATTGCAGAATTTACAATTTCTCTAATTTCAACATCAATTTCAATTGCGGTTTTTTCGCTGTAATCTCTGTGCCGCTGGATTTCTCTTCCTAAAAATATTTCTTCTTCTTTTGCGCCGTAACTAAGCGGACCTAATTTGTCGCTCATTCCCCATTCACAAACCATCTTGCGGGCTATGTTTGTTGCCTTCTCAATATCATTTCCAGCGCCGGTTGTGTAATGGTTAAAAATAATTTTCTCAGCAGCTCTTCCGCCAAGCGCATAAGTAATTATCGCTTCAAGATATTCTTTTGAGTAAGTATGTTTTTCATCTATCGGCAAATAGCTGGTAACACCAAGCGCTCGCCCTCTCGGTATGATTGTTACTTTGTGAACCGGATCGGCTTCAGGTAACATCCTTGCAACAAGCACATGGCCAATTTCATGATAAGCTGTAGTTTTCTTTTCGTCCTCCGAGATGATCATACTCTTTCGTTCCATGCCCATCATAACTTTATCTTTGGCTTCTTCAAAATCGATCATCTCAACTTTTTTCTTATTCTTTCTTGCAGCAAGCAGTGCGGCTTCATTAACAAGATTAGCAAGCTCAGCGCCTGCTAAGCCAGGAGTGCCTTTTGCCAAAACTTCAAGGTTTACAGCCAAATCAAGAGGAATATTTCTTGTGTGAACTTTTAGAATTCCTTCGCGTCCTTTAACATCCGGGCGATCAACAACAACTTGCCGGTCGAATCTTCCGGGCCTTAACAATGCAGGATCAAGAACATCAGGACGATTTGTTGCAGCAATAATTATAACTCCGCTGTTCTGTTCAAACCCATCCATCTCAACTAATAATTGATTTAGAGTTTGTTCTCGTTCATCATGGCCGCCGCCTAAACCGGCGCCGCGATGTCTTCCTACAGCATCAATTTCATCAATGAAAATTATACAAGGCGCATTCTTTTTTCCTTGTTCAAAAAGATCTCGAACACGGCTTGCACCAACACCTACAAACATTTCAACAAAGTCAGCACCGCTTATTGAAAAGAACGGAACGCCTGCTTCGCCGGCAACTGCACGGGCTAAAAGAGTTTTTCCTGTTCCGGGAGGTCCAAGCAGTAAAACTCCGCGAGGAATTTTTCCGCCAAGCTTTTGGAACTTTGTAGGTTCTTTTAAAAATTCTATTATTTCATGAAGTTCCATTTTTGCTTCATCAGCACCGGCAACATCTCTAAAAGTAATTTTCTGTCCGGATTGAGTAATCAGTTTTGCTTTGCTTTTACCGAAAGAAAAAATTCCACGGGTTCCGCCGCCTGCGCCTTGCATCCTGCGCATAATAATTATCCAAACAGCAATAATAATAATCCACGGTAAGAAACCAAGAAGAATGTTCATCCACTCATTTGATTCTTTATCAAACGAATAATTAATGTTTTTTGTTTTCCAAATGTTTTCTTGATCTTTTATTATCGGTTCAGGCATGTAAACTTTAATATATTTAACAGCTTCTTCTTTGCCGTTAATTGTAATATTTTCCTGAGCTTTTAATTCACCTTTGAAAGAATAATCGTTTACATCGGATTTAGTAATAGTAGCATTTAGAATTTGATCGTCATTTAAAAGTTTTTCATATTGAGGATAAGGAACATCAACATAATTAGTAGTATTGGTTTTGAATAATTGCATAATTATCACAATTGCAACAATTACCGCACCCCAACCGAAAACCATTCTTATAATTTTTGACCAATCAAAATTATCATCGGATTTGTTAGGTCCTCCAAGACCCTTTTGGTTCTTTGGAGTTTGATTGTTATCGTTATTATTAGCCATAAATCATTTACTTTTCATTCATTTTAAAATTTTAATTAATATCACTCACTTAAGACGTAAATACTGCGCAAATTCCTGTACTTTTGAGCATAATCTAAGCCATAACCAATCACAAATTTGCTAGGAATATCGAATCCAATATAATCAATTTTTACATTATATCTAAGGCTATTTGGCTTTACCAAAAGTGATACAACCCTCATGCTCGCCGGGTTATGAGGCGCAATTAAGTCTTCAATAAATTTTATAGAAAGTCCGGAATCAACAATATCTTCAACAATAATAATGTCTCTTCCGTTCACATCGCAATTTAGTTCTTTGAGCATTTTAACTTTTCCGGAAGAAATCTTCTCGTCGCCGTAGCTTGAAAGCTTAAAAAAATCTATTTCACAATCTATATTCACGTTTTTAATCAAATCGGCTAAGAATAAAAAAGCGCCGTTAAGAACCCCAATGAAAACAGGAACTTTATTTCTGTAATCATTAGAGATTTGTTTTCCTAAATCGCGTATTCTTTCCTGCAAAACTTCTTCTTTCAGCATTGGTACGAAAACTTCACTCCCAATTACAACTTTTTCTTGAATAGAATTTGATGAACCATTTATATTATTAGAATTTTCCAAAACCTCTCGTTTTATTTCAGACATAATTCGATCACCTTTTCAGTATTATTATTTATTTTGAACCGCTCATCAAGCCTCAAACCAATTACCCAAATTATTTGCCCGCGATTAGTTAAGACAAGCTGGTCTTTCTTTTTAAGCGAAGGTATCTTTAATTCATTTAAAAAATCCGAAACTTTCTTTGTGCCTTTCAATCCTAATGGAAAAAATTTATCTCCATGCTTCCATTTTCTGATAATATAATTGCTGCTTAATTTATCAGCGGAAATATATTCTTTCAGTCTGCTGCCGGAAAATTTTATCGGAAGATTATCTTTCTTTTTTATAGAAACAGTTTTTTCATCAATTTTTACGGAACCATTTTCATTGATAACTAATGGTTTAAAATCTTCAGCCCTTTTTTCTTTAAAGATGACGATTGAATCTCTTTCCCTTACAGCTTTTAATGAATTTGATAAATTAACTTTTTTACCTGTTTCTTTTTTTATTAATGAGATTATGTTTTTATAATCCGCAAAAGTTAGTTGAACAGAAAAATTTTCTTCTATCGCCAATTTAAGAAAATAACTTTTAATTTCTTCGTCGGTTTCCTCAATCTTTTTAATTGAAATGATTAATTGTCCCTTCTTGAATTCCGTGATAGACTTTAATTCACCTAAAACTTTTTTATCTAAAAAAGAAGAAACATTTTTGAATATTTCAGAAGAATTTAAAATTGATTTTTCTAAATCCGGATTTAGTTTTTCCTTTATTAATGGAATTATATTTTGCCTTAAATAATTTCTCTCAAAGTCTACACTCGAATTAGATTCATCAGTTCTATATTTGATTCCGTTATTATTCAAATAATTAAGAATTTCTTCTTTACTTATGTTTAGAATCGGACGAATAATATTTCCTCGGCTTATAGGAATACCGGAAATTCCTTTAAGTCCGGTACCTTTAATCAAATTTAATAAAACAGTTTCTGTATTATCGCTGCTATTATGTGCGGTAGCAATTTTGTTATAATTTAATTTTTTCAACGACTTTTCAAATTCCGAATAACGTATTTTTCTGCCCGCCTCCTCAAGTGAAAGTTTATTTTTTCTTGCAAACGATTTTACGTCACGGCTTACCGCAATAAATTTAATATTTAAATTTAATGAAAGTTTTTTGCAAAAATCCTCATCCTCATTAGCTGCTTTGCCCCTTATCATATGATTTATGTGAATAGCTCCGATTTCTATTTTGAATCTATTTTTGTATTTCAAAAATAAATGTAATAGAAAAACTGAATCCGGCCCGCCGCTAAGAGCAACAAGTATTTTGTCATTCTTCCGGATTAACTTTTTTTCGTCTATGAAATTTAAAAATTTTTGTTCAATTCTATTCATTAAATAAAAAGCAAAGCCTAATGTTAATATTTATTTTAGATATTTCTGATTATTCATTCTTGGCTTGCATAATTTTTTCAACGTATTTGCCAAGTACATCAAATTCCAGATTAACAGTATCGCCAATTTTCTTTGTAGAGAATATTGTTTCTTCCCAGGTATGCGGAATAATTCCGACAGAAAAAGTATCGTCTTTCAACTCTGCAACTGTCATGCTTACGCCGTCAATTGAAATTGAACCGACATAGATTAAATAATTTTTAAAATCTTTCGGATACATGATTTTCACAAAGTGGCTATTTGAAAGTTCCTTAATGTCAATGATTTTGCCGGTTGTATCAACATGCCCAAGAACAAAATGTCCGCCTAAACGAGCATCGGCTTTTAATGGCCTTTCAAGGTTAACTTTTTCGCCAACCTTTAATGAACCAAGATTAGTTTTCTTTAAAGTTTCTTCGATCGCATCGACAGAAAAATTTTCAGAATCCTTTTTAACAACAGTCAAGCAAACTCCGTTCACGCTTATGCTGCTTCCAATTTCAAGATCGTCCATGACTTTTTTTGCTTCAAATGAAAGCTGAAATCCATTTCCTGTTTTTATTTTTTCAGTTAACCTACCGGTTTCTTCTACTAGACCAGTAAACATAAAAATCTCTCTTCAAAATATTTTTAAAATTGAACTATTTATAAAGTAAAAATAAGCAATCCTTAATTATAAAAAATCGCGCCTAATGGTAATCTAAATTGGATAAGTTATTTGACGAGTTCAATTAGAATGTCATCGCCGATAATTTCAACTTCTTTAACACGAACTTTTACAGCTCTGCGAATGCTATTTATTCCAATATTTTCTACAACAGAAAGGCCGCTGCCAAGAATTTTGGGAGTTACAAAAGCGAAGATATCATCAAATATATTTTCCCTAATGAAAGATGAGAAAATTTTGCTGCCGCCTTCGACAAGCAGTGAGGAAATTTTGATTTTACCAAGTCCTTTCAAGGCGCTCCTCAAATCCAATAAGCCATTTTCATTTTCTTTAACAAAAAGAATTTTCACTCCAAGAGTGTGAAGCTTTTTAATTTTCCTGTATTTGTTAGAGCTTTTTTCAGATGATAAGATTATAAGATTTTTATCGCTATTATTTTTAAATAATTTTTTATCTGGTTTCAGACTTAAATTTGTATCCACAATAATCCGTTTGGGATTTCTGCCTTCTACCATTCGCACAGTTAAACTAGGGTCATCTTTTGAAACTGTGCCGGAACCGACAAGTATTGCATCATATTTGCTGCGAAGGTTATGTACATATCTTCGTGATTCAACCGAAGAAATCCATTTCGAGCCGCCATTGTTATCTGCTATTTTGCCATCGAGTGTTTGCGCTGTCTTTAAAGTAACGTAAGGAATTTTTTTTGTTATGAATTTGAAAAAAAACTTATTGAGGCTTATGCATTCTTTTTCCAATACTCCAACTTTTACTTCAATGCCTGCCTTCTTTAATTTTTTTATTCCATTGCCGCTAACCAGCGGATTCATATCGCGAGTTCCGATAACAACCCGCTTAATTTTTTTTTCAATAATTTTATCTACGCAAGGCGGGGTTTTTCCAAAGTGGCTGCATGGTTCCAGATTTACGTAAAGTGTTGAGCCCTCTAAATTTTCTATTGAAGAATCTATTGCATTTACTTCAGCATGATTCTTACCAAATTTTTCATGATAACCGGCGCCAATAATTTTATCATTCTTCAAAATTACACATCCAACTAATGGATTTGGGCTAACACTACCCATGCCTTTTTTTGCAATCTCAATTGCAAGTTGAATATAGGATTCATCGCTCAACGGCATAGTAAATCTTCATTTAAATAATTTTAAAATTATTTTATCGTCAAAATTTCAAATTCTAATAATCCGGCAGGAGCTTTTACTGTTATCTTTTGCCCAACTTTTTTGCCCATTAATCCTTGTCCAACTGGTGAAGTTATAGAAACTTTACCGGCTTGAAAATCTGCTTCTTCAGGTGAAACTAATGTATATTCAATTACTTTATCGTTTTTTAAATTTTTAATTACAACTGTTGAAAGTATATGTATTTCGCCATCAGGAAAATGAGATGGATCGATTACTCTTGCTCGTGAAAGAATATTTTCCAATTTGCTTATTCTTAATTCAAACAATCCTTGTTCCTCTTTTGCCGCATCATATTCGGCATTTTCGGATAAATCGCCGTGAGCCCTTGCTTCAGCAATTTTAGCTGCAATTTCTTTTCTGCCGTTTAACTTCATATCTTGCAGTTCTTTTTCAAGTTCTACCAATCTTTCTTTGGTTAAATAAACAAAGTTTGCTTCTGACATTTTACTATCTCTGTTTGTTAATCTTAAATTTAAAAAAAATTGCCACCGCTCAATAAGCAGTGGCATATGAAAATTAAATAAATTAGTCTAAGTTGTCAAGAAATAATCTTATAGTTTTTCATTCTTTTAACTTGAATCATTTTAGGAGAATTAATTTTTTTGTAGAAATAAAATCTCCGGCTTGAAGCCTGTAGAAATAAATTCCACTGGCCAATTGTTTTCTATCTGAAGCAAATTGAACGCTGTAATTCCCGGCTTCTTTTTCTCCGTTAACCAAACTAGTAATTTCATTTCCCAATATGTCATAGATTTTGAGAGTAACAAAACTTCTTTTGGGTATAGAAAAACTAATTGTCGTACTTGGATTAAATGGATTTGGATAATTTTGATAAAGTACAAATTTAGTTGGTACTGTCTTATCTTCTAAAATTCCTGTAACAGTTTTGGTTGGATAACTTACACGCCAATTATCAAGATAAATCGGGCCGGTATAAGTTTGACCGGCTTGTTTAGTGCTTCCAAGTTTAATAACAATTTGTTTTATAGTTGCAGGAAAGAAAAACGGTGCATTTGTCGTACCTGCAGGATATACCTTTGCAAAGCTTGCATACAATGTATCAAATGAATCTGAACGAGTTGCATATTTATTTGTAAACATTTGGAATACATCACCACTCCCGTTTGTAAGCATATAATATAATTGATGTTGATATCCATTTGATTTAACATCAATCATCATCGAATCCGGGACACCATTTATTGGAATATTTGTATCAAGATAAACATAGTTTACCTGTGAAGAATTGTATGTGAATTTATAATCTATCTTCAATGATCCGTTACCTTGTGTAAATTGATCATTTGCTATAGATATGCCGCTTGCTGAGTTATCTAAATTAAGTCCTGAAAATGCAAAATCATTTAAGTTCTCCATAGAATCTATTACAACAATTCCTTTATTAATTACAACCGTAACTGTTGCTGTATCAGAAATCCCATTGTAAGTAGCAATAACTTTTACAATTCCATTTTCTTTTCCATGAAATTTCCCCATCGTATCCACAACTCCAATTGCAGGATTTGTTGTAGTCCATTGGAAGTAATTTAGAGGTAAAGTATGAAGCATCCCTTCACTATCATAAGGATATAATTGAAATGACAGTGTTTTAATCGAATCAGCAACAACATTTTTAGGATAGATGTCGATCTTTGAAATTGGTTTAACAATGATCAAAGCTGAGTCTTTCATTCCATTATAGTTTGCAATGACGTAACCAGTATTTGATATTGTGCCCGCTGTAAATAATCCTGATTGTGTTATCGATCCAATATTTCGGGAAATAGTATATTGAACAAGAGCACTATCAATAACAGCAGGTCCAAAATATTCATCCCTTCCTTGAACATTAAATTGAATTTTATCACCAAGGAATAGCCTATAAAAATTTGGGCTAATTTGAATTGAATGAAGAGTACCTTTAGGTTGAGTTGATACTACAAACAGCGCATTTGCATCTTCTCTTTCCGGGAATTGAGATGGTACATTTACAACAGAATCTCTCACTACCATTGTAGTCGAGCCCCCGCCGTCAAGATTTATTCCCTGATATACACCTAACTTTATCATAAAATTGGAAAGTTCTGTATATGTCATACCCACACTTGCATTTTGTCGTCCATCGACAGTAATCAGATATAAAATCGTGCTGTCCTTTGAGATACCTGCGGCAGTTCGAGGTTCCCTTGATGTGTTATCAACATGAAGATTGCCATTGTTTACAATTTTTAGATTACCGCCAATCATCTCTTTAAGTTTTGACAACACAGGACTAATTTTATTAATCACCGAAATAGTATCGCCGGGATTAAAATTATTTAAGAAGGCTGCTGCATTACCATTGCCGGATAAAACCATAGTGCTGTCGGTAATTGCCATGTTACCCGTATTAACAGCCTTAGTAGCAACAATACATTTAATAGTATCATTTACCAGCCAATTGCTTAAAGGTTGAATAGCGATTTCAGTACCAAATGTATTTGTGCCTGTAGAATCGCTGTAATATCGATTATAAAGAATTAACTGATCAGTACCTCTGCCCGCATCATTATTTGTAATTGGATATGAAGAATTAGCGCCCAAGACAGTACCACTGTAACTAACATTGCCTATCATTGGCACGTTATTTACGTCAAAGCCAACAGCATACCAGTTTGAAGATGTATGGATAATTTGTCCATTCACCACCTGTGTCCCGATTGGAATTCCAGGGCCAATTTGAAAAAAATCACCATTCACAGCGCCTACAACAGCGTGACCAGGATAATTGCTTCGTATTGCCATAGAGCTGACTGTTTCCTGTCCGATTAAATGATCCTGGGCTTTTTTAGTTTCCATTTTATTATAAGGATTCTTCAAATCGATTTTAAGAACATTAATACTCCATGGTATAGTAGGAGCTAATATTTTCATATAAGTAATTCCTTGGGCAACTTTAGTCGTTAACACTGTGTCATAAGGAATCTGAGCCTTTAGATTTGAATAAAGAAGAAAAGAAAAGACAAGCAATTGTAACATTTTTTTCATGATTGAACCTCAACTAAATTTGGGAAATATGTTCACCATTTTAAAAATATAATAATTGTTTATTAAGAAACAATGAATGAGAAAATATTTTTTCATGAAATAAATATATTGCTTTTAATATAAATTATTATTTGATTGAAATAAGAAAGGCATCGATAATCAATGCCGGCATTATTGATATTAATAATTTGATATCATTTTAAAATAATCATCTTCTTTATATCGGAGTAATTCCCAGCTGTCAACTTATATAGATAAACACCATTACTTAGATTATCAGCATAAAAGTTTATGTTATGAGTTCCGGCTTTTCTATTTTCATTAATCAACGTCTGCACTTCTCTGCCAAGCATATCATACAGCTTTAACATTACATGGCTGTCTTCAGGTATTGAAAATGAAATTACTGTGCTTGGATTAAACGGATTAGGATAATTTTGATTAAGTGCAAACTCAGTCGGCTTCATAAATGAAACCTCTACAACATTTGAATACTTGTAAGCGCCGTTGTTATCAATTTGTTTTAATCTATAAGAATATTTTCCGGAAGAAATATTTTTATCGACGAAAGAATAATCTTTAGAAGAATTACTGTTTCCGTTGCCATTAACAAAACCAATCTTCACCCACCCCTTTTCTTCCCCTCCAGGGAGGGGATTGTGGGATGGGTACTTTTCTTCCCCTCCAGGGAGGGGATTGTGGGGTGGGTTTAAGCGCTGTATTTCAAATCCGTAGTTGTTCACTTCAGTTGCAGTCTGCCATTTAAGTTGAACAGATGAATTGAAGACATTTGCAGCAAAGGAAGTGAGTTCGACAGGGAGTTCGGAATCAAATTTTAAGTAATTATAGTCATTATATCCACTTGGATTAACATGATTAATTGTCACACTTCTTATATTACTGCCAATTCCAGTTATGGTATATTCCACCGGTCCGACGGTATTGAAAATTATCGTTTCCCCTACTTGTGTACCAGTACCATTTATACCATCCCAAGCCTTATAATTTTCATTATTAGGGTCATTTAAGTTTATTAAAGTTATTTTAACATAAGGTTGAGGATAAGCAAAAGTAATAATTACAGGAGTAGCAGGGTCATTCGATTCTAGACAATTACCAAACCAATAACCATTTGTAATACTTGTTAAACCGCTTGATGAATAATAATCTGTAGGAATTGGACCATAAACATGAGTGAAATCTATTGTCACCTGTGCAAGGCTAATTGAACAAAACATAAAAAATACTATAAAAACATTTTTGAATTCTTTCATAAAAACCCCATTAAAAATTTTAACACATAGTTATTTAAGTGTTACTTAAATAACTATCTGTCTTTTTCATTGAAAAAGACAGAAGATTTATTTTAATTATCTTCTCCCCAAAGCTTTGGGGAGAAGATAGTATTATCTTTCCAATCATTTTATCTTTGCACTAATTCCTTGTCGGATACGTTCCTTCCAACGCAATAATATAATTAAGCGCTAAATACGGCATCCTGTTTTCGTGAGGTTGAGATGCAGGCATCCCGGCATTTTGCCCAACTGCTACCGAACCGGCACTGGATTTTGTAACATTAACTGTAATAGACAAATTAGAAACACCCATATTAGCGTTTGCAGTAGTTGCATAGTTATTTGTACCTGCTGCTAATGCAACGGGGAAATTGTTAACAGGTGTATTCGATAATGCAACGCCTCTGTCACCATTGTTTGCACCTGGGGCAACAGTTCCAGAAGCAGTACCTGTAAAATTCGGATCCGTATATGTTGCGGGATGAGTATGAGCCGCAAGCGGTCCTTGTGAAGGCTGCAGTGTAACTTGCTCTACTCCGCCTGTTGATGCAAAAGGATAACTTGTACCCGTTTTACTAACTCCAGCGCCAACAGCTACTTTTCCTCTCAGATCAGGCAGGCCAAATGTAGTTTGTCCATCGCCGCCAAAAGCTACACCCAACAAAGAATAGAGTGCAGAATTCTGATTGATAGAAAGTAGAGCTCCGTCGCACAACGCCCAACCTTTGGGCGCCCAACTAACGGGCCATAAATCTACTGATGCTATAAAAGGCTCTTGTGAAGCCATAAAGTACCTCATGTTAATAAATGATGAATAATCAGCCCGTTTAATTTTTTAACCGAGCTCGTTGTTTGTAAAGCCGAATACTTTCGGCAATGAAATTCCAGGTTCGCTATTATTATACATACGAACCGATTCTTTTATTTTTTTCATATTCATTTTTTCAGCTAACCGGATCGCTTCTTCGTTCTGTTCAGGCAAATCCAAAAAGAAATGTGTTCCTTCCTTCATATGATAAACGAGCGCCGCAAGCAAATCTCCGGCAGATGCAGGATCGTTACAAATTAAGGGCGCTATTTTATAACCGTATGCACATGGGCTGTATAGCCCGTAGCCGGAATATTTACCGTCAACCATTTTAGCAAATAGCAGGCTTTGCGGCTGCTGAAGCCACAATGCAAGAAATTCTTCCCTGTTATACGGGTAACATTCTTTATCAACATCCAGAAGTAATCTGAGCGGATGCATAAACGGCGAGACAATGCTTTCCATCGAAGCTGCTTTACCATCGGCTGTCCCTTTATAAGTAAATATTTTACCTGCCGGATTAAATCCATGCCCGGAATAATATGGCAACTGAGATTCATAACAGTTTAGACCTACTATACGGTCTCCTAACTTTTGCAGAGCGACTTCCAATAATTTATCTTCGACTTCGGTATATTGGAATTCAGGCAACACAAGATGGTGCCCTATAAATCCAAAACATGAATCGTAACCGACAGCAGAAATTGAGCCTAATATATTCCCATCTGTAACCGCAATAAAAAAACCATCGGGATCCGTACGGTAGAAAAGTTCGGGATCGTTTAGCCCGGTGTTGCGCCCATCAAGGGATGCCATCCGGGTAATT
>JAMCWE010000073.1:0-6346 GCA_023475265.1 Bacteroidota bacterium
GGCATTGGCAGTTTGTAAGTACATGGAACTGAAGACAAGCATGTCAACAAAATCTATTTTGGCATTACTAAAATCAGTAACCGATGCCAAGCTAGTGAACACCATAAGCGGCGAAGAATTTGTACTCCGTTCGCCAATTTCGGATGAAATTTCTGAGCTCCTAAAAAAGTTAGAAATAATCTTTTAATTTGATTCAAATTCGCAGCCAAAATTTCTTGCCATACTAATTTGCTCAAGTCAGGACATATAAAGGTATAGTCGGTTATCAGCCGATGCTGGGTATTATTGCGGAAAATAATATTACAGTTTACTCTGAATTCAGAAAAGGGAATTGTTCTCCGCAGAAAGGGATAGTAAGTTTTATTGCCAAATGCAGGGAGAATATAGGAAACAGAATCTCTTATCTCAGAAGTGATTCAGCAGCATTTCAAAAATCAGTAGTAAGGTACTTAGTAAAAGAGGGCTTATTCTATAGTATAACTGCAAGACAGAATGAATCCGTACTGAAAAGGATTGGCGAAATTCCAGAGGAAGCCTGGCAGTATGGTATTGATGCTGATGGACTAAAGAGCAATTATGAAGTTGCAGAGATTGATTATGCTTTTATCGGAAAAAGGAAAAAATCCCGTCTTGTAGTAAAACGCGAGAAAAAAGGCTCATAATTAGATATGTTTGATTCTTCAGAATACCGTTACTGGGCTATCATTACAAACCTGACTTCGGAAACTGATAATACCAATCAAGTTATTCTTACTCATCAGATGCGTGGACAGATGGAAAAAAGCATCGGAGAGTTGAAGCATCATTGCGGCTTAGACCACTTACCATGCGGACAGTTCAGCGCAAATGCTATGTACTTTACAATTGGTATACTTGCTGCCAATATTCTGCATTTACTTAAGCAAGATACCTTTTTTGATGACTATGTAAAGTCAAGCATAAAAACTTTTCGTTATAAGCTGATTCATCTTCCTGCCAGAGTTATTAAACATGGCAGAGTGCTGTTTATTAAAATAGTAAGTTCACTCGATAAGTTTCAACTGATTGAATCGGCATACTTGAGATATACTCTTTCTCCTATGCTGTGCTGAATAATATATCTATCAGGGAAAATTTATCCGGTTTAAATAAAAACTATTAAGCCAGAGGCTTACAAGTATGCCAACAGCTATGCAGCTAAGCAGTGTTACTTCAATGACAACCTCAAAATTTATCTGCCTAACAATCTACGCTGAACCGCCGATGAATTTTATTCCACTGTAACTGATAAAGCTGAAGTTTTTCAGGTAATATATTACTTTGACCGTCTTTATTTAACTGACTTTTTTTCTATGTCGGATTTGAGGATGATAAGAATTTGTTTACAGAAGTACGGCCAATTGTTTTGAAAGCACGGTGAAAATTATTAATTTTGCCCCGCACCCTTAGCTCAGTTGGTAGAGCATCTGACTCTTAATCAGCAGGTCGCGGGTTCGAGTCCCGCAGGGTGCACTAAAAAAAGCTTATTTTTCATCAAATTTTAAATTTTCCGTCTGACAGTTTTGTTAGACGACCACCCTTTATCTAAAAACCTACTGAACGTTTTACTGAACGTTTTTTCTTACCTAAAATACCATCGTTCTCAACATTTAAATCAACGAGGAATTATATGATGCTTTTTAAACGCGATGGTTATTATCATTTAGAGTATTTCGATCAATCCATTCAGAAACTCAGGAGGAAATCTCTCAAGACCAAGAACAAGATTGAGGCTATACAGAGGTTAACCAAATTCGAAGGCGATCTAAATCAGAAACAATATAATCCAGCATTAACATTATCAAAATTCCATGACGAATACGTTCATTTAATCAAGACCACCGGAACCAGCCATTATCTTTCCTCGGTGGAATTATCATTTCGGAAGTTAGCCGCACATCTTAAGCATGACATCTTGCTCAGCGAGTTAAATCGTATAGTGATGGAGAAATATTTTCTTGAGGTCTTCGTTCACAGCAAGTATGCCGCACATCTCTACTATAGGACTCTCAAAGCTGCAATGAATAAGGCAATTGCATGGGGGTATTTAAAGGAAAACCCTATCAAAGGAATAAAGTTACCGAAGATCCCTGTTAAACATCCATCATTTGTTTCAGAGAAAGAACTCGATACAATAGTAGATTGCCTAAAAGAGAGGGACCTTAAAGATATTACTATAACTGCATTCTATACTGGAATGCGTATGTCAGAAATCCTTAATCTTCGCTGGACAGCCGTTAACTTCACTTCGGGAATTATCACGGTACAGAATAGTGAATCCTTTACCACCAAGAGTAAACTTGAGCGAGTTATTCCGATGCATTCTAGGATACTTGAAATATTACATTGGCGAAATAATAATTCAGGGACGCATGTCTTCCTAAAGAATGGAGTCCTTTACAGGCAGTATTTTATCTCTCATAAATTCAAAAAAGCTGTAAGGCAAGTTGGATTACCCGAGGCTCTACATTTTCACAGTCTCCGTCATAGCTTTGCGAGCAACTTGGTCCAAAAAGGAATATCTCTATATGTAGTTAAAGAGCTTCTGGGGCATGAGTCGATTGTTACAACTCAGAAATACTCTCACCTTCAGCAGGAGACTCTTAAGGAAGCCATATTTATTTTGTAATCCTAAATCTGAGTTAGGTGATGATAAATTCTTTTGATTAGAAAAATCAACATCGGCATGAAAATAGGAAGTAGAACTAAAAAATTAAATAAATAAGAATAGATTATGGAGTTAGCTCATAAAACCATTTGTCTAAATATTATTTTAGAATCCTATTTTATAAATTTGGTTGAAAAAATATATGAGTTTTATCCAATGTCTATTAAAACAGGTGACTTACCTTATTTTATTACTCACACACGTAATTATTTGAAAAAAGAACAAATTGATTTCTATGTTGCACACAAAAAATTGATCCACTCCATCAGTAAACTTTATATGCTAGGATATAAATACGAAGAAGTTGTCGCCTGCAAAAGTATAAAACAGGCAAGAGATACCATTTCAATGCATTATAGTTGTGAATCAAAATATCCCTATAACAAAAGTCTTATAAATTTTATTTATACTCGTGACCAGCAATATAATTCACTTGGGAAATGGATTGAATTTGATTATTTAGAACCGCTCTTAGTGCTTGAGTTTGCTCAAAACATACTTAAGAAAAGCAAATCATCAACTCATCCTGGTAAATTGGCTTCATTAATCTTTACATTATTTCAGACTCTGAAAGTTGCCAAAAAATATAGAAGAGATGAAGCTATTAGTTATCTAGGAACTAAAGATCCAAAACTACTTCATATCCTAAATGCACTCTCTCCCAGAGTGATTTTATATAGATTTGATGCCCCTTCTCACCTATACTCAAATGCCTCAATCAATCAGATCTCATTCAAGAAATATGCAAAGTTTCTGGAAGTTGAGCATCATTATCAAAGGCACGTTATAGAGGGTGAAAAATACACTAGAATGTGGTTATGGAACACGGATAAATTAATTCGAAACTTTAAGAATTTCAGCTTCAACAATCGTCAAAGATACAAAGAATTATATTATCAAATTGAGCAGAAGGAAATCAGCGGGATAAACTTGATAGAAAAGGCAACGACTAAACGACTGATGACCAATTATAAGAATAACCTAATAAGAACAGCATTTAATAAATTTGATCTGCCGACTTTAAAATTTGCACCATTAATCTTTTTAAAGGATAAGACTTATACGGCTCGGGTTGTTTGTCAGCAGGGTCTAATGAATTATAATATATTGCTTCAGGCTCTTTACTCTCATCCCGATCAGAAAAAGAAGCAACAATATAAATTGAAGCCGCCGCTAAATGATTTCTTAAAAGGTGAGGATAAAGATGTAATTAGAAGATATATATATACCGCAGATATAGTTTCATTAAATAAATTGACAGACTCATTGAAAGAAGGTGGTTTTTATAATAATCCTAAACCTATTTCGTCGCCAATAAATAAAATCAAAGGTAAACATTTCGAACAGATTGACCGATCGTTTAAAGTTATTAATAAGCTAAGCGAGACAGGAATTAGAATTTGTCTAACAAATTTATACGATCTGCTTGGCATCAAACAAAATATGCTAAAGAAACTCGAACTCAAGGGGATTGACCCGCTGTTAAATCTCCACGAACAGATTATCAAGCATGAGGATCTTTCGGAAAAATATTTGCATCAAATAAGTCTCTCACGTAAACTAACAAATGAGATAAGGCTTTTAAAATCAATGTCAGTTTCAGCAAAAGGTAATCGTGGAAATAGTAATAACAGAATTTACGGCCTGTTCACCCCACATGGAGCTAATACGCACCGCATGACTTGTAAAAGAATTAACTTACAAGGCATACCCAAAGGAATAAGTCACTCAGTATTGACAGCTCCCGATGGCTGGAGCTTAGTTTCCGCTGATGTATCAGGACAGGATATAGTTGTGGCCGCAAACCTTGCTCAGAAACTCTATTCAAAGCCTGACCTCTTTGAAATGGAACACCATCAGAAACTAGGCGATCTAAAGAATTTGATGAATCGGACAATCTCTAAACTTAAATGTAATAATGGTGGTGTAGCCGAAATAATTGCTAAGCCTGTTGATTTTATAACACAAAAAATTCTGGCTGAAGAAAATATTATTATTCATTCATTAACACCAGCGAAGCTTGGTGATTATGTTCGAGATGAAGTTAAGACTTGTATATACACCTTATTGTACGGCGGCGGCAGAAAAACATTGGAAAGCAAATTGATTCCATCATTTGATATATTAATAGAAAAGATCAAATTTCTAATTAAGAGAATGGAAGCATTATTAAAGGATTGTAAGCTTAGTTTTTCTGGCAGCAGTGATGAAATTAATAGAAGATTTGGTAATCTCCAATTTCTAAGTTTTATTATTTATGAATTAAATGCTTTGGAAAAAATAATCACATTTGCAGAGTTGTATAATGGAATAATTTCCATGCAAAACTCAATTGAAGAATGCGATGTTAATTCTGATTATTTAAGTGAATTCACATTCTTGCATGACGAGGTTGTTAGGATTTATGAACAGCATAAAGCAAGAATGAGCATATTCGACTCAACATTAAAATTTTTGGATTCAGAATACACTGGAATACTGGATGTATTCTATTACCTTCAGAAATACTATGAAAGGAATCGATTAACTTATCCAACGCTACTTGGCTGGCAAACCGTTATCGATGATTTAGATCAGTACGGATCCTTACTTATTACAAGAAGCAAAAGCTACGTAATTCAGGCATCTGGCGCTGAATTTATCAGGCAATGGTTAATTGAATTATCCCAGCTTAACTCCTATAATAAATCCTTCAAGATAGTCAATGCAATCCATGACCAGGTTATTTTGGAAGTTAAGAATGAAAGCATTTCACAAGCAAGATCGGATTTAATTAAATCTGCTAAAAAGGCTGCTGTAACGGTTGGGATCGATCCAGATACATTGCATCTTAAAGACTCTACGTTAGGAGTTAATTCAAATTAGAAGGGGTGGTAATTTGCCCTTTAGGAAAACAATTTCAAAATTAGGGTTTCAACATTTCCATAAGTTCTTACATAATAAACGGTTATGTGCAGAGGGAAATGTTATAAAATAAATCTTTTTTTACGATTCTACTTGACAGAGATATTATTGCCTAATATATATGGGATTTAATAACACTACATACTCTCTCTTCTTTCCCTGGATTATCACTATTACATTACAGCAGGTTAATTTAACTCCCTGTAATTTGAGTGCATACTGTTAGCTGATTAGACTCCCTATCTTTCTCTTGAGTATCAACCATACTGATGAATGCATGCAGTAGTAGCCGCCCTTGTTTGTTGGATTCCTGTTGGATAATCAGTTTAACAGTTTCCCTCTCTTTATGTGAGTCACTATATTAACTGTTGTTGGGAGTAATACAGTGTTAACCCACTCCCGATGAATTTCAGAGTTACACTGCTATCCAGGTTGAAGATTACCCATTGCTGCACTCTTGAATGATTCATGCTCATGCCATTATGTGCAGTTTTCCAGTCCTTTGATCACCCAAATGCCATACATGTATTTACTGGAACATCTTCTAAGTAGTTTCTTTCACTCCGGTATTTAACATATTTCCTCTTAAGTTTATTTAAATTAATTACTTACAATGGCTGATTGAACTGTCCAGGGCTGAGTAGCCAAAATAAATCCTTCAAGATAGTGATTGCGATTCATGACCATGTTTTGTTGGAAGCATTGAATGAAAGTGCTCAACAAGCAACATTAGATTTAAACAAATCAGTCAAGAGA
>JAMCWE010000073.1:6356-49126 GCA_023475265.1 Bacteroidota bacterium
TACCGGAGTGAAAGAAACTACTTAGAAGATGTTCCAGTAAATACATGTATGGCATTTGGGTGATCAAAGGACTGGAAAACTGCACATAATGGCATGAGCATGAATCATTCAAGATAGTGATTGCGATTCATGACCATGTTTTGTTGGAAGCATTGAATGAAAGTGCTCAACAAGCAACATTAGATTTAAACAAATCAGTCAAGAGAGCGGCAGATATTGTAGGCATTGGTCCTATACAATGCATCTTCAAAGTTCGACTTTAGTAATTAATTAAAGAATCCACCTTCTAAGAAGGTGGATTTAGGTTGCCCCCATTGGGGGCTAAAAATCGAATCCTTCTTGTTCGTCTCTTCTTTCTTGGTCCTCTTGGTACTTTACATATTTTCTTATCTTTTCTTCTTCCAATCCTATCGTATCTACACAATAGCCTCTTGACCAAAAATGATTTCCCCAATATGGTTTCTTCTTTAGTTTCGGATAACTCTTGAATATCTTTATTGCCGTATTGCCTTTCAGTATTCCCATTAGTCTGGATATTGATACTTTCGGGGATACACTTACTATCAGATGTACATGATCTATTTGGATGTTTAACTCCTTTTTTTCACACCCTATCCATTCTAATAACATTTCTATATCTTCTTTCATTTGCTGTCTTATTATTCCTTCTAATACTCTGAAACGATATTTGGGTGTCCATACAATATGATAATCACATCTATATATTACATGACTTAATTTCTTAAATTTACTCATAACTTAAATTTACTGTTTTTCCCGCATAGCCAAAAGAACATCACCACCTTCGAAGAAGGTGGATTTCTGAGTTACATTAAATTCGAAAGCGTGGATTTTTCCCTAACATAAAAATAATTTTAGGTGGTGAACGCTGTATAGCCATAAGTTATTATAAATAATAAGCTTACATAATGTTGAAATCTTAGAAAATGTAAATATTTTCATACGATTTTACTTGACTGACATTTTATAGCCTAATATATATGGGATTTAGTAATCTCCAACCTACCCTACCTTTTCCCCTCACACACCCGAGCTTATACACATATAGCTTACTCTATGCCTGTGTAATTACTACATCTTCTCCACCAACATCTATTTAATTATGTTGTTAGTATAACAGCTACTTTGTAAGTAGCTGCTATTCACTCTGTTGATATCCCTGTCAAAGGTTATCAATGATAGTTACCCTGCTAGTTTAGGAAGTGTATGTAAAAAAATACTCTCAATTCCATTTTATTAAGTGACCATTACTATTTTTACATCCGTTCTTGTACCGGGGGAAGCTTCATTCAAGATAGAAAGACTCATCTTGCTATTGCTCTTAGTATTATGGCTATACATGCAAAGCTAAGCATCTAGTTCTACTGCGTACCGGGTAACTAATTTTCTTGTCTTGCTACTGGTGACATAAGTTGCTTTCTTAGCCAACTTGATTTGTTTATTATCTATGAGTTGGGGTATCTGGAGCCCTCTAGAAAGAAAGCCCTTGTTGTTATTATACCTATTGCAAAAAGATATGAAAGGGATTCAATTATACTAACATCCAATAAGCCTTTTTTAGGAATGGGATAATATTTCCCCGGATAATGTTGTAGCCTCTGCAATACTTGACAGGCTGCTGCATTAAAACTGTCCGTTTTTTCATACTGGGAAAATCTTATTTGAAGAGAATCTTAATTGAAAAATAATTAACTTTGGATGAGTCACTTTTCAACGGGACACAACATCTATAATTCAAAATCACAACTAAAAAGAAAAGCTGATATCCTGTAAACAATGAAAACATAAAGGTGACAATAACCTACGGATTGTACTATAATAATGTGAAAAAAATAGATGCTGATTTAAAATGCCATCACTAAAATTAAATAAAACACACATTTTATTTCTGTCTGATTCCCACTTAAAGAATCTTTATCATTAACTTCCATAAAATTAATATCTTAGAGAAATATCCATTCTAAATCAAACGTTCGAGACTGAGTAAATTAAATGGGTTCGATTCTATATCTAGGTTAATTTACAATCGGCCTCCCTACTACACGCTATAATACTTAACCTCAGAGTTCAAAAATATTATTTGCGATTCATAATGAATTCATCAGCCCTTATCTAAATACGATTAAAATAAACACTCCTTTCAATTCACTGATGAATATATTTAATATCCATAATTCATAAAAAGCATTGTAAAAAATCTTAAACCTCTACTCCGGATATCTTATTATATACCGGCAATTCACCATTGTGGCCGGCTTTATAACGTTCTAGCCAGTATTTCTCTGCTTCATACTCTTTCTTGTCATTGCTGATGATAGAGTATTCTATTATGTCAAACACCCAGCTATCGCGGGATTTATCAAGCGCTCGACGCTTTATCTGCCCCTTACCAATGTAGACCACAGAGCCTTCATTTACCAGCCTATATATACCAGTAACATCCGGCGGTATTTCAAGTTCTCCTCTCTTCACACGGTATTCAAATGATGGCCTAAGTTTAATTGTCCAGAACTTTCCATCAGCAACTACTTTAAAACGTCTGTCCGGGCTTTCTTTCAAGTATGCTACAGAACGTATCCATGTATATTTGCTTATTAAGCCGTCTGCGCTGCATCTATAGCTGTAGCCAGTACCGTTTTTATATACTGCCGATGAATTCTCCTTCTTCTCTTCTGAGAATAGGAACGAGAGGGCTCTATTCTCTATATCAATGAAGTATTCCACAAACTTCATCCTATCTAGCTTAGCCAGCTTCGTCAATGTAGCATTAAATATAAAATGGCTTCTATCAATAAGAACAGAAGGTTCATCTGTTTTTATTCGTTTTCTGGTATATGGTATCAATATTACTATCTCCTATATTTTATTTATGGCTTTATTGTTTGTTGTCTTATTTACCTGGCTATCACAATCATCTTGAGTTTCTTTCTCGATCCTTATTTGAAATAGAGCGTCAAGGAATTCCAAATAGCAATCCTCCGGCAATAAACCACAATCTTCACTTTGAATGTCATCAAGGCTTTTATTTAATGCATCAGAATTATTCTGATTGCCTTTCTTAGTGGAAATTAATTTGATTGACATATCTTACTCCTATTTTGTTAGTAATTAATTAATTGAAATTGTTTATTGTAATAAAAAAATGTGTTGGCAGCTGAGGGCATACTTTGGTTATCCTAAAGATCGAACTATTTCTTTTTATAAGCACAGTTCGAAATGAATAGTATTATTCTTACTTCAAGAGAAGCCCGTACGAAGATCTCTATTATATTATCCACCCCCGGTCATTTAATAAACTCGCGGGTAACGAAAGCCAGTATACAACTGAATGGTTAAAATAGATCGACCAATGAATAACATGCTTTAGAAGCTGATACATATGCTATATAAGCTATGCAGCTATATGGCTTTAATTAAATAATTATTTGCTTAATCCTAATTATTATGATTAAAATCAGCCCCGGCTTGTTTCATCATAAAGATGACAGATGTTAAGCCGGAGCTATTTGGGGCGAGCAAAACTTGTTATTTGAATTAAATAAAATGCGGCTTGTGTGTTAGGCTGAAAATATCCTCCGGGTAAAAGCTATGCTTATCCTTGTTCCCCTTATGTATTATGAATGAAGTAAAATCCTTTCGACGAACTTAGGCTGAACTAAATTCGCGATCAGAAGGCAAGGAAACCAAATCTTATCATTGAACTTTAATATATCATTTTATAAATAATACCAAAGCTATATTCTAAAACTTAATCTGAATATAAGCTGGGGACTTCATGAGACATTAATTTATCATCGACAAAGACTTGATGAAGTGGATTTCTGTATGAAAGGAGAGGCTGTTTTTCCGGCTTATGTTTTGAGCGGAGCCGGGAAATTTACTTTTATAAAAGCATACCCGTGGCCTCGGAACGTCATAAAAAGGAGTCTCTTTAATGACCATCTATAATACCCGGTTGTTCATGTATGAATGACATAGAATATTTCGACCGGCGGCCTCGATACTGAGTTCAATTTTTCATTTCTTTTTGAAAGGTCTCATTTTTAAAAAGAAATATTTCCCTTATAGGAAATTTATTTTTGCAAGGGAGTAATTACTAACTTCCATTTGTGATATCACTTAGTTCTTTATAAAACCAGTTACTGTTTCAATCCTTTTGATCATATCTTCGTACATATCTACATCAAGAATTACAGCAACTCTTTTATTATTCCTTGTAATAACTGCGGGTAATTTCATTTCCTTTATTTCCCTGAAACATTTGCTAGTGTCTTTTCTAAGTTTGCTAATTGGAATAATTATCTCACTTGGCTCATTCTTTTTCATATTTTCTCTTCAATTATTATTGTTATAATAATGATTATATTAGATCTAATCAACAATCCCAGTTCAACTTTAAGATATTTATTATTCAATTAATTAGCCGATGCGAGGCTGCATAGATTGAATAGGCTATATTTCAGATTGTTGACGGTCTCTCTGGACCAAAGAATTTTAGTTTACATTGGTAAAACTGATAGCAAAAAAATATTATGAGTATTCTAAATTTTGCATGTCTTGAGCTACTTACCGGAAAGACAAGTGAATGTAAAGATGATTTGCTTGTACTATAATGTGCCTTATGTAAATCTGGCTGACAATGTGATAACCCGTGAAATAGATTAATAAGAAGTTACGCAAGAATATCTGTTAATATAGTTCCAATATTATCTACTCATATACTTTATTATTTCACCAGGCAGGAATAACTGAGTTTATCTCATCTCAAGTAAGATTGTTTAATAAAATTGGTTTGTTAGTTGAAGTATATAGGTTGTTGTTGGGGCATTATTTTACTATTAGCTTTCCTCTAATCATTCCCATCCCACATCTAAATTCGTATTCTCCAGGCTTGTCAGCCTGAAGATCTATCGGTATGGTTTTAAAAGGAGTAAGCACTGCTTTTTTATTAAAATCTGAAAAAATAACTTCTTCAGTGCATGAAGCTGTTTCTTCACGGTGGAAGTTAAGCTTTATCGGTTTGCCTGCTTCAAAGATTAAAACATCCGGAGTGTAGCCGCCTTTAACTGTGATAAAAGCTTCTTGAATACCGGAAGTGGCAGCTTGTATTTTAACTCCTTTCTTTTCTGAAAACCAAAAATACCAGGCAACCCAGATTGCAATTCCTATTCCTCCAATTGTTACGAGTATTTGTTCAGCTAACATTTTATTGCCTCCTTATTTCTCTTTTGACTTAAAATTTCTTAATCGATTTGCATTCGTTACAACTGTTACAGAGCTGAATGCCATTGCTGCGCCTGCAATCATCGGCGATAGTAAAATTCCAAAGAACGGAAATAAAATTCCTGCTGCAACCGGAATTCCAATCCCGTTGTAAAAGAATGCGCCGAATAAATTTTGTTTAATATTTTTCATTGTTGCTTTTGATAATTGAATCGCAAGCACAACTCCCTTTAAGCTTCCTTTAATAAGAGTAATGTCAGATGCTTCAATTGCAACATCAGTACCGGTGCCGATTGCCAATCCAATATCAGCTTGTGCCAATGCTGGCGCATCGTTTATTCCATCTCCAACCATTGCTACTATCTTACCTTCATTCTGAAGCTTCTGAACATTTAGCGCTTTATCCTCTGGAAGCACTTCTGATAAAACCCTATCAATTCCGACATGCTTTGCAATTGCATTTGCAGTGCGGGCATTATCGCCGGTAATCATTACAATTTCCAATCCCATTTTCTTCAGCCTTGCAATTGCATCTTTTGAATCCTGCTTAACTGTATCTGCCACTGCAATTATTCCGGCAGCCTTTCCATCAACTGCAACGAACATAGGAGTTTTGCCTTCGTCGGCTAATTGAATACTTTTTTCTTCTAATCCGTTAAGCACAATGTTAAATTTTGTCATCATTTTTTTATTGCCGAGCAGCAGTTTCATTCCGTCAACATCAGCCTCAACGCCGTGCCCTGGAACTGCGTTAAAGTTTTTCGGCTCGAATAATTCAAGCGATTTTTCTTCAGCGCCTTTTACAATTGCATCAGCTAATGGATGTTCAGATGCTTTTTCAATGCTTGCACTTAAAGCTAATATTGTTTTTTCGTCAAAGCCGTTTGTTGTAATTACATCAGTAAGAGAAGGCATACCTTCAGTTATAGTGCCTGTCTTATCTAAAACTATCGCATCAATTTTTTGTGCTGTTTCAAGAGCGTCTCCGCTTCGTATTAATATACCGTTCTCAGCACCCTTACCTATACCCACCATTAATGAAATCGGGGTAGCTAAACCTAATGCACATGGGCATGCAATTACAAGAACCGTTACAAATACAATCAATGCATAAATAAGATTTGGCTGCGGTCCGAAATCATACCAGCCTACAAATGATAGAATTGCCAAAATAATTACTGCCGGAACAAAGTACCCGGAGACTTTATCAACAATTTTTTGAATAGGCGCTTTAGAGCTTTGAGCCTGTCCAACCATCAGGATTATTTGAGCAAGTGCAGTATCCTTTCCTACCTTTATCGCTTTGAATTTAAATGAACCGGTTTTATTAATTGTACCTCCGATAACTTCATCTCTGGTGCGTTTTTCAACAGCTATCGGCTCGCCGGTAATCATGGATTCATCGATTGATGAATAACCTTCTGTAAGCACGCCGTCTACCGGAATCTTTTCGCCTGGCTTTACTATTACAATATCATCAAGTACAACTTCTTCGACAGGAATGTCCGTTTCTTTTTTCCCTTCAGGTCCGTCTCTTAAAACTCTTGCAGTCTTTGCCTGCAGTCCGATTAGCTTCTTTATCGCTTCAGAGCTTTTTCCCTTTGCCCTGATTTCGAGAGCCATTCCTAAAACAACTAATGAAACTACAACTGCAATAACGTCAAAAAACTGCCCCGCCAATTTTTCGCTTGGAAATATTGAAGGGAAATAAGTTGCTACAGCAGAATAAATCCATGCTGCGGAAATTCCTGTTGCAATTAAAGTATGCATGTTTGCGGATCTGTTTTTGAAAGCCGCTAATGCGCCTGTATAAAACTGCGAACCAGACCAAAACATAACCGGCAGACTTAATAAGCTCATTGCCATCCAGATATATTTTAAAGTCTCACTACCTTTTTGAAATTGAATAGGTAACCCCCAAAGCTCCGGGTAGCTAAAAAATAAAATAGGTATTGCTATAAATGCCGCGAAAATAAATTTGTGAAGCAGCGTTTTGTATTCTTTTTCCCGCGCCAATTCGTTTTCATCAACAGGCTCTTCTGCGGTTTGTGCTTTTGCAGCTTCCTTAGATTCAGTTCCTACCGGAGCTTTAACATTCGAGTCAAAAGCTTTGTAGCCAAGCTTTTCTATTACTTTTTTTATCTCTCCGATATTAACGCTGCCTGGAACATAATCAATGTACGCCGAATCGGTTCCAATGTTAACGCTTGCCGAAAGCACGCCGGGCTGCTTCTTCAATTCATTTTCAATTTTTGTTACACAGCTTGCACAGTACATTCCACCAATGCCGAGATGCAGATGTGCATTACCGGTTTGATAGCCTGCATTTTTTATTGTATTAATAATGTCTTTAGCCTGTGCTTCATCTTTTCTAAATTCTACATTAACGCTTGAGGTTGTATAATTTATGTTAGCGGTTTTTACTCCTGGTATTTTTTTAATCTCACCTTCAATGAATTTTATATCGGCGGCATAATGAAGTGCAGTAATAGGAATTGTTATTTTCTCAATTCCATCTGACGAAATTTTGTACGTTGCGGCGGTTATTTTCTTTGCAGTGTGCTCAGCCGCGAGGTGGTTTTCTTCCGGGGCTGATTCTGATTTTTCTCCTGCTATGTAACGTTCCGGTTCAGTAGTAAATTTATTCTTGCAATTCTCTGAACAAAACTCATAATGATTGTTATTAAAGTGTACAAAATATTTTGATGGAGATTTTACTTCCATTCCGCAAACAATATCCATTACCATTTTATTACTCTAATTATTTTTTCTATATTAAAAATGGGGTTAATAAGCCCCATTAAATTTACTTCTTTTCCTTCCCGGCGTTATCCTTTTGTCTCTGGTATTGGAAATAACCGTAGCTGCTTTTTTTAGTGCCAGGGTCTACAAAGGAATTATCACTCTTAACATTACCCATTTTGTCGCACAAGCTTTGGCATTTCTGCATCATTGCCATCATATTGCCGTGTCCCATCATTGTGGAATCGCTTTGATTCATCATGGATGAATTATTCTCCATCATTGAAGAACAGTTGTGATTATGATTTGTCATAGATGAATCTTCAAATGCAATATTACTTTTGTTTTCAATTGTAACCTGATTTGCCTTTGCTGTGTAAAAAACAGAAAATAAAATGACAATTACCGATGTTAGATTTTTCGTTTTCATTTTTTTCTCCAATCTTCTTGTAAGCCTTAGACTTAATAATTATTTAATTAATTAACAGCACCCATACCCGCTATGATTCTTGTGTGTTTGTACTGAAGAATCATGCCGAAGTAAATTATTTTGTACGGGTGGGACTGCCTTGTTTGTTCTTTTTTTTACTCCAAATAAATAAGCTGTATAAACAACAGCTAAGCCGGTAAGAATATATATTAACGTCATGTTAATTTTCCTTCCTAAATTTTTGTCGTCTATTTTAATAACTAAATGATTATTTTAACTAAGTTTCATTTTTTATTTATCAACCCAAATGGAATGCCATAAACTTTGTTTGCATTATGATGGAAATTAAAAGAACAGATTATTTTGTAGATTTAAATAAATTAAAAATCCTTAAATTATTTAAAATTGAAATTGAATAATTACATAAACGTGAAGAAATTCTTAAAGGTATAGAATTTGTCATGAAATCTCTTATGACATTAGACATTACACAGTTATTATTCCTTCTCGCTACATTTTTAAGCGCGGTGGGATTGATTTATATTATTTATTCCAGGTCCGGCAGGGATAAGCAAAGTCAGCTTTTTATTCTTATTCTGATTTTGGTTATTGGCTATTTAATTTCTCACAGCGTTCATTTTTTGTTGATGAATTCGGAGAATGTTACCATACTTGATATCTCATGCCATTCTTTATTGCTGCTTATTATTGTAACGATTACATTCTTCAGTTGGAATTTTCCTCATCCGCAAAAGATGGGTTTAACGAAAAGCCTTTCAATCTTAATTCCTGCCGCAATAGTATTTATCCTTTTGTGGACCGGAAACCTAATACATGCTTCCCACATGCACGGCAGTATGTTTGAGGCGCATTTCGCTCCGCTTTATCCTGTGTATTTGATTTTTTATACTTTGCTTATCGCTGTAAATTTTTATTGGCTCGTCAAAAAATATTACAGTGAGAAGGATGAGCTGCTGCGCAAGCAAATTATAATGCTTACGCTCGGTTTAATTATCACCAATTTAATCTCATTTATTTTTGGTTTGTTTCTGCCTTGGTACCTTGGCTTCTATTTCTTAGTGGAAATGAGCCCGGTTGCTTTTCTTATCGGTGTAATACTTTTTATTACTGTAGCAATTAGTAAGTTTGATATGTTTCCTGCATCGCTGGGAAGGCTCCACAATTTCAGCATTAAGAAGAAAATTATTTTAAGCTCGTTAATTCTTGTGCCGATTATAATTCTTCTAATTCAAATCCCTCTGATTAAAATAATTTTTGATATTAAATCCAACCATGAGTTGATGCGTTACTTTCTGCTTAGTGTTTTTGGCGGTTTGATTGTAAGTATCAGCATCGCGTTTGTAATTATTAAGGTAATATCGAATCCTATTAACAAGCTTAAAGATAAAGCGCATGAAATTGAAAAAGGCAATTACGGTATAAAGCTGGAGCTTAACACTAATGACGAGATTGGTGAACTTACTAAAGCCTTTAACAATATGTCGCAGACTTTAAAAAATAATACCGAAGAATTAATAAAGAGAGAAAAGCTTGCGGCACTCGGCAAGATGGCTGCAGTTCTTGCGCATGAGATTAAAACGCCTTTAACCTCTATTAAACTGAATGCCGATATTATTGCCGAAACTCTTGACTTGAGTGAGGATGATAGAGAAAACTTTGAAATAATGAAAACCGAAATCAACCGCTTAAATAATCTTGTAAAAGATGTTCTCCAGTTTTCACGCCAGATGGAATTGAATTTTTCTGAAGTCAAACTAAAAGACTTAATAGATAATGTCCAGAATCAACTAAGCAAAAAGCTGAATGATAAAAATATAATCCTTGTTAATAATACCGAAAATGTTCGTCTCGAAGCCGATACAGACAAGTTAAAACAAGTATTCATCAATCTAATTGACAATTCAATCGAAGCTGTGAACCAAAATGGTCTTATCGAAATTTCTTCCCGGAGAAATAATGAGGATAATTCAATTTCAATTTTGGTTAAAGATAACGGAAGCGGCATCGATCCGGAGCTTAATATATTCGAACCTTTCTTTACTACAAAAGCTTCAGGCACAGGCTTAGGGCTTTCCATATCTCAAAAGATTATTGAACAGCACAACGGCTCTTTTAATCTCGTAGCGTCAAAAAAAAGTGAAACTATTTTTGAAATAAAGCTGCCGATAGAACAAAAGTATATGGAAGTGCATTTATAAAATTTATAGACTATCGAAATTTAATAATGGGGCTTGCTATTTTTATACAATTAAAGTAAATAGGATTTGCAAATATAATTTTTAGGTAAAGTAAGATGGAAACAATTAAAATTATTACTAAAGTTAAAAATAATCAGCTTCACATAACTATTCCTAAAAAGTTTGAGGCAGAGAATGTTGAAGTCGAAATAACTCCTATCAAAAAGCTGCTTGATGATGACTGGAAAAAGGATTTTAGCGAAATCTCTGTATGGGATATAAATGAGGAAGAAATCAAGGTTAAATCTTGGAAGATAGATCAATTATAATCGACACATCTATTCTTATAGAATTTTTAAGAAGTAAAAACAAATATCAGACTGCGCTTTGGTCACTGAAGGAAAACTATTTCTGTTACACAACAAGTGTTACTGTTTTTGAACTTTATTGTGGAGCAAAGACTGATGTACACACGCACGACTTAGAAAAGCTTTTTCGTTGGCTTAACATACTGTCCTTTGATGAAGAGTCAGCAAAGCTTTCCTCGCAAATTTACAGAGAATTGAAAGCTAAAAATCAGTTGATTGAGTATAGAGATATTTTTATTGCTGCAACAGCTATAAAGTCCGGATACACTTTAGCAACTTTGAATACAAAACACTTCGATAGAATTTCCCGGTTAAGTTTATTAACAATCGGCTCATGATTTTTTCTGATTTACCATCAGGTCCTTCTCCGGATTTTTTGGATTATTTCACTGGATTTTAAAATGGAAAAAATATTAGTTATAGATGACGACCAATCAATTAGAAAAACTTTATCAGGTTATCTTAAAAAACAAAACTATGAAGTGCTGTCCGCAGAGAATGGACTTAAAGGAATTGAAATTGTAAAGAATGAACTTCCCGACCTTGTTATAACCGATATAAGGATGCCCGGAGCAGATGGCTTTGACGTTCTTAAAAATGTTAAAGATATTGATCCGCACATTCACGTTATAATTATTACCGCCTTCGACGACATGCAAACCACAGTTAAAGCTATGCAGCAAGGTGCCTACGACTATATTGAAAAGCCTTTGGAAATTGATAGCTTAAAAATTACAATTCAAAGAGCATTGAAAAATAAAAAGCTAAGCGACCAGCTAAATACTTTTGTAAACGAGAAGACTGAAGAATATTTAGTTGAAAATACTTTGATTGGCAAAACGCCGCAGATGCGTCAAGTATATAAAAAGATTGGGCAGGTTTCATCAAGCCGGGTAACCGTTTTAATCGAAGGCGAAAGCGGAACCGGAAAAGAATTAGTTGCACGTGCAATACACTACAGCGGTATAACGAAAAACCAGCCTTTCATTGCAGTAAATTGTACTGCTCTTACGGAATCGCTTTTAGAGAGTGAATTGTTTGGTCATGTTAAAGGAGCTTTTACCGGTTCTATTCGTGATAAAAAAGGAAAGTTTGAGCTCGCAGATGAGGGCACAATCTTTTTAGATGAGATTTCTGAAATCTCTCCAAGCCTTCAAGTTAAGCTTTTAAGAATACTTCAGCAAAAGGAATTTGAAAAAGTCGGCGGTGAAGCATTGATTCCTATGAAAGCAAGAATAATTGCCGCGACAAATAAAAATTTAGTCGAGCATGTAAAAGAAGGAAAGTTTCGCGAGGATTTATATTTTAGGCTCAAAGTTTTTTCAGTCGATATCCCGCCGCTTCGAGAAAGAATTGAAGATATACCTTTTCTTGTTAGCCACTTCTTAAATAAGATAAATCTTGAACTTCACAAGAACGTTAATAAAATTCCTGAAGAAGTAATGGATATACTTAAGAACAATTACTGGGTCGGTAACGTTAGAGAATTAGAAAACACTTTAATGCAGGCGGTTGTTCTTTCTTCCGATGATGTTTTGCTGAAAGAAAATATACTCCTTAGAAAATCTGGAAATAATACTTCAATACAAGAAGAGATTCAAAGTACTAAACCTGAATTTATTTCTCTCGGAGAGCTAGAGAAACGACACATCAAGAATATTTTAGATGCATTAAAGTGGGACAAAAACAAAGCTCATAAGATTTTGGGAATTTCCTTACCAACCTTGTACAGTAAAATTGAGCACTACAAGCTTTCGCCGTTTGAAGAAAAAGCGCATTGAATTTTAAATTATTTAAAAATAATTAAACTTTTTAAAAGTTTAATTATTCAAAAAATTAAAAACCTTTTATTATTTACAAAATTGGGGCTGCCCATTCTGGCATAAAAATTTCGTTATTCTGGCTGCGGGTAACACCTAATTGTAATGCCAATAACAATATTACTATTAAAAATATTATAAATTAATATTTGCTCGTACGGTAATTAAAAAACTAAGTCATAGTAGGTAAACTTTTTTTATTCTGAAAAGATAGATATGAAAACCCTAATTCTCTCCACTCTTTTTGTTTGTTCTTTTTCATTTGGAATATTTGCAGCAAGCAGCAGATTTATAAAGGATGACACAGCATCTCAATCTTCATTTGAGTATCTGCTTTCTTTATATTATAATATAAAAGATGCGCTCGTAAACTCCGATCCCTCTGCTGCAGCTTCAAAAGCCGATGAGCTTGTAAACGCAATTCAAAAAATTGATATAAAATCCTTGACTGCAACCGAACACAAAGCTTTTATGCCTCTGCAAGACAAGTTGTCCGCCGATGCAAAAGATATTTCACAAAGCAAAGATCTAGCTAAACAAAGAATTTATTTTGCTTCTCTGTCAGACAATTTTTATTTGCTGGCTAAAGCTGTTAAATTGTCAACAGAGTCTATCTATTATGATTATTGTTCGATGAAAAAGAAATACTGGCTGAGTAGCGAATCAGCAATAAAGAATCCTTACTTCGGTAAAGCAATGCCAACTTGCGGCGAAGTGAAGGAGACTATAAAATAATGATTAAATTTTTTTTAGTTCTAATAATCATAAGTCTTTTTTCTTATACATTCGCGCAACGCCAAAATCCGGATCATTTGTATACTACATTAACAAACGATACAACCTTTAATTCTTATGTACCGGATGCTAAGCCCCAAACTGTTCGTTACGATTTATTTGTTAGAGATACTACAGTAAATTTTACGGGTGAAGAAGCACATGCGATTTCTACTAACGGTTCTGTCCCCGGTCCAACTTTATATTTTACCGAAGGCGACACTGCGGAAATATTTGTTCATAATGAAATGGACAAACCGACAACCATCCATTGGCATGGAATGATTATTCCAAATCAATACGACGGTGTTGAATATCTTACGCAAACTCCTATCGAGCCGGGGCAAACATTCTTATACAAATTCCCGATTATTCAAAGCGGCACTTACTGGTACCATTCGCATTCCGGTTTACAAGAGCAAAGCGGGTTAAACGGTGCATTGATTATTTATAAGCGTCACGAACCATCGATGAGAGAATACACATTGCTGCTAAGCGATTGGACAAATGAAAATCCTTACGAAGTTGAACGCTCCTTACACATGGCAACAGATTGGTACGCAATTGAGAAAGGCAGTGTTCAAAGTTACGGCGAAGCTCTTATGCAAGGTTATTTTGGGACGAAAGTTACCAGCGAGTGGAAGCGAATGCTTTCTATGGATGTAAGTGACGTATATTATAACGCATTTCTTACAAACGGAAAAATCCGGCAAACTTTAAGGGATGCAAAGCCCGGCGAGAAAATCAGACTTAGAATTATTAACGGCTCTTCATCTACATATTTCTGGCTTCAATTTGCCGGAGGAAAAATTACCGTAGTTGCCAGCGATGGCAGCGATGTTGTTCCCGTAGATGTTGATAGAATGATTGTCGGCATTGCCGAAACTTACGATGTAATTGTAACGGTTCCCGACGGCGGCAAGTCCTATGAATTTCGCGCAACATCCGAAGATAGAACTCATCATACTTCTCTATGGCTCGGCAGCGGTGAGAAAGTTTCTGCGCCAACTCTTCCAACCTTAGAATATTTTGAAGGCATGAAGATGATGAACAGTATGATGAACATGGATGGCTCAATGAATAATATGGGGATGCAGATGAGCCTTCAGCAAATGGATATGAACACCGTTATGTATCCCGAAAACCTGGACACGACTACTACTCTTAATTATGCTATGCTTAAAGCTCCATTTAAAACGACACTACCTAAAGGTCCTTTAAAAGTTTTGCACTTCAATCTCACCGGCAACATGAACCGCTATGTTTGGAGTATAAATAACAAAACTCTCTCCGAATCCGATAAGATATTAATCAAAAAAGGAGAGAATGTAAAAATTATTTTATACAACGGTACTATGATGCGACATCCGATGCATCTGCATGGGCATTTCTTCAGAGTACTAAATGGACAAGGAGATTATGATCCGCTAAAAAATGTTCTGGACATTATGCCGATGGAAACAGACACGATTGAATTTGCCGCCCGTTATTACGGCGATTGGTTTTTCCATTGCCACATTCTTTACCACATGATGAGTGGTATGGGTAGAATTTTCAGCTATGAAGATTCTCCGCCTAATCCATTTTTGTCCGATCCTGAAAAGGCGATACAAAATTTATACGATGGTGATAGAATGTTTCACTTGGGCGCGCGGGTTGGTTTAGAAAGCAGCGGCAGCGATGGCGAAGCGATGCTTGCAAATACCCGCTATGAATTCCGGACTGATTGGCATCTCGGTATAAACAGTATGAAGGGCTACGAGGATGAAACAGAATTCGGCAGATATTTAGGCGTGATGCAATGGTGGTTTCCTTACATAGGCTGGGATGTTAGGTATTGGAATACACATGAACGCGGGGAAAATATGTTCGGTCAAGCTAATACAGCCGACAAGCGCAAAGTTTTAATTGCAGGGGTTAGGTACACTTTACCTATGCTTGTGTTTGCCGATTTCAGAGTTGACACACAAGGCAAATTAAGATTTCAATTAAGCAGGGATGACATACCGGTTACTGCACGTCTGCGTTTTAATTTTATGGTCAATACCGATAGAGAAAGTATGGTCGGATTCAGATACATTATAACAAAATACTTCGGCATCTCAACACATTATGACAGCGATATGGGCTTTGGCGCCGGCATAACTATAAATTACTGAACTGCTTCTAGAAAAATTATTCTTTTGGAGTATTGGGAAATTGTAGTATTCCAATACTCCTTCACTCACCACGAAAAATAAATTACAAGTGAGGCAGAAAAAATTTAAATTCTTTAAAAATATTTAAACTTCTTTAATTAACCCCAGTCATTCGCGATTAAAAAACTTCATTTCCAAGCCACAATTCAACTTTTCGCTCTGGCATTATACTTTCTATATCATAATGCAAAAAATAAGAAATGACAATAGAATGGAAAAATTTAAAAATAAGATTTCACCTCATTTTCAACTTAAAGTACTTTTACAATTTCGGACTTACAAGGAGAGTCACGTGGGAAGAAAATCAAATTTAATTTATATGTCAGCCGTAATTCTTTTAATATTTTTATTTGTACCGCTCTCGATTTATTCTCAAACGGCGGATGGTAATGACAGCCTAAATAATCTAGTAAAAGAGGCGCTTCAAAATAATCCTCAGTTAAAGGCGGCGCGCAGCCAAACTCTTGCTCAGCAAACTAAAGTTAAACAAGTTACTGCATGGGATCCGCCGCAGGTTGGAATTTCTTTCTATCAAACGCCTATCCAATATTTGAATCCAATTACAAATGGAATGGAGACCGATTACTATGTTCAGCAGATGTTCCCATTTCCCGGCAAGCTCGGCAATATGGGCAACGCCGCATCAAGCAATGCTAAAATGTACGGCGAGCAGTATAACGCTCTTAAGAATAAAATTATTAACGATTTAAAATCTAATTATTACATGCTTTACTTTGTTGAGAAGAGGATTGAAATCAACAAAGAAAATCAAGACCTCCTTAAGCAGCTTAATGCTATTGCATTAAAGCAGTATGAAGTCGGCACCGGCAAGCAAGCTGATGTATTAAGAGCGCAGACAGAGCTTTCAACCTTGGTTAATGATGGAATAAATCTTCTTAAGGAAAAAAGAAATGTTGAAACGATGATAAACACAATCCTAAGCCGCCCGGTAAATTCTCTGCTGCCGGAGATTAAAGACATTCAAGATACGATTCCAAACTGGACTTACGACCAGCTTGCGGATTTAGCTTTTGAAAACAGACCGGAGATAAAAGCAATGCAGTTCAATGTTGAAATGAATAAGTCCGAATTGAAAGCATCTAAGCTTGAATACTATCCCGATTTTATGGTGCAGCTTATGTATAAAAATATGGCAAACACATCTAATGATTTTTGGTCGGCGATGGTTGGCGTAAATATTCCGCTTGCGTTTTGGTCCAAGGATAAATTTACCGGAAAGGTTCAGGAGAATGAAATCAACATCAGCACAGCGCAGGAACAATTAAGCGCAATGAAAAATATGGTTGCAAGCGATGTTCAGAATGCGTTGATAAAAATTGAGAGCAATAAAAATTTAATCGACCTTTATAAGAGCACTGTAATACCGCAAGCAGAGCAGACGCTTCAAACTACCCTTGCCGAATATCAGACCGGCAAAACGGAATTCTTAATGTTCATCGATGCGTACAAAATGGTTTTAATGGCTAAGCAGGATTATTACATGTCCGAAATGAGCTACATGCAAAGCCAGGCGTTGCTTGAGCAGGCTGTCGGCTTAAGTATAAGTCAAATAAAAGATGAAATTAAATAGAAAGATTACGGAGAAAATTAGATGAAGAAAATAATTATTACCGGTATTATAAGCATTATAATTGGATTGGGCGCCGGCTGGTTTATTTTTAATAATCATAACTCAACAACAAACAGTAAAACCAGTGAAAAGAAAATTCTTTATTATCGTTCGCCTATGAATCCGACGGTAACATCAAAAGTACCGATGAAGGATCAGATGGGAATGGATTACGTTCCCGTTTATGCAGATGACGGCGGAAGCGGCGGCGAAAGAAAAATTGCGTACTACCGTTCTCCGATGAATCCAACAGAAACATCTCCTGTTCCCAAAAAAGATGAAATGGGAATGGACTATGTTCCCGTTTATGCAGACCAGGTTGGCACGGATCAAATTCATATTGACCCGGCAACACAGCAGAACATAGGCGTAACAACAGAGATTGCTGAAAAAAGAAAATTGTCACGCAACATCAGAACCACAGCTAATATTACTTACGATGAAACAAAGCTGTACACTGTCTCAACCAAAATTATGGGCTACATTGAAAAATTGTTTGTCGATTACACCGGTCAATACGTTCGCAAGGGGCAGCCGCTTCTAAGTATTTACAGTCCCGATTTAGTTAGTACTCAAGAAGAATATCTTCAAGCATTAAAATACAGGAAAGAAATTTCCGGCAGCGGTTCTTTAATTAGCAAGCAAGGAGCCGATCAATTAGTTGAAAGCGCAAAGAGAAGATTGCTTTACTGGGATATCTCCGAAAAAGAAATTAAAGCTCTTGAACAGAGAGGTACGCCGCAAAAAACTATGACAATCTTTTCTCCCGCTGACGGAATCGTTGCAGACAAAATGGTAATCAACGGTCAAAACATAATGCCCGGAATGGCGCTTTATAAAATTGCCGACCTCACCACAGTTTGGGGGCTTGCTCAAATTTATCAATATGAGCTTCCTTGGATTAAACTTGGAGATAAGGTTAACTTGCAGCTTTCTTACATGCCCGGGAAAACTTTTCAAGGAAGAATAACTTACATTTATCCTTATCTCGATACCGATTCTAAAACTGTTCAAGTAAGAATTGAAATACACAATTCAAGTAATTATGAATTCAAGCCAGGCATGTTTGCAGATGCCGATATAAAATCACCGATTACGCTTGAGACTGTTGCCGTTCCTAATCAAGCGATAATTCACACCGGAACAAGAGACGTTGCAATTATATCTCTCGGCAACGGTTACTTTGAACCAAGGACTGTAGTGCTTGGCGTACGCGGCGACAGCGGTTATGTTCAAGTTTTGCAAGGCATCAAACCGGGAGATGAAGTCGTAACTTCTTCTCAATTCCTGCTTGATTCCGAAAGCAATTTAAATGCAGCTTTAAATAACATGACGCTTGGCAGCTCGCAGGCAGATTCAACTACGCAAAATAATTCAACCAACAATAAGGCTGAGGATAAAACTAAAAAGCCGGTTTCCCCAAAAGATAATATGAGCGGTATGCAAATGATCGGAAGTCATTCTGCGCCAGTCGCATATAAAGGTGTAATTGATGTGAAGGCAATTGATGATAACATGGACGGCAAAGTTTATCAATGTCCTATGGACTTCAATGTTCTTTCCGATAAGCCGGGAATCGATCCGAAATGCGGAATGAAACTTCAAGAGGTCACCATTCAGCAAGCTGTCGACAATTTGAAATCGCATGGCTTTAAGGTTAAATAGGAAGACTGTAGTTATGGAGAATTGGAGTAGTGGAATGATGGAGTATTGGAATGCTAAAAATATAAATTTGGGTTTAACATTACTCTATTATTCCACTACTCCATCATTCCTTCCAAAGAAAAGTTTTTTCTCTATGAAAATGAATAATTTATTTCGGAGTTTTTGATGTTAGAAAAAATAATAGAGTATTCAGTTAAGAACAGATTTCTCGTAATCCTTGCAGTCGTCTTCCTAATGGGCTGGGGAATTTATTCGCTGTACAATATTCCTGTAGATGCAATACCGGACTTAAGCGATGTTCAGGTAATTATCTACACAAAGTATGAGGGACAGTCGCCTCGAATAGTTGAAGACCAGGTAACTTACCCGCTGACAACAGCGCTTGTATCGGTGCCTGGCGCAAAGGTTGTTAGAGGATATTCATTCTTCGGCTACTCGCTTGTTTATGTAATCTTCAAGGACGGCACAGACCTTTACTGGGCACGAAGCAGAGTTCTTGAATATCTAAACTATGCTGCAAAAAGATTGCCCACCGGAGTTGTTCCGACTTTAGGACCCGATGCAACCGGCGTAGGCTGGGTGTTTGAATATACATTATCTTCTAACAAACGCTCACTGGCAGATCTTCGTACAATACAGGACTGGTACTTAAAATATCAGCTTAGCACAGTTCCGGGTGTTGCCGAAGTTGCAAGCATCGGCGGATTTGTAAAACAGTATCAAGTTACTGTTGACCCGGCAAAATTATTGGCTTACAATATTCCCTTAAGCGATGTTGAGATGGCAATAAAGAAATCGAATAATGATGTAGGCGGCGAGACTATTGAAATGGGTGAATCGGAATTTATGATAAGAGGCTTGGGGTATATTAAGTCAATTCAGGATGTTGAGAACATACCAGTAATGGTTGATAAAAAAACTAACACTCCGGTTTATATAAAAGACATTGCCAACGTTGCCTATGGCCCGGAAATGCGCAGAGGCTTAGCCGAATCCGACGGCAAAGGCGAAACCGTAGGCGGAATTATTGTAATGCGCTACGGAGAAAATGCGCTTTCGGTTATCCAAGGCGTTAAGAAGAAGCTTGCGGAATTAAAGCAAGGGCTTCCGCCGGATGTTAAGATTACTCCGGTCTATGATCGCTCCAGTTTAATTGAAAGAGCAATCGATACTCTTAAAGATAAATTAATAGAAGAAATTCTAATCGTTGCATTCGTTTGTATTTTATTCTTGATGCACTTCCGCAGCGCCTTTGTGGCAATCTTTACTCTGCCGACGGCTATATTAATGGCATTCATCGTAATGAGAGCTCAAGGAATAAATGCAAACATCATGTCTCTCGGCGGAATTGCAATCGCCATAGGGGCTATGGTTGATGCCGCTATAATAATGATTGAAAACGCTCACAAGCATATTGAGCACGATATGCAAAAGCCGCCGGAACAAAGGCGCGAGCGCTGGCAGTTAATTATTGAAGCTGCAAAAGAAGTCGGTCCATCTTTGTTTTATTCTCTGCTGGTAATAACGGTTTCCTTCATCCCGATATTTACAATGGAAGCTCAGGAAGGGAAATTATTCAAGCCGCTTGCTTTTACTAAAACATATTCGATGGCAGCAGCGGCAATCTTATCAATAACCCTTGTACCGGTATTAATGGGTTACTGGATTCGCGGAAATATAAAGCCGGAAGAAAAAAATCCTATCAATAAATTTCTAATTAAAATTTATCACCCTGTAGTGAACTTTGTAATTAAGCATTGGAAGTATGTTATTATTACGACGCTTGTTTTGATGGCGCTAACCTACATCCCGTTTTCAAAGCTTGGCAGCGAGTTTATGCCTCCGCTCTACGAAGGCGATTTGCTTTACATGCCGACTACACTTCCAGGTATATCAATTACAAAGGCAAGAGAGCTGCTTCAGCAGGCTGATAAGATTATCGCATCTTTCCCGGAGGTGCATCATGTATTTGGCAAGATTGGAAGAGCGGAAACCGCAACCGACCCTGCCGGTCTTGACATGACCGAAACAACCATCATGCTTAAACCAGAAAGTGAATGGCCCAAGGGAATGACGGTTAAAAAGCTTATCGACCAGATGAATGAGGCTGTCCATTTTCCTGGTGTTACTAACGCCTGGACAATGCCTATAAAAACCAGAACTGATATGCTTAGCACCGGTATTAAAACTCCGGTTGGTATAAAAATATCAGGTCCTAATCTTGATACGCTTCAATCTATTGGCGAAAAGGTTGAAGCTGTTATGCGCACTGTGCCCGGTACACTTAGCGCTTATGCTGAAAGAACTGTTGGTGGTAATTATGTTGATATAAATATCAATCGCGAAGAAGCTGCAAGATATGGACTCACGATTCAAGATGTGGAAGATGTAATTCAATCTGCAATGGGCGGGATGAATGTTACTACCACTGTTGAAGGGCTTGAGCGTTTCCCGGTTAATTTAAGATATGGGCGCGAACAAAGAGATAATGTGGACGATTTGAAAAGAGTTCTCGTTCCTACTCCAATCGGTGCTCAAGTACCGATTGGACAACTTGCCGACTTTACCGTGCACAAAGGTCCAATGGTTATTAAAACCGAAGGCACCAGACCTAATGCATGGGTTTATGTTGATCTGAAAACCTCAGACATTGGAACTTACGTAAAGAACGCGCAAAGAATTGTTGCACAAACTATTCATCTGCCCGTCGGCTACAGCCTCGTATGGAGCGGTGAGTTTGAGTATATGCAGCATGCCAATCAGCGTTTGATGGTTGTTATCCCGATGACCTTATTCATTATTTTCTTGATCATCTACTTAAATACAAAGTCATTAAAAAAAGTTGCAATCATCTTTTTGGCAGTTCCATTCTCGCTCGTCGGAACTTTTTGGCTGCTATTCATTTTAGGATATAACCTAAGTATCGCTGTTTGGGTTGGTATTATAGCGCTTGCCGGGCTTGACGCCGAAACCGGCGTTGTTATGCTTCTTTATCTTGATGTTGCTTACAAAGAATGGCAGGATAAAGGAATGATGAGAGGTATAAACGATTTAATCGACTCAATTCATCACGGCGCAGTAAAAAGAGTAAGACCTAAAATAATGACGGCTTCAGTAATTGTTGCTGGCTTAATTCCGATTATGTGGAGCAACGGCGCCGGAGCAGATGTAATGAAGAGAATCGCTGCACCGATGCTTGGCGGTGTCGTTACTTCAGTGTTAATGGAACTTGCCGTCTACCCGGTCATTTATTACCTGTGGAAATCTTATGAGCTTAAAAAAGAAGCTAAGAAAAACGGATTACTTTTAGAAAATTAAAATATCTCTGTAGTCCTCTGTGATAACTTGGTGAAACTCTGTGTAACAAAAAAAAGCGGTTACACAGAGTTTTACTGAGAAAGAAAAATTTTAGGATACAAAAATGAAATACATAGTTTTAATAATCGTTGCAGCATTATTTGTCTTCATACTTTGGAGAAAATTTAAGAAAGCCTCGGAAGGAAAAGATTGCTGTAAATAAATTTTTGAAAATTGCCACGACCTTTAGGTCGTAGGAAGATATACAACATAAAATTGGCTTTAGCCAAAATATTATTAACTAAAATCTTTAAACTTATAAGGAGTAATCATAATGTTGAACGAAATGAAATCCCGTTTTTCGGGAAAAACCAATTTAATAAAAATAGTATTTCTATCTTTTTTTGTCTTAGCATTTTCTGCCTCGTTGTCGCTTGCGCAGGATTCGATGCAAACAAAGACTAAGAAGCATAAATCCGAAATGAAGATGGATATGAAAGGAATGAAGGAGATGAAAATATGAAATCAAACCATTCGTCTCCAATTGCATATAAAGGAGTAATTGATTTAAAATCAATCGATGATAATAGAGACGGCAAAGTCTATCAATGCCCGATGGATTTTAATGTCTTATCCGATAAGCCCGGAGTCGACCCGAAGTGCGGAATGAAGCTGAAAGAAGTTTCGCTTGAACAGGCTAAGAAGAAGCTTACTATGCATGGCTTTAAAGTAAAGTAAGTCTGGAAAAATGGAGTGTTGGAGTATTGGAATGTTGCAAATATAAATTTGAATTTAGCATTATTCCACTACTCCATTATTCCATTGCTCCGCAATTCCTAAAAGTTTTATGAACATTAAAGAATAATATCGAGGCGCATCATGTTAAAGAAATTTTTTACTTTATCGTTTTTTGTATTCATAATATCAATAATCTATTCTAATACAACTTCTGCAATACCGGCATTCTCACGGAAATACAAAGTTGGCTGCGATATGTGCCATACGGTTTATCCTCAGTTAAATTCTTTCGGAAGAGATTTTAAAAATAATGGATTTCGCACGCCGGATGAGATGGTTTCAACGTACAAAGCAAAGAGCTTCTGGGAGCAGGGCTTTGGCGAAGTGCCGCTTGATTTGCACGGAAAAATCAATCAAGAGTTTTATCCGAACAACCAGCACATTGGAACAGAGACAGGCATAGATGAAATTCAGCTTAATGCCGGAATTAACTTTTCACAAAAGGTTGCCTTCTACTTACACACCCATCTTTGGGAATCGGGACATGCGGGTGAGCCTTTAGCAATAGAAGTTAGAATAAATGATCTCTTTGGTACAAGCTTAGTAAATCTTCGCGCAGGGCAATATGAACTGCCGCTTTCATTCTCACCCGAAATTGAAAGGCTGATGGCGTTCAACTACTTAATTTTTAGCCAGACAATCGGCGGCAATTCATTCTCTATTGACCAGCCGCAGCTTGGTTTGGAACTATCCGGCGATCTTGGAAATGACTTCTGGTACTGGGCAGGCATGGTTAACGGCAATGGTTTTGAAACGGACCCTGTTACCGGCTTGTTTGATAACAACCCCGCAAAAGATTTCTACTTCCGCATCGCAAAAAACTTTGATGAAAGTACCGTTGGTTTATTTGGTTACGTTGGTAATAATTCGGTTTTCCCGGATAACGTTAGCTTTAGCCATACCGATAATTTTATTAGAACCGGCGGAGATATTCATCTGGTTCTGCACGATGTCTGGGATCTCAAGACAAGCATTGTCTATGCCCAGGACAACAATTATGATGGGCTGAAAAATAAGACTTCTTTTTACGGCGGCTTTGTTGAGTGTAATTATTTCCCGGCTGATAGGTGGGTAATTGTCGGTAGATATGAAATAGTTCAATTAAAGGATGCTGCTGTTTCGCCGGATCCCGAAACGCCGAAAACAAGCTGGGCCATTACTCCTGGTTTCCAATATTTAATTCTTCCAAATGTAAAAGTTGGATTGGAATACCAAGTGCGGCAAACGGCTTCTGCCAACCAAGCATTAGCGCTGTTACATTTCGTCATTTAAGAAAGAAAGGATTATCATTATGAAAGAAATAAAAGCATATATAAGACTGGATAAAGCTGATGACGTAATTTTCGAGCTTGAGCATGCCGGCGTTAAAGGTCTCACAGTTATTGATGTCTCAGCAGTAGGCGCTGGGCAGACCCGGAAAAATCCCAACTCTCGCTTGAGTATTGCGAAAAATATTGCAGCAGCACGAAGTTAGAGCTTATTTGCATGGATGAGGAGCTTGTAAAATTTATAAACATAATTTTGAATAAAGCTCATACCGGCAGAAAAGGCGACGGCAAAATATTTGTCTCCGATATTTCCGATGCAATAAGCATTAGAACAAAGGAACATGGGATAAAAGCAATAACATAGCGTTTGAAGAAAAGGAATCAGAAAATGAAATGTAAAAGTTGTGGTTTTGATAATGACGTCAACAACAAGTTCTGCAGCAACTGCGGAAGTGAACTGCATTCTTTTCAAGTTAAAGCTGCAAAGGCAAAGCCAAAGTTTTATTCCGTCAAGAAAAAAAATAAGAGAAATATTCACAGCTTAAAAAGCAATACTCCTAATCTTAAGCCTTTATGGATTACAGTTGGAGTTATTATTGTTTCAATTTTTATTGCTATTTCATTCGATCTTGTTTTCCATAAATATCCTAATAGTGAAAGGTTAGCTGTTGAGAAAAAAAGTTCTAATTCTGCTGTTGAAGCTCAAGTTACCGCAATTGCTTCTAAGTTTGTTTGTTCATGCGGAACAACTGAATGCAACTTTACATCGTTGGAATCTTGCACTTGTAGTACCGCTGCCGAAGAAAGGCAGCTAATCAGAACTGAGCTCGAAAAAAATGAAAAGCTCGATGACATTGTTGTTGACCTCGCAAATAAGTACGGTAATCTTAAACCGGAATTTGCATTTAAATATAAGGTTGAGCGTAGCAGAGTTTGGAATTCAAATTAAATAATATTTTAGGAAGGATACAATGAAACGTATAATTTGTTTATTGGCGCTGGGTCTTGTTTTTGCTATAAGCGAAGTCTTTGCCCAGCATAATATGATGGGCAGTATGTCTGACAATGGCAACAAAAAAGATCCTGCGTTGGCAGCGCTGCTTTCAATCCAGCCTTTTCCTGTTGCTGCAGGAAATTTCTACTCAGGCAATTGGGAACGTGGAATTCTCTACACGACGGCAGAAGTTGCTCTTTTTATACCGGCAATGATTTTGCTGGGGCGCAACGGCTGGGGCATGCACAATTATAATTATTACAACGGAACGGATAATCGCCTTTCTTGGACAGTTGAAGAACGAAACCAGTTCTATTATTTGCTGACGGGATATATCGTCGTTAAAATTGTAAGCGCATTCGATGCCGGGTATTCAGTGGAAGAATATAATAAGCATTTCTCGATGAGCTATAATGCTCAAACTAATTCAGAGATGCTTTCATTTAAGATTCCACTTAATTAATAACAGCATAAAAGAAACTAAGGCGAAACTTTATAATAAAGATAAAAAACGAAAGGAAGATGCTTGTATGGTAAAAGACCCGGTTTGCGGAATGACGATAAGAGAAGAAGATGCCGCCGGAAGCATCACTTATAAAGGAGTAAAATATTACTTCTGCGCGCCTGTTTGCAAAGTAACCTTTTTGCATGAGCCGAAAAAATATGCTTTGCAAAATACTTCCGGCGCTAAAAGCAAAAAACAAAAAGATAATGTCAGTCATAATGGAAAGGATGTAAAAAATGAAAACGATTAAAGCTGGTGTAAATACAACCAGGGTTCATTGGGTTGTTGAAAAATTACAAGCGCTGGGTATTCAAGATATAAGTGTAACAGAACATTTTAAACCTTTATCCCAAATTTCCGAAATGACATTTGTATGCGATGATTATATAGTTAGCCATATCAAAAAAGTAATTCATAAATTCGGTACATGTGGTAACGCAGTGGATCATTACGTGTTCGTTGAAGACTTTGAAAACCATTCTAATTTCCAGGCAAATCGCCAGGATGATAAAAATTTATTTTATCCAAATTGTTAAAGTTGAAAAAGTGAAACTTCTGCAAAAAATATTATTAATTAGACGACTGTTCTTGCTGTCTGCAATATTGATTTTTAGTTGTGTAATAATAGCTGCCGGTTCAACTGTTTTTGCACAAGGCGGTAAAGACACTACATCTGCTACAATTGAAAAACTTCCGGTGGTTGAAAGTGATGTGTCAAACGTAGAACAATATTATTCAAACATTTTGAAAAAGCATCCTGATGACTCGGTTGCTTTAAATAATCTTGGCATGTTATATCTTCAGCTTGGTAAAACGAAAGAGGCAAAGGAATATTTATTGAAAGCCGTAAAGCTTTATCCGTGCGATTACCTTTCTCATTATAATCTTGGTACGTTCTACGGCTACCTGGATGATATGCAGGATGCGGTTACCCATTTAATTGAATCGGCTGAATTAAATCCTAGAAGTGATGAAACTTTTTCAGCTTTGGGCACTTTTTATTTTCGACAAAATAAATTAAGCGATGCTGAAAAATCATTTTCGAGCGCGCTTAAAATTAATCCGGAAAATGAAAATACACTTTTCGGAATGATGGGCGTTTATCAAGCCAAAAATCAAATCGATTCCGCTCTGAAAATAGGCAAAAAACTACAAAGGGTTAATAATCGTTATCAGCAGCTTCATCTAGTTTTGGCAAACTTGTACTTATTAAAAAATAATTTGCCTGAAGCGCTTGCAAATGCAAATGAAGAACAATCGCTGTACCCTGATGAACCTGAAAGCTATTACATGCTTGCGGTAATTTATAATAAAACCGGCAGCGAGGCAAATTACCGTGCAATGATTATGAAGCTGAGAGAATTAATTAAAACAAAAGATTCGGCTCAGCCGTTATTGGATAGTTTATTAAGAAAAAAATAATGTAAATGGAATATTAAAATGTTTGGAAATGTATTTATAATTTTAGCTCTTATTGCCGCGATATATAGCGTCGTAATGTATTATCAAGCTTCTAACGGAAATGAAAGAGCGCTCGTCTTTGCGAGATACGGCTATCATACAATGGCCGCACTTATCATAAGTGCATGCTTGTTTTTTCTTTACATAATTGTCACTCATCAGTTTCAATACAAGTATGTTTTCGATTATAGCAATGCTGACCTTTCTACCGGTCTGCTGCTATCAACTTTTTATGCCGGGCAGGAAGGCAGCTTCCTTTTATGGCTGGTTTTGGCTGTTGTAGCCGGCATCGTCTTACAAAACTACACATCAAAAAAGCAAGGACTTGAACCGGCTTTTATGATGATTTATTCTCTCGTCCTTGTTTTCTTAATTGCTATGGTTACGCCGTTTTTTAAAAGTCCTTTCAACTTTATCTGGTTAGAAGCAAGCTATACAAATATCAAATACTTCAATCAATCGTTCTTAAATTTTCCCTTCTTACAGAATTTCATTTTTACCGACTCCAAATCGAATCAATCTTATGTTCAAATGGGACCGGATCTTTTTGCAGCTCTTAAATCAAATGGAATTGCCATCGGAGATTTTTTGATAAAGGGGAAAGGACTTAATCCACTTTTACAAAACTTCTGGATGGAAGTTCATCCGCCTATATTGTTTCTTGGATTTGCACTTTCTATTGTGCCTTTTACTTTTGCAGTTTCCGCTTTAATAAAAAATAAATATGACCAATGGATAAAATTAGCTTTGCCATGGACAATCGCCGCATCGGTAATTTTAGGGCTTGGTTTGATGATAGGCGGATACTGGGCTTACGGCGTCCTCGGCTGGGGCGGCTTCTGGGGCTGGGATCCTGTTGAAAATGCAAGCCTTATTCCCTGGCTTATAAGTGTTGCACTTATTCATACAATGCTAATTCAAAAGCAAACTCAAATATCGAATAAGCTCGGTCGCTTGGCTAAAACAAATCTTGTTCTTGCTGTGTTAATGTTCATCTTAGTTGTTTACAGCACCTTCTTAACAAGAAGCGGAATTTTATCTAAAGCGTCAGTCCATTCATTTGAAGACCCCGGCGCTGCTGTATATGTTTTTCTCATTCTCTTTATTCTTACTTTCACGTTTATCGGGCTTGGCGGAGTTTATTACCGTAGAAAATCTTTAACCGGTTTAAACAACATTAAAGAAAAATTTCTTTCAAGGGAAAACGGATTGCTTTACGGCTCTCTGATTCTTGTCGCATCAGCTTTGGTTGTTTTTGTCGGCACTTCCGCTCCGATACTTGGCGAGTCTGTCGAAACAAGTTTCTACAATAAAATGAATCTTCCGTTGGTTATAATTATGGGTTTGCTCATCAGCTTAAGTTTATTTTTAAGATGGAGGGAAACCGATGGAAATAATTTTGTTAAAGGCTTAATTCCATCGCTTATAATCTCAATTCTTTTGAGTGTTGCAGCGTCCATTTTATTAGGGATAAATGATTTTCTATTCGTCTTTTTCTTCTTTTCAATAATATTTACAATTATTGTAAACATTCAGATGCTAATCAGAGTTTTTAGAAATGGATTTTATTTCTGGGGCGGACACTTAGCGCATATCGGTTTTGCTCTTTTCTTGTTCGGTGTCTTAGCATCGGGCACCTTAAGTAAGTCGCAGCAAATAGATCTGCCGCTCGGTATTAAAACCAAAGTTTTAAATTTTAATCTAACCTTTGTTGGAGGCAGAGCAATTAGCGGAAGTGATAAGTATGCATTTGATATAAATGTTAATGATAAAAACAAATCTTATACCGCTTCACCAATTATGTTTATTTCAGACTTTAATAACGAGTTGATGAGAGAGCCGTATATATTAGAAGGCTTTACTAATGACTTATATTTTTCTCCAATCTCTTATGTTGATAAAAATGAAAATAATCCGGCAAAGGTTGAACATATTTCTCTTAAAGAACAGAATAACGCAGCGGCAGTTCCTTCGGAAATATTAACGGTAGAAATAAGTACAAAGCCTTTCATAAGCTTTGTCTGGATAGGAGTTTTTATTATGTCAATTGGTTTCGTTATAGTTGTTTTAAGACGAAACCGCGAGAACAAAATTTTAAATCTATAGTTATTGTAATGAAGGCATTTGAAGAAATTATTTTGCTTTGGAATGATGGACTGATGGATAAATTTCAAAAAATATTATTCAAGTCTGTCTGGCAGAAGTGCGCTTTGCGAAGCTACTCTGTGGAACTCCGTGCTTCCTCTGCGTTACTCTGTGTAACAAAAAGTTATTCCATCATTCCTCCTAGGAGTCCTTCGGACAATACTCCATTACTCCAACTTATATGCTTTGTATGATGCAAAAGTTTAAAATGAATTTTATAAATAACATACTTACTAACAAAACGATTGAGGTGGGCTCATGAAAAAATATCTAATCGGCGCTGGCGCCGTAATTGTGCTTCTAATAATTGGCGGACTCATTTATATGTATTCTGGAATATTTGATATCAGCGCACGGGTTCCTCACGACCCAATAACATTGTGGGCGATGAATACCGTCCGGGATAATTCTATTAAACATAATGCGGATAATAATATTAAAACTCCCGATCTTAACGATTCCGATCTTGTAAAGATGGGCTTTGTTCATTACCGTGAAATGTGCGTCGGCTGCCACGGCGGTCCCGTAATTGAACGGAGTGAAATTGGGCAAGGGCTTTATCCAAAAGCTCCATCGCTTGCAAGGGTTGCCAACGATTGGACTCCGCAGCAGCTTTTTTGGATTACTAAAAACGGCTTAAAGATGACCGGCATGCCGGCATTCGGTCCAACACATTCTGATGAAATGATTTGGGCAATTGTAGCATTTACTAAAAAGCTTCCGACTCTAACTAAAGAACAATATCAAACTCTTGATAAAGAAACTCAAGGCGAAAGTGACGAATAAAAATATGAACCTTAAAATCCTAAAATTGTTTATAGTACTTTTTATCTTCTTTTTATCCGGTTATTCTTTTAGTCAAGAAATGAATTCCAATAACCATGACAGTAACTATATAAAAGACAGTCTTGAAATTCATGAAATGCATAAGAAAATCAAAGATTCATTAGCAAGAAGTTTGGTAGAGAAAATTCATATGGAAAGAATGCAGATGCCGAATTACAAATCCTGGAATGAAGTCTGCCCGGTTCTCGGCTATAAAGTAGACCATAAAGTAAAACCAATTGAATATAACGGAAAGCTTTATGGATTTTGCTGCAAAGTTTGCCATAAAAATTTTTCTGAGAATCCGGGAAAGTACGTAAACAATCTCGATAAATACGGTATAAAATTTATCGGCAAGAAGTAAAGATTTTCTGTGTCTTTCAATTATACCTTTTGGGTTTTCCTTGTGCTTAAACTTTTATATTCTTTGTTATGATGCCCTGTCCTCTATATAAGATAAAGCAATCTAAGCCCTGCCATAGCGGTCGCCCGGGGCATCATGACTTTTTTATTTACTAAATGACTCTGTGTACTTTATAAAATCAAATACTCAAGTTGTCATTCCCGCGAAAGTGGGAATCCCTTTCAAACAGTATAGAATTATTAATTTCATAAAATTTTTTATTAGTTAAAATTTAAAATGCTGAAATCAATTTCTTTCAATAAAGAACCAATCGTTAAGGATGTAAAATTTTCTCCTATTAGTGTTCTTATTCTAATGAGTATATCTATAATAATTGCTCATTTTGTTGTCATGCTTATCGGCATCACAAATTCTCATTCTCAAAGTCTAAGCGAAATATTATTTGATTCATTTATATTAATCATTTTGTTGTTCCCTTTGCTTTACATATTTGTGTTTCGTCCGTTAATAACACAGATAAATCAGAGAGAAAATGCGCAACGCGAATTATTTGTAAATGAAAATAAATTCAGAAATCTAGTTGAGACAATGAATGAAGGTTTAGTTGTCCAAAATAATGATGGTTTAATAACGTTTGTTAATAATCGCTTTTGCGAATTGCTCGGCTTAGAACAAAATGAATTGTTCGGGAATAAACTTTCCAATTTTTTAGATGAAGGAAATAATAATGTTATTAAAGAATTAAGTACCGGACATATAATTGATAAAAGTGAGTCTTTCGAAATTTCATTGAAAAGTTTTAAAAACAATAATTTATTTACTATAGTTTCACCTTCTCATATTTTTGATGAGAATAATCATATCATCGGAACACTTATGGTCGTTACCGATATTACCGGTAGGAAGCAAATGGAAATGGATTTAATTGAAGCAAAGAATAAAGCTCATGAATCTGATAAGCTTAAATCCGCTTTCCTAAATCTAATATCTCATGAAATAAGAACTCCGATTAATGCTATTGTTAATTTTCTATCCTTAATTAAGGAAGAATACCACGATAAGTTTCCAAATGATTTGATACAATATATCAATCCAATTGAATCCGGTTCAAAAAGATTAATTAGAACTATTGAGCTTATACTAAATATGGCTGTAGAGCTAACCAACGGCGGCTCCAAACCGGAAACTGAAAAAATTATTATCAGTAGAGAAATACTTCCTTCCATTATTAAAGAATTTTCCTGCGTTGCAGAATCAAAAGGACTTCGATTAAATTATTTTATAAAAGAAGAAGCCGCTGTCCATGCCGATAAATTTATGGCAGCTCAAATTTTTCTTCACATTATAGATAACGCTATCAAATTTACAAACAAAGGAAATATTAATGTTACACTATTCAGAAGCAATAACAGGCAGCTAATAGAGATAAAGGACACCGGTATAGGCATCTCTAAAGAATTTCAGTCCAAAATGTTTCAACTATTTTCGCAGGAAGAGAACGGATACAGCCGTAGTTACGAAGGAAATGGTCTAGGCTTAGCTCTCGTTAAAAAATACTGCGAGCTAAATAATATCGATATACTTGTAAACAGCAGTAAAGGCGAAGGCTCTGCTTTTACTCTGATTTTTAACTTGAAAACGGTCCTAACAAATAACTAACTTTACAATAATTAAATTTATCGATTGGAGAATCAAAAAATGAAAACACAAAACACATCCCGCAGACTTTTAAGAAATTCTTGTCCTATAATTTTAGGACTATTTCTTTTATTTATCGTTTGCAGCTCATCTTTACTTGCTCAAGGTATGGGTAGCGGAATGAACCAGCACATGCAGAATATGAACAGCCAAATGACAAACATGCAAAGCATGATGGCTCAAATGAATAAGATGATGGACAAAAGCAACCAGATGATGAACTCAATGAATTCCGGTATGAAAGGGAATATGAAGGGCATGGACATGGGCAAGGATATGAAAGGCATGAATAACGGCATGATGGGCATGACGCAAAATATGAACGATATGGGTAAGACAATGAAAACTATGCTTACCCAAATGCAAAACATTATGAAGAACGATGAGATGATGAAAAACAGCGATATGAAAAATCACATGGACGGCATGATGAAAGATATGCAGTCTATGATGAAAAATTACGGCGCCATGCTTAATAACGCCGAACAATTGCAAAAGGGTAAAAAATAAAAATGGATCGTAAAAATATTTTTAGTCCTTCAAGGAGGTCAGCTTTGGCTGGCTTCCTTATTCTTCTTTCTGCATTTCTATCAAATGGAAATCTATTTGCGCAAGAAGAATTGCCTGTACAGCAATCAAGCTGGTACATATATACAAATCTCCAGTTAGCCGGTGGAAATTTTATTTACAACTCCTTCGATAATGTTGTTTCGCTTTACGGAGGAGTCGGTTATCAAAGCGGTAAATTCGGAATTTCTTTTTCCATTCCGGTTGTTGGCAATAAAAATAATTTCATAAGTCAATCCGGCGGAATGATGCTTCCAATAGGCAATTCAAAAAACGGTTATGGAAATATGCAAGGCAGCGGTTCAAGCGATGGCGGTATGATGGGGGGAGGAAGCAATTCCATGAAGAACCCCAGCACCAGCAGTCTCGGCGGAATGAATTGGGGCTTGGGAGACTTATTTCTTTATTCAAACTACCAGTTAGTTTCTCAAATCGATTTTTTTACTGATGTTATTGTAAACGCTAATGTTAAATTTCCTACCGCATCAACACACATGGGAATCGGCACCGGTCAGTTCGATTTTGGCGCTTCCGTTACGCTTAGAAAAAGCTTCGACCTTTCGGACAATCTAAATTCATTCGTTGCAATTGCAGATCTAGGATATATCAATTTTGGCGATCCGTCGGGCATTACTTATGAAAACCCATTTACATATTCTTTCGGACTCGGGAAATTTTTCAATGACGGCGAATATTCTTTGCTTCTTTATTACAGCGCCTACACTGAAGTGGTAAAAGGTTATGACCCTCCGCGTCAAATTGCTTTGGGATTAAATTACAAAGCAAGCGATAATCTAATTCTAACCGGAATAGGCGCAGCAGGCTTAAGTAAATTTTCTCCGGCTTATAATTTTTCTGCGGGTATTAAGGTTGGAATTTAGTAATTATATCCATCAAAATATTTCTTGATACAGGTTTTACTAAATACACGTCGGCTCCGGCATTTAAAACATTGGCCCTTTGATCAAGTGAATAGTATGAAGTAATACAAGCAATGGGTATCTTTAAAAAATTCTTATTAGCCTTTAGCTCTTTAATTAAAGATAAACCGTCTTTTGAACCCGGCAGCCCAATATCCATAATTATTAATTGAAAATTATTATTGGATAATTTATCGTGCATTGATTTTTCTGAATCGCAGAATGAAAGATTATAATTCTTCAACCATAACTTGTATAAATTCCGGCTGATTTCTTCATCTTCCACTATTAAAATCTTGAGACTTTTTTCTTCCATTTATAAATTAACTTTAAATCTCTAATGACCCTCTCGTATAAAATAAAAAAAGGACGCAACTTCCATTACATCCTTTACTTAGGCACTGGCATGCCCACCGACAAAGACATAAGAAAGCGCGTCCATTTCTGGGCGCAGCCTTCTTGCTTGTTCTTGTCAGTTTTAAAATTGCCAGTTTTAAGTAAAGAACATAGCAAACGCTACGTTAATATTTATAATACAAATTTATACTATTAAAAATCCTTTAACTTTTTCTTAGTGTAAACTATAAAGAAAAAAAATCTTATACAACTTTTGTTCTTCGATTGATTATTTGAAATAGATGTAGAATGAAAAGAAAAAATTTTCTTGCGCACATTCTTTTTCTTCTCCCATGGTTAGTAATTCTTGGAGTTCCCGGATATATTTAAAGATATACCCGCATAAATCATCCTCCCTATTGAAGGAATAATTCCGGGTCCCGGATATTCATCTGTTCTCATCGTAAAATATTTTTTATTAGTTAGATTATTAACTCCAAATCTGAACTCATAATCTGAGATTTTATATGCTGCTGATATATCAATTACGCTATATGACGGAATTATCCCGACCAATCCGTCAGGTGAAAAATTTGTGTTAGCAGGGTCGCCATAGGAAGCAGCAGTGTATGAATGTTGTATGTTCATCGAAAATGCACCAAGGCTATAGTCTATTCCTAACCTGTTTGTATACTTCGGAGCATAAGGAACGTAATTACCGTTGTATTCGCCTGAAACGTATCGTGCCTCTGTATAACCAAAAGAATTGTAAATGCCAAGCCTGCCAAATTCATTATCTGGTATCAAACCACCCAGAAGATTTAGTTCCGCATACATCTCCATTCCCTTGTGATCATCAGCGCCGGTATTAGTCTTGAACTGGTAGGTGAGCGTATCATAAGTTTGCTCTATGATGCCTATGTCATTCTTCACGTGCATGTAAAAGAAGCTGACATCAAAATTTAGGAAGCTGCCGACAATTCCTCTAAATCCAAAATCAATATCATAGGCGGAAGCATCCTTAAGATTTTGATCTATCTTTGCGATAGAGCCGAACGGCGTTAAATCGCTGTAGGTTATCGGTCGATATGATTGGCTAAGATTTAAGTAGAAGTTGGTGTTATCGGAAGCTTTAAGTTCCGCACTAACTGAACCCAACAAAAAAGTACTTGTGCTCTTTTTATTATTTGCATAAACATATTCGTTGCCGCTGTCACCGGCCTTATTTGGCGCATAACCATCTGCTTTCGTACTCAAGTATTCTAAACGCAGCCCCGGTGTTATGCTCAATGCATCAGTAATGTGGAAAATATTTTCAAGATAAGGTGCGATGTTTGTGGTGTAAAAATTCATATCCTGTTCCCATGGCGAAAGCTGCGTTAGATCGAAGTCGGTTCCGGTTGTTCCATCTGCCCCTACACGTCTTATTAAATGAGAATATGCGGCACGCAGACCGAAAGAAAATGTCTGTTCCTCTCCAAGTAAATTATAATTTGATAAAAATCTAAGTTCGTTTGTAAAAGTATTAAAATATTCACGTTCCAATTCACGCGGGATATACGTTAGACTTGATGTAATTGAGTCTATAGCTGCCGGTCCGCCGTCTTCGTTTCGCCATATCAGATTACGCTGGCTTAAAAGATAAGACGAAATAAAGCTTACTGAAGCCTTATCATTAAATTTGTAATTGATATGAGCTGACAAAATGTTCCATGGACTGTCGAGCCAATTTCTGCTTCGCAGCGATTGCTGAGGATCTGCGTAAAATAGTGAGTCATTCAACCCGCCCGGCATTCTAATTAGATTGCGAAGCATAGTATACTCAATCCCAATCTGAAGTCTATCGGTTGGATTGTATTCTAAGCTTGCAAAACCCGACCACTGCGTTTGCTGCGAATTTGCTCTCCATCCTTCAAGGCGCCTGTATTGAAGAAAACCGTAATACTTGAAATTATTAATTGTGCCTCCAATCGAGTTGAAACTATTGAAGAGTCCGTAGCTTCCGCCGGTTTGTGAGGATGTAATGGAAACAGGCTGCGGGCTGCCGTCTTTGAGTTCGTAATTCACCATGCCGCCTAATTGTGGACCGAATGCTAAGGCAGCGCCGTCTCGAAGAATGGTTATACTTTTCACTGCCTCCATAGGCGGCAAGTAATAAGCTTCGTTATATCCGTAAAGATCAGCTGAAATGTTGTAACCGTTTTGCCGTGTGTTGGTCTCGATGCTCTGATATGGATTTAAACCGCGAAAGCTGATCCCGTTAGCGGTAAAGCCGCCCATTTCATTTTCGGTAATGTTGACTCCAGGTATTCTGCCGATAATCTGTCTCGTATTGTTTATTGCCTTGTTGGCATCGAGGCTGTCTATCTCGAGAACTTCGTTCTTCATGCCGGAGTAAATCGTCTGACCCGAAAAATCATTCAGCCATCCTATACCGTTCATATGATTGCCCGTAACAATAACTTCCTTTAAAACATAAGTTGAATCGGGCGCTTGTGCCAGCAGCAAATTGTTGAAGACAGAAACTATTAAACAGAAACACGAAACAAAAAACAACTTCAAGGTTACCTCACATATAATTATTATTTTTATTACTTGTTATACTTATTAAGACTGAATCTTAATAGTAAAACTACCGTGTTTGTTCCTTCAACACAATACTCTGTTTTAGGTAATTATTTAATGATATTAGGTAGTCCTTATACCTAATTTTGGTAGGGTGGAATTATGCCCTTATCAATAGCATAAAGAATTAATTCTACGGGTGACTTTAGGTTCAGCTTTTTCATTATGTTTTTGCGGTGAGTATATACGGTATGAATGCTAATGAATAATTTTTCGGCAATCTCCCGGTTGGAATATCTTTCAGCAATCAGCCTTATTATTTCAACCTCTCTGTCGGTCAAATCGCTCTCAAGGTTTATCTCATCACGTTTTTTTTCAAGTATGACATCAAGAATTTTATTGCAAACAAATTTTTCTCCCCTTACAATTGATTCTAAAGCAGCAAGTATTTCATTTCTCTCGCATTCTTTAGTCAAATACCCGAGTACGCCTCCATTTAAAAGCTTCTGAACATTTTCTTTTTTGAGGAAATCTGATATAACTAAAATTTTTGTTTCGGCGGACAGCTTGTTTAGTTCACTTAATTCATTAGCTTCTATAAAATCTTTCGAATCATTATCCACAACTAATATGTCTGGCTTCAGAGATATTAGTGTTGTCCGGAATTCTGACTTATTGGTTATTTCCCCTATTAATGAAAAGCTTTCATTATTCCCTAAGATTGTTTTAAATCCCTCCCGTGCTAAATATATAGAGCCTGCTATTACAACGCTTGTCATTTTTACTTATCATTTTCTCAATTATTATTAAGATTGAATATAAATAAGGGGGGCTTTAATAGCAAGAATTTTTTAAATTTTTAGGTTCAAGAATTGAAGAAGAGATTATTTATCAAGAGGTTCTTGTCGAATCAAACGAACAGGCAGCTAAAATAAATTTCCGCGGTTCGCCTACTTTGCTTATCAACGGGAATGATTTTGAAAATTTGCCAGCTCCTGAAAACCCGGCTTTAACATGCCGTTATTATCCCAAAGGATTACCTAAAACCGAACAGATTAAGAATGCGTTGGTTGCTTTAAGTATTAAATAAATTATTTCCCTCTGTCTAAAAACGTTGGTTAAGACTGATTGGTGACTATTAGAATTATTACTCAGTTCGTCCCTGTGTTAGTTTCGTTTTAAAAAATATGATTGTAAATTTAATTAATGTTTCTTTCGAATTATTAAAAGGTTCTTGCTTGGTGATTACACAATTATTTTGAACAGTTGAAATGTTAAAATATAAATTTGGATTGGGCAAAAAAGTTGCCGTAATTGTTTTAGGCGCTTTATTAATTTTTAGCGTATGCTTTGCTTTATTAGCTCATATAACCGGTTACAGAATGCTTGAAAAACAAGCTCAGGCAAAAGCTGGTGGAATAGCTGAATTTGGCAAGGGGATATTAGAACATCTTATGGTTGAGGGGAAGAGAGACAAATTAAAAGTAGTGTTGAAGTCTGCAATAGTTTCCCCGCAAATAAATGATGTTATGATATTAGATAGGAATGGCATAATAGCCGTTCGTTCGACTAATAAGGATATAGGGAAAAAATTTAAGTTATATAATCTACCCGACGTAAGCGCAATCTCAAAAGAAAGTTTCTTTCCTGCTGTAGAAAATAAAAATCATTATCAATATGTAGTTAACCCGGTATTTAATAAGACGAAATGTTATTCCTGCCATGGCAGCTCGGATAAGATTTTAGGTTACTATGTAGTTAAAGCGTCAATGGATGACCTTCTTAAAGTTGCTCAGGAACATCGATCTTTAAATATCATTCTTACGCTTATAATTGTAATTGGCGTTGGGGTCACAATTCTGTTAGCGCTTTATTATATTGTTATTAAACCTGTCAATAGATTAAAGCTGCATATGAACAAAATTGGTAATGAAGTTAATGTTTCTAAAACTTATGATGATACGCAATTCTCTCTGCTGAGAGAATCTAAAAGAAATGATGAAATATCAGACCTTGAAAAAGCCTTCAATAAGTTGACAAACCGTTTAAATGAAAGTAAGACAAAGCTGAATGAGATGCAGCAAAATCAGCTTGAGCAGGCGGACAGAATGTTTACAGTGGGAGAGATGGCAGCCAGTCTCGCTCATGAAATTAAGAATCCTATTTCCGGCGTAATAGGAGCGTTGCAGATTTTTGACTCTGAAACTCAAAGCGGCGATGCAAAGAAAGAAATTATTGAAGAGATGATGTCTTTGCTGCAAAGAGTAAATAACGCAGTAAATGATTTGTTAAGCTACGCAAGACCCAAACCGCCGGTTTTTGAAACTATAGATGTAAAATCGCTTATCAATAAAACTTTATCACTTATCACTCCATTGCAGCTGGAGAAAAATATAAACTACAATGTTGTACTTAGCGATGAATCGTTAGTTATATGCGCCGATAGAAACCAACTGCAGCAAGTATTGTTTAACCTAATGCTTAACGCTCTTCAAGCAATGAGTAGCGAAGGTACATTAAATATAATTGTGAAAAAGCGGGAATCAATCCCCGAAAGCTTTCGGGGAAAAGAAAATTCGGTTGAGATAGAAGTGATAGACAACGGACAGGGTATAAAACCGGAAACACTTCCTTTTCTTTTCAAACCCTTCTTTACAACCAAACATAAAGGCACGGGATTAGGTTTAGCTATCTCAAAAAGAATAATTGAACAGCACAACGGCAGCATCGAGATAACAAGCGAATTAGGGAAAGGTACAAAAGCAAAAATTTCTTTACCTCTTGAGCAAAACGGGAAATAATTATGAGACCGGAAACGATACTTGTTGTTGACGACGAAAAGTTAATCCGATGGTCGCTTAAGCAAAATTTACAGAAAGAATCCTTTAATGTTTTGGAAGCGGAGACCGTTCAAGCAGCCTTAGACCGGGTTTCTGAATTCGAACCCGATTTAATTATTTTAGACCAGCGCCTGCCTGACGGAACCGGTATAGAATTCATTCAAAAATTAAGAGAGATGTCTTTTGATAATCCTGTCGTTATGTTGAGCGCTATTGATACTTCAAACATTGCGGTACAAGCAATGAAGCTAGGTGCTTTCGATTATATTGCAAAGCCTATTAATTTTGAAGAGCTTAAGATTGTAATTGAAAAAGCGATGGAGTCGATCCGCTTAAAAAGACAAATTGTTTTATTGAGGAATGAGCAGAAGAAACAGTTCGGCAATTTTACAATCATTGGCGATTCTCCGGTAATGAAAAAATTATTTAATATGATTTCCAAGATTGCTGCCAGCGATTCATCTACCGTGCTTGTTACAGGCGAGAGCGGCGTGGGAAAAGAATTAGTAGTTAGGACAATCCATACCCTTAGTGAAAGAAAAGATAAATGTTTTATGGCTGTTAACTGCGCTTCGCTTACAGAAACTCTAATCGAGAGCGAATTATTCGGTCATCAGAAAGGAGCTTTTACCGACGCTAAAAATCTAAAAAAAGGAATGTTCGAACTTGCGGACGGCGGCGCTATTTTTTTAGATGAGATTGGCGACATCTCTTCCAGCTTGCAAGTTAAACTGCTGAGAGTACTGGATCAAAAATCGTTTAAGAGAGTAGGCGGCACATCAGAAATTTCAGTAGATGTAAGAATAATAACCGCAACCAATCAACCCCTTGAGAAGAAAGTTGACGAAGGAAAATTTAGAGCTGATTTGTTCTACCGTCTTAATGTCGTTCATCTTCATGTACCCCCGTTAAGAGAAAGAGGGAATGATATTTTACTTTTAGCACAGTATTTTCTTCAAGAATTTAACAATGTATTCCGGAAAAACTTCAAAGGTCTTTCCGGCGAAACAAAGGAACTATTTTTAAGATACGATTGGCCCGGCAACGTGCGCGAATTAAGAAATGTGATTGAGAGAGCTGTTCTGCTGGATGAAGGCGATTATATTTTTTCACACGACGTCGAATTGGGACATCTTAACACCCTTAGTAAAAAAGAAAACGCTGCATATCCAATAACTAACAATAATAAAAGCTTAACTTTTAGTCAGATAGAAAGAAACGCGGTACTTGACGCATTAACGAAAACTAATTTTAATCAATCCCAAGCCGCAAAATTGCTGCAGATAAGCCGTGACCAATTGCGTTATAAGATGAAGAAATTGGGGATTCAAAGTAGTAAGCAGTAGGTAGTACGCAGTAAGCAGTAGGTAGTAGGCAAGGGAAGCAATAGGCGGTAGGCAAGGAAAAATATTAGAGTATTTGCAAAAATAACTAATTTGTTATTTCGAGTCTCCGATAATGGTATTGCCATTCCCACAGAGATGACATGCTATATTTATCAGAACAATGACAATAGAGAGAAAAATTTATTTTGCAGAAACTGATCTTCCCCCAAAAAGGTAGACAGTTTTTTAAGATAATTAAGTTAATTTTTCATATTCAACCGGTGAACGATACCCAATAAATCTCTATAAGCCAAGAACAACATTTTTTTAAGAGCTTCATCATTGGGAAAAATACTTTTTGCTTTGGTTACTTTTCTGAACTGACGATGTACAGCCTCAACCGCGTTTGTAGTGTAAATAATTTTTCTGATCTCATCGGGGTATTTGAAAAAAGTAGAAGCATGAGTCCAGTTGTTTCTCCAGATTTTTAATGCAAGTGAGTATTTCTTTCCCCAAGTTTCTTAGAGCTTATCAAGAGCAATCAAAGCAGCTTCTTCAGTAGGTGCAGAATATACGGGTCGCAATTCTTGCATAAATAATTTTTGATCTTTGCTTGCGATGTATTTCAGTGTGTTTCTGATTAAGTGAATAATGCAAAACTGGATTTCCGTTTTTGGGAAAACAGTATTGATTGCTTCTGGAAAACCTTTCAGTCCATAACACAAGCAATGAGGATTTCTTGTATTCCACGATTCTTGAGTTCTGTTAAAACTGTAAGCCAAAAATTAGCGCCTTCGGATTCGCTGACCCAAAGACCGAGTAAATCTTTTCGTCCATCAATATTTAGTGATAAGCACGTATATGCAGCTTTGTTTGATACTTTTCCTTCACTTGTTACCTTGTAATGTATAGCGTCGAAGAATACGATCGAATAAATGTTTTCAAGAGGGCGGTTATGCCATTCTTTGGCAAGATCGATAATTTTATCAGTTATCTGGGAAATCAAAGTTGCGCTTACATCAAGTCCATAAAATTCTTGAACATGTGATTGGATATCTCGCGTTGTCATTCCCTTGGCGTACATCGATATTATTTTATCTTCAATCGGTCCAAGTGTTCGCTCATATTTTTTTTACAATTATCGGGTCAAATGAACCATTACGATCACGGGGAACGGTTATATCAATTTCTCCGTTATCATTCTTCAATGTCTTTTGAGTTTTGCCATTGCGGTTGTTACCGCTTCCTCTGCCTTCGGGTGAGTATTTTTCATAACCGAGGTGTTCAGTTAATTCTGCATCAAGCATTCCTTCGAGTGATGCTTTGATTATCTTCTTGATGGCTCCGTTATCTCCCATCAAGTCTTGGTAGGTTTTTGCTTTTTTAGATCAGCTTTAAGTTGCTCTATCATTTCTGGTGTGAGTTCCATTGTGTAAATCCTTTCTTTTGGTTAACAATTTTTGACCTCGATTAGGTCAATTTTCGAGAAGCTAAGCTGCGTTCGGCAGAGTTTATCCTGCAACTAGCGGGGCCTCACTCCGCTTAGCTTCAACTTCCTTATTAACCATTTACACAAGATTTTTTACACTCCCCTGAATAGCGGCTCGCTCAACGGTGTGGTTTGTGCACATGTTATGCGAAACGCCGCAACGTAAGCCAATACAAATGAGAATTGATTCTCAGCACCCCTGAATTTTTATTTGCTGACTAAGGAAATCACCAACCCTATTTGCCCCAGGTGATAAATATCGTGGTGGATGATGCCCTCAACCAAATAGTCAAACTTCTTGCCA
>JAMCWE010000010.1 GCA_023475265.1 Bacteroidota bacterium
ATCTTTCAAAAAACGAATTACTCAAGAGATGGGATAAAGCTTGGGCGTTATTCTTTTCTACTTTAAACAGCATAACCGAAAACGATTTGACTAAAATTGTAACCATTAGGGATGAACCGCATTCAGTAATTGAAGCGCTTGACAGAGCTGCTGCACATTATGCATCTCATGTTGGACAAATAATTTTGTTAGCGAAACAAATTAAAAAATCAGATTGGAAAACTTTAAGTATACCGAAGAAAAAATAATTTAACTCTGAATAATTTATTATTTAGTCAATGACTGAAGCTTGGTCATGCAAACATGCTTTCAAACAGCCATGCCTTAATTTATTAACCAAATTTCTATTCAATTCATTCTCATCGTTTAATTTGTATTGATTTCTTATTAAGACAAATGTGTTCAGCTCCACTTGATTTTATTTTTAAGCATGCTTAAATTATTTACAAATATTAGCTTAAATATGAAAAACATTTCCAAAGAAGATTACCTAAGTGTAATTTTCAAAAATCAAAATTCTAACGGCGAAATCAAATCAAACATTATTGCCGGGAAGCTTTCTGTTTCCAATGCTGCTGTTACCGACATGCTGAAAAAACTTTCTAAAGACGGCTACATAATTTACGAGCGCTACAAGGGAATTAAGCTTACGGTTGATGGCGAAAACTATGCGCGGAATATGGTAAGGCGTCACCGCATCTGGGAAGTATTTCTAAATCAAATCGTTGGAATGCCATGGGAAAAAGTTCACGAAGAAGCAAACAAGCTGGAACATTCTTCTTCAGATGATTTAATAAATCGACTTGAGACAATGCTTGATTATCCGGAGTATGATCCTCACGGCGATCCGATACCGACGAAGGAAGGCAAAATTCCTAAACTAAAAAAACATCGTCCTCTTTCCGAATTAAAAGAAGGAGAATCCGGGAAAGTAATTCGCGTAAATGATTTTGATGAAAAATTTCTTGGATATATTTCCGAGCTTGGAATAAAGCTTCAGGAAAAAATTTCAGTTAAGCAGAAGCGGGCATTTGATAAATCGATGGAAGTTGTTGTTAAAGGTAAGCTGTGGAATATCAGCAATAAGCTGGCGCAAAATGTATTTATTGAAGTCAAATAATTTACTACAGAGGAATAAAAATGGGAAAATCGCTATCTGAAATTCATTCTTCGGTAAAGATTAAATCGCAATCTCATTTCTTTCTTAGACTGCTGACATTCACCGGACCGGCATTTATGGTTTCTGTCGGTTATATGGATCCGGGCAACTGGGCAACCGATCTAGCGGGCGGAGCGAAGTTTGGTTATCAATTAATTTGGGTAATTCTTGTTGCAAATCTTATGGCAATTCTTTTCCAAACTTTATCGGCGAGATTAGGAATTGTTTACGGGAGAGATTTAGCTCAAGCGTGCAGCGATCATTATCCCAAACCAATTAATTACTTCCTCTGGTTAATTTCCGAAGTTGCAATTGCCGCTACAGATCTTGCTGAAGTATTAGGCTCTGCAATTGGCTTATATATTCTTTTTAAAATTCCTCTTGTAGTTGGTGTCGTTATTACAACATTCGATGTTTTAATTTTAATGGGATTAATGTCTTTCGGAATAAGAAAGATGGAAGCGTTTATTCTTTCGCTTATTGCCACGATAGGAATTTGCTTTGCTATTGAAATGATTATATCAAAGCCGGAGCTCGGGCAAATAGCAATAGGATTTATTCCTACTTCAATGAATACCGAAGCTTTATTTGTTGCCCTGGGAATTATCGGTGCAACCGTGATGCCGCATAATCTTTACCTGCATTCAGCGCTTGTGCAGTCTAGATATGTTGAACGAACAAATAAAGGATTGAAGGAAGCTAACAAATTTAATTTAATAGATTCGGTTGTTGCGTTGAATGCGGCTTTCTTTGTTAACGCGGCAATTTTAGTTTTAGCGGCGGCAGTATTCTTTTCCACCGGGCATTCTGAAATTGCTTCGATCATTGGTGCACATGCCTTGCTAACGCCGCTGCTGGGAAGTACGATTGCGCCAATTGTTTTTGGAGTTGCTCTATTAGCTGCTGGCCAATCTTCAACAATTACCGGTACTTTTGCCGGGCAGATTGTAATGGAAGGATTTATCGGGTTAAAGCTTCGTCCGTGGCTTAGAAGATTAATCACCCGATTAATTGCGATCATTCCTGCCGTACTTGTAATTCGAATATCAGGACAAGGAGCTGTAGATTCGCTTTTAGTTTTATCTCAAGTTATTCTTTCGCTGCAACTTCCTTTTGCTCTTGTTCCGCTTCTCCATTTTACTTCTAACAAAGAAAAGATGAAAGAATTTGTTTCAAATTATTGGATAAAATTTTTAGCATGGCTTGCTGCCGTTTTCATTGTTGTTTTGAATTTCAATTATCTCTTTGATCTTATTAAACAAAATATTTCTTCTCCATCAATTACCGGAATTTTGGTGAGATACATTCTTATTCCAATTTCTTTTGTGCTTCTTCCTTTGCTTTTCTGGATTACTTTTGAACCTTATTTAAAGAAAGAAAAAATTTCAAAAATTTTGCAGAAAGCTCCGGGATTAATTATGAAAACAAAATCTGTTAAGACCGCAAATGATTTATCTGGGAAAACAGAAAATTATAAAAAAGTCGGAATGGCTCTTGAAGGCAATTTAAATCGGGATGAACAAATTCTTACTGGAGCAATGTCACTATTAAAATCAATGAACGCAGATGTATTTCTAATTCATTGTGTCGAATCTGTAGCCGGAAGATTTATGGGCGACATGGTTGCCGATAGCGCTGCACAAGAGATGAACGAATATTTAAAATCATTTGCTGAAAAGCTTTCTGACGAAGAGATTCCTTCTCATATTATTATCGGCGGTGGTGAGCCAAGAGATGAGATAGTTCGAATCGCTCATAAATATAATCTTGAACTTATTATTGCCGGAAGCCATGGACATAAATTTATCGATGACTTAATTTACGGCGCAACTCTGGATAATGTTAGACACCGTGTAAAATTGCCGGTGCTGGCAATACCGGTTAATAAATAAAGATGAGCATCAAAAGGATAAGAAAAATTAAACTTGATGTAAATGTCTTTCCTTTTTGAAAAATAAAATATTACTTTATTCACCAATCTTTATTAAAAATATTTTGCGATAATATTTATGGAGAAGAAACCGATTATTCCCGAATGGGATATTCTATTTGAAATAAAATCTTTGCACAAGCCTGGGGCTCTTGGTAAGCTGCTTACTGTTATAGGCGAGGAAGGCGCAATTGTTGGCGAGATAAAAACCGATTGGGTAGGTAAAACTTATTCGCTTCGAACAATTACTGTTTCTGTTTTTGATGAAGATAATCTAAAACAGCTTATCAAAGCGATAAACGAAAAAACGGAAGCTCAAATTATTTCTTACAAAGATTTGGTTTATGAAAGGCATAAAGGCGGTAAAATTCATTGCGGAAGAAAAACGGATGTAAAAACAATTTGGGATTTACGCTACATTTATACTCCCGGCGTCGCGCGCATTTCGCAGGAAATTAAATCCAATCCAATAAAAGCAAGAGAATACACAAGCATTTCAAACAGCGTTGGAATATTTACGAACGGTACAAGAGTTCTTGGTTTGGGCGATATCGGAGTTCTTCCTGCTATGCCGGTAATGGAAGGCAAAGCAGTAATCTATGATCAGTTTGTCGGAATCAGTGCAGTTCCGATTTTAGTTGATACAAAAGATCCGGATGAATTTATCAATACTGTGGAAAAAGTTTCTCAAACATTCGGCGGAATTCATCTTGAAGATATAAGAATACCAGACTGTTTTTACATTGAAGATGAATTAATCAAAAGATTGAACAAACCTGTAATGCATGATGACCAGCACGGAACCGCAACAGTAGTTTTAGCCGCTGTTATCAGCGCTCTTAAGCAAACCGGACATTTGAAAGATAAAAATCTTAAAGCTGCGCAAATTGGACTTGGCGCTGCCGGCTTAGGAATTGCCAGATTGTTAATTGATTATGGCTTGGAAGTTATCGGCAGCGATATAAATGAAGAATCAAGAAAGCGTTTGGAAAAATTGGGTGGAAAAACTGCCGAGCTAAACGATGCAATTCATCAATCAGAAATTGTCATTACAACCACCGGCGTAGTTGGTTTGATTAAATCAGAGATGATCAGAAAAGGACAAATAGTTTTAGCGCTGTCAAATCCAATCCCGGAAATATTTCCGGAAGAAGCTTTAAATGCCGGTGCAGCATTTGCAGCAGATGGAAAGAGCATTAACAACGCACTTGCTTATCCGGGATTATTTAAAGCTGCTTTAGAAAAAAATGCGAGACAAATAACTTCTGAAATGAAAATTGCAGCAGCGGAAGTAATCTCTTCACTTGCAGATGAAAATGAATTAGTGCCGAGCCCGTTTCATCCGGAAGTTCATAAGAAAGTGATTGAAGCTGTGAAGAAAGCCTGTTGAATTTTTCTTTCAATGTTCATTTGATCTTGATAACATTATAGAATATTGGAATTTTTATAATTATATCGATTTGATAAATTTGCGGGAACAAATTTAAAATTAGTTAACCAATGAAAGAATACCGAGTATTATTATTTTATAAATATGTTGCTGTTGAAAATCCTGATCAGTTTATGAACGAACACCTTGCCTGGTGCATGCAGAACGATATCAAAGGAAGAGTGTTTATTGCCAGGGAAGGTATTAACGGAACTGTTTCCGGAAAAGTTGAAGATGTTGAAAGATATAAATCTCATCTTAAAACCTATCCAGAATTTCATGATATAATATTTAAGGAAGATGAAGAAGGCAGTCATGCATTTTTAAAAATGCATGTACGTGTTAAGAAGGAAATAGTTAATTCAGATTTGAAAGCAACTTCTTTGGGTAACGGAGGAAAAAGATTAACACCCGAACAACTTCTTGAATTTTACGAGAACAAAAAAGATTTTGTAATTATAGATGCACGCAACTGGTATGAAAGCAAAATAGGCAGATTCAAAAATGCAGTTGCACCGCAGATGAAAAATTTCCGCGAGTGGCCGAAAGCAGTTGATCAATTAAAAAATCTGAAAGACAAAACAATTGTTACTTACTGTACCGGCGGAATTCGCTGCGAGAAAGCTTCTGCTTACATGGTTGAGCAAGGCTTCAAAGATGTATATCAGCTTGACGGAGGGATTGTTACTTATACAAAAAAATTCCCGGATACATATTGGGAAGGCGGCGTTTTTGTATTTGATGAAAGGCGTGTAGTTGAACCGAATAGCAATCCTGAATTAAAGCACGTTTCAAATTGTTATTTCTGCGGTACACCAACATCTTATTATATTAATTGCCATAATCTTGACTGCGATAAAATTATTGTCTCCTGCCATAAGTGTAAGGTTGAAAATGATTATTGTTGTTCTGATGAATGCAGAAAGTCAACGAATAAAAGAAATAAATATTATGGATAGATACATGCAATCATGCATTCATACAATCATGCTTTAAGCATGGATGCATGAATAGTAAAACGCATGACTGCATGTATCTGTATGACTGCATGGAAGAAAAATATATGTTTATAATTTATTTTAAAAGGTGGATTGCTTCAATCATTTTGCTTCCGGTTATGATTTACCTGCTCTTACACAGCGGTGAATATGGATTAATTGATAATGCTGATCTTGTAATTCATGAAGCCGGACATTTCTTCTTTATGTTTTTCGGAAAGTTTATCTACACACTCGGCGGAACTTTAATGCAGATAATTTTACCGTCAATAATTGTCTGGTACTTTTTCAGAAATTATTACAGAACCGGAGTGCAGATTTCTCTTCTGTGGCTTGGTCAAAATTTAATTAACATAAGTGTTTATGCCGCTGATGCAAGAGCAAAAAGACTTCCTCTGCTTGGTGGAAATCATGTCTATCACGATTGGAACTATCTTCTTGATAAGCTTAATCTTTTAAATTATGATATTGAGATCGGATATATTTTTGTGGGGTTGTCGGTTTTAGTTTTTGCGGCTTCGCTTTTAATGCCTGTAATAATTCGCGATTAAATTTTATCTTTGTTCCGAAATTATTTTAGGATTAAAAATAGCATGCAATGTCGCACGAAAAGCAGGCATGCATAGATTAAACTGATTTTCGAAGATGACAATCATATTTTTTGCCAGCATTTGTTTTATAAAATTTTAAATATCATATGTCTAAACTTATCTCATCATTTGCGATAATATTTTTTATTAGCTTTAACAATTTTGCACAAGATGATTTGGTGAAATCATACTATCCGAATGATACACTTAAATCGGAAATAAATTATTCAAATAAAGTGCGTGAGGGTGCAGCAAAATTTTATTACCCGAACGGAAAAATTCAACAAGAACTTAATTTCGTAAACGGAAAAGTTGACGGTGTTGTAAAAAATTATTACGACAATGGCAATTTAAAGGAAATGTATTCTATCGAAGATGGCAAGCGAAATGGCGCAGTTTCATTGTTTGATAAAGACGGAAAGTATTTAAAAGATATAACTTACGAAGATGGAAAATTTGTAAGTGAAGAAATTCCCGCTATAGATACAACACATAACATAGCAGCCAAAAATGAATCAAACAAAGGCGATAAGAAAGTAACTGGTGAAAAAATAAATCAGCTTAAAAAGGAAACCGGTGAAGTACCGGCACCGCCGGTATTAAAAGAGGATAAGAACGAGAATCCTGATTATTTACTTTCAGCAGAAGTTATACCTGAGCCGGTTGGGGGAATGAATACTATTATGAAAAAATTGATCTACCCTGAGAGCGCAAAGGAAGATAAAATACAAGGAACTGTTAGGATACGTGCGTTGATTGATGAATACGGAGAAGTAACCCAAGACGAAGTTGTACAGGGCATTGGTCATGGCTGCGATGAAGCAGCGAAGATCGCTGTATATTATACTAAGTTTACTCCGGGATTAATTAAAGGAAAGCCGGTGAAAGTGCAGGTGATAATTCCTGTAGAGTTTAAGTTGGATAAGAAATGAATTGTCAAACTGTTTAATTGTCAAATTGTTTTTAGCAATTAAGCAATTGAACAATGTAAAAATAGTTTAATGATTATTGAATAATATTGAATCTAAATACCTGAAGAATTTTAATAAGCTCATCATCCTTTGAATTTAATTTTATATTGTAATTAGGAAACTCTCTTCGTAACGAATAATTTTTTCTGAGTGAATCAAAATATTTCGGACGTTCATTATCCGGAATTCCAAACATATTTCTCATCTGATTATCATCTCTTTTAATATCATACACCGCACTGAAAATATCATTTAACTTTTGTTCTAAATTACTTTCCTCTTTCAATTCAATAATTGAATTTGAAACTTCAGGTAATGTTGGCTGCCATGACGGCATTACATTTAGTAATTTGCAAAGAGCATTGTAAATCATAGCTGTGCCGTTAACTTTTCCTTCAAGTGAATAACCGGCAACGTGTGGAGAAGCGAATTTAACTTTCTTAAGAAGATCAATATTTATATCCGGTTCGTCTTCCCAAACATCAAGAACAACATGAAGATTTTTCTTCTCGATCATTTCAGATAAAGCAAGATTATTAGTAACCTGTCCGCGCGAGGCATTTATAAATATGGCGCCGTCATTTAGTTTATTCAAATTTTCAATATTAAAAAGATGAACTGTTTTGTCTTCACCTTCTTTATTTAGCGGGACGTGCAGAGTAATAATATCTGCAGAATAAATTTCCTTTAGCGGAACAAAATCTTTAGAGCCTGCCTTTCTTTTCAGAGGGGGATCATTCATTAACACCTTCATTCCCAAAGCATTGGCAAGCTTTACAATACGGCTTCCGATATTTCCAATACCAACAACGCCAATAGTTTTATCTTTGAGTGAAATGTCTTGTTCAGCGGCAATTTTGAAAATTGAAGTAAAAACATATTCGGCAACAGCATCCGCATTACATCCCTTTGCATCGGAAAAATAAATATTCATGGATTTCAAATAATCCTGATCAATATGGTCTGTTCCTATTGTAGCAGTGCCGACAAACTTTACCGGAGTGCTTTTTAGTAATTCTTCATTTACCTTGGTAATTGAACGGACAATAAGAGCGTCGGCATTTTGCAAATTGGAATTCGAAATTTTTCTTCCATGCATTAACTCAACATTCCCGAACTTAGAAAAAGCCTCTTCAGCGAATGCTATATTTTCATCAACAACTATATTCATAACATGTTCCTTAACAAAAAAATTAAAACGGCTTTAAACTTAAACTATTGAAATAAAAGATAAAATTAAAAATCAAATTAAATTATTTGCAAACGAGCGCAAAACAATTTAAATAGTTCTTGTCTTTTCATTTTAATATGAAGATCTTACAAATAATTTAGATTCTACTTTTAATGTTAATATTAGTTTAATTCTACAAGGTCGCGGATAATTTATTTACATATACAATTGGAGTTTGTAGGATCTGCATCAGTCTGTATTAAAGCTATCTTAAAAAAATTGTGTTCAAATATTTTACCGGAGTTATCATTTGAGTAATCGCGTTACAATAGTTAAGAATCAAGACATACTATTTATATTTATATTTTTATTCTTACCAAAGATATCTTTTGCGCAAAGAAAGATTATTCTTACAGACAGCTTAGATGTGTACCGCATCGGCGAATACACTCAAGCGCTGTACGATGCCGGGCATGATTTCAATATTGACAGTGTAGCTTCAGGAAGTGAATCGGAAAAATTCAAAAGCTTGAATTCTAATGAAACAGATTTCGGTCATACCCGCAGCGCCGTCTGGATAAAGTTTACAGTTAAAAATGAAACAACTAAAAACTCACGGTGGATAGTTTCCCAGGGCTTCCCGGTAATTAATAAAGTTGAGTTTTATGTCCCTTCATCAGATAATAAATATAAAATGCTGGAAGCAGGAACCGATTTCCCTATGAGTACTAGGGAAATTAAGAACAGAAAAATTGCTTTTCCCTTTCAGATAAAACCTGGTGAGCAAAGAACTTTTTATCTCAGGCTTACTTCACGGATTACACTTCCTGTTTACCTGAAAATATCGACACCGGCGGCATTCACCAGCGGTGAAGCCCGGGAGAATTTAATCTACGGAATTTTTTACGGCGCCTTATTAATTATGGCGTTATACAACATCTTCCTTTTTTTCTACATAAAAGATTCGAGCTTTTTATATTATTCCCTATATGCAATAAGTATATGTTATTATCAGACATGTATTGACGGATATGCCTTCAGGTATTTTACACCGGAGAACACCTGGATTAACGGGCACATATTTATAATATTCGTTGGTTTTGCTTCATTGCTGTGGCTGCTGTTCGCAAGAGAATTTCTTCAGATATCCAAATATTCCGCCGGCTTCGAAAAACTTTATCAAGCAGCTATTATAGCATCGATTATCTACGCAGCGGTGTTAGCCCCATTCTCGGTTAGGACTGCTGCAATAGTTTCTTTCATCCCGATTATTGGCGACCTGATAGTAACTCTAGTCAGCAGTGTATACTGTTTACTAAAAGGAAGCAGGAATGCGCTGATTTTTTTATCGGCTATTTTAATTTTCGTAGCCGGTTTATTACTAAAACATTTAAATTCGCTTGAAGCTGTTCATGGTTCCAACTTGGGAGAATTGAGTCCCCAATTAGGCGTGTTCGGAGTATTCCTGCAGATGACATTTCTATCAATTGCGCTGGGTAATAGAATCAATACAATGAAGCGAGATGAAGAAAGAGAAAAAGCATCGATAAGAAGCCGTATAGCAAGCGATCTTCACGATGAAATAGGAAGCAACTTAAGCAGCATATCTTTATCAAGCCAGATGATAAAGAAAAGTCCCGGACTTGGAGAAGATGAAAAAATACAGCTCGAAGATATTACAGCAACAGCAAAGGAAACCGCGGACTCTATCCGGGATATTATCTGGTTTATAGATCCTGAACATGATAAAGGCGACGACATAATTTTAAAAATGCAAAATGCAGCTTCAAAACTTCTACATAATAAAAACTTTACGTTTAATACGAATGAAAATAAAATAAAAATTGCCGGTGACCTTCAATTCAGGAGAAATCTTTTTTTAATCTTCAAAGAGATATTAAACAATATTGCCAAACACTCACTTGCCGGTAATGTCAACATAAACATTAAGAATGAATCAGGCGCATTAAAGCTCAATATTTCCGATGATGGAACCGGCTTTGATATTACTAAAGTAAGGTATGGCTACGGGATAAAAAATATAAAAAACCGTGTAAAAGAAATGGGCGGAATTTTAGAGTTGAACAGTGAACCGGGAAAGGGAACAAAGATCGAAATTTCATTAAAGATGAATAGAAGGTAAGATAATTTTGAAAAAAAATACCACGAATGTGGTATACCGGAATTTAGAAGATAATATTATTATAATATATGATGAATAAAAAAGAAAAAAATATTGAAGATATTTCAATCTGGATAGTAGAGGATAATATCCACTTCCAGAATACTATGAACAATTTGATAAATCAATTTGACGGTTTTGTCTGTAACTTTGCGTTTGAATCTTGTGAAGATGCTCTTATCGAAATGAATAATACTGCCGAGCTTCCTTCGGTAATTCTTCTCGATATAGGATTAAAAGGCATGAGCGGAATAGAGGGAATAAAAAAATTTAAAGAAATAAGTCCGGCTACGCATATAATAATGCTCACCATTTACGAAGATAAGAATTCGGTATTTGATGCAATATGCGCAGGTGCTTCCGGCTATCTTTTAAAAGACTCATCGCCTGAAAATGTAATTGAAGCGATTAAAGAAGTGCTTGGGGGAGGCGCGCCGATGAACATCCACATTGCCAAAAAAGTAATTGATATGTTCAAGCAGCTTAATCCGCCGAAAGGAGATTACGGGTTGACAGGAAGGGAGAAGGAAATTTTGAATCTGCTCGTAATGGGAATGAACAAAAAACAGATTGCCGAAAAATTGTTCGTCAGCTTCCATACAATTAACACACACATAAAAAACATTTATGAAAAGCTTCAGGTAAACACAAGGGGCGGACTTGTGGCTAAGGCTTACAAAGAAAATCTTCTATAAAGTTCCAAATACCAAATCTCAAATACCAAAAGCAAATATTCAAATAACAAATTCCAATCTGCCGAGGCGGAGTTGATTAGACAAAGCCGGAAACCCAAGACTCAAATTCCAAATTTAAAATGTCGTTAAAAGGCTTCGGGATTTATTTGGAATTTGAGAAATGAAATTTGGTAATTCAAAAAATACCACGTTTGTGTGATTGTACGCTAACCAAAATAAATATAACTTACACACTAACTTTTGTCAGGAACAGATAGATATAAGTATATATTACTTAATGTTAGGGGATTTTACTTTGGTAAAAACCTGAAGATGAGTAAAAAATTTATTATTGAAATTTTTAATTATAAGTATTAGAATATTAACCAATAATATTTGTTTATATGATAATTAAATAATTTTTTCTTTCAGTTAAAGATTGGCAGTTTCGTAAAGAATAGATACATGTAAAGTATTTAGGTAAAAAAATATTTAGTATAGTTAAATAAATTTTTAAGAAATATTCCATTTGAGCTAAATTGTAGTTAAATTATGGACGATTTTTTGTCCTATAGGGAAGATGGCCTTATTACCGTAAAATAATTTAAAGATAAAACAAAATCGGTTCCCCTTTATTTATAAAGGTTTGCCGCTATTAATATTAGATGAAAATAATTATCTAAAAAAGATAAATTATTTTCCGAAATGCTACGTTTTTCATCTATATATTAATAGTAATTTAAAATATTTATGTAACTCATGTGGCGAAGCTGTGTCAAGTTTGAAAGTTAAATAGATTTTAAATAATTAATAGAGTTAGGTAATATGAGTTAGAAATTTAAAAAGTACATATTTCAATTATTATGCATGCGTTTGAATGAATAGATGATACAAAAAGTTTGTTGCCTCTTATGGATTCGATGAAATCATTTATTGCTTTTCGTTTGACCACGCTTAGATCTATTTTCTCTACGTTATAAATCATATCATTCAGCAAACCAAATTTACCTGCCTTTATATTTCAATGCTATGTTTAATTTGATGTTATAATCTGTATAACAATAAAAAATCTTTGTGTAATAATTGAAACGATGATTGGAAAGAGATATTAGATCCAGAGACTAGTTTCCGGATGTAAAATCCGAGATATTGGATTAAATTAAATTCATCCGGAAATGGAATGTTGGAATTGTGGAGTAATTTTAAAAAAAATTTGTAGTTAAATATAATTAATTGAAGTTGATATTCTGGGATTAAACGGCTTTATTTAACATTATAAAACTTTAGCATTAAGAATAAAAGAAAATAAATTAATCAAAGCGGGAAGCATTCAAATATTATTTAATAATAAATATACAATATGGATTTACTTGAAAAGATAAATTCCAGGTCAGCAATTGTTGGAATAATCGGACTTGGATACGTAGGTTTGCCTTTAGCTCTTGAATTCGCCAATAAGGAATTCAATGTGATCGGATTTGATATCGACGAAAAAAAGATTCCGATCCTGAACAGCGGTGAAAGCTATATCAAGCATATCAACAGCGGCAGAATTAAGAAAGCGGTGGACAGTAAAAAATTTGAAGCAACATCCGACTTCTCACGTCTTACTTCCTGCGATGCAATTATAATATGCGTTCCTACTCCATTGGATGAGCACAGGGAACCTGATTTAACTTTTATAGAGAACTCAGGAAAAATTGTTGCGCAGTATTTAAGAAAAGGACAGCTTGTTGTTCTTGAATCTTCCACCTACCCCGGAACTACGGAAGAGATACTGCTGCCGATGTTTGAACAGGTTGGTAGTCTGTTGTCGGTGGTAGGTGGTGGGTTGTCGGAGGTAGGAAGTCGGAAGTCGGAAAAGCAACAAACAACTAACTACAAACCACAAACAAACAACAAACAACAGACCACAAACCACGAACTACAAACTTCTTTTGTTGTAGGGAAAGATTTTTATTTGGCATTCAGCCCGGAGCGGGAAGACCCGAACAATCCCGATTTTAATACAGCTACAATACCTAAGGTTATAGGCGGCGTTACTCCGGAGTGTTTAAAAGTTACCAAAGCATTATACGATCATGTAATTGTAAAGACAGTTCCCGTATCATCGCCTAAAACAGCCGAAGCTACAAAGCTGCTGGAAAATATTTACCGCTCGGTTAATATCGCTTTGGTGAATGAACTT
>JAMCWE010000237.1 GCA_023475265.1 Bacteroidota bacterium
CGTCTTGGTCTCTTCCGTCCCATTCAATTCTGTTAAAATCGTAGCTGAGATTTGAAGGTGGAACAATTAATTCTTTTATTAGTCTGCCGCTAACAGTAAAAATTTTGATCTTAAGTTCATCTGGAATTTGCGTAAGCTTAAATGTAAAATATGTTTCGCTTGAAAACGGATTCGGATAGTTATAGACGTAAAGTAATTGAGCTTGGTTTGACACCATAAATTTTCTAACTATCCCGGCAGAATCGATCAATGTTCCGGTAGCATTCGTTCCAATAACTTTCAATGTATAAGTGCCGTCGCTCAACGTTGGTTTATAACAAACAACAAATTTGGGATTGTTATCCGAAAACGAGAAATTAATTTCCTTACTAGCTAAAGAAATCCTTTTGTTGTTAAGATATAATTGAACGTGGCTGGTATCTGAAATTGGGATCAGCGATAAATCGTTAAGCTCAACTTTAATATTAGGAGTAGCAGAAACATAATCCCCATTAATTATGTCGTTACCATCAAAGGTGAGTTTTACAGAAGCTGGCGCGTTGTTCGCTTTCACAAAGAAAGGAACTGAATATAAGTTGTTGTCTTTGTACAGTTCAAGGATTTTGTTATCGGGATCGATAGTAATCTGAAAATTTCTAACCCCGGTACTTGAAGCAGTATTGTAACTTACATTGAACAGTTTTCTTTTCTCGCTTCCAAGTGAATCGACCATTTGTTCAAATATTTTCTCACGTGAATTGTCTGGTTTAATTACTTCAACACGAACTTTAAAGCTGTCCGCTCTTGATTCACCAACATTGTAAACATAAAATGATAGTTTAGCTTCTTCCCCTTGCACCAGTGTATCTTTAGGCATAGAAACAACTTGGTAGTTAGTCCCGAGCTCAGCCACAGCACGATACTTGACTCCGATATAACTTATTGATGGCTCAAGAGCGGATGTATCTCTTTCAAATTTAGACACCACTTGAAGACTAAGAATTTTTTTTGAATTCAATTCTGATAAAGAAACCCGACTGGATAAATTTGCTAGACTTATTGTATCCCGTTTTCCATTAACACCTTCTCCTATTAAATATGAGCTTATTTTACCACTTTGACCGATTTCAATAAAGTCCCAGGACTTTACGTTTTTAATGAGAGGAAATTCGATCGAACCGGTGTTTGCTTTCGAAAAAAAAGTAGTATCGATTACTGATTGACCCTCTAAAACTTTTTTGTAAACTTCAGGTACAGTCCCAGTTTTCGCTCCTTTCTTACCAAACAATGACCAAGATTCTCGATATCCAACTTGTTCAATAAATTTACTCCCCAGAGTCTTAATAGCCTGACGTGATGATGAATTAGGATCACTTCCCAATATATAATTTCTTGCTTCAGTGCCTATTGCCATTGCTATTAATGTACCATTTGGAAGATTGTTTATGTATGATGCTAAAGAATCTACCAAATTAGCTCCCCCCGATTTGAATAGGATGACCTTTTTAGGTTCCAATGTTATGGGATCCAGAATTGCAGTTGCTAAACCCCATAATAAAGTACCAACTCTGTCCTCTCCGTTATATTCAATTAATGCTGTTGCTCCATCATAGAAACCTTCAGAAACAATTCTCAGATTATTTTGCTTTTTGCTCAGCTCCCATTTTTTGTCAAACATATTGTATTCAACATTTTGAGAATAAACAGATCCTAATGGATTGGATAAGTACCAAGAGAAGTCTTGATCAGTATTATAGAAGGAAAAGACTGATGTCCAATTGTTCCCCAATTGACTTAATTGTGCTTTCCACCAATACCTTTTATTGTTCATCAAATTGCTTAAATGATAAGAAGTATAAACAGAATCGATGTCAACAGTAATTTCGTTTGGGCTTGAGAAAGAGAAAAGTGTATCGACAGAAAAAACTATTTTGTTTGTAGTATTCTTAAGTACAGGATTAAGAACAGCTAAATTGCCCTTATTGACATTATAAAGACTCTCTGAAGCAAGAACTCTTAATGATGCCGAACTAACATTCTGCGAATATGCAACGATATTGTCAGTTTTACTAATTTCATCCAATACGTTTAAACTATCAATGATGATAGTCAAATTGTGAGTACCAGGCAGCCCCAAGATTGGAATTCTAACATCTAATTTTTCAGAATAATCTGGACACTTCACAAAAATTTTTTTGTTGAACATAATGCCATTTTTATAATGATCTATTATATTAATGGCAATTGTATCGGAAGTTACTCTTCCGTTGTTTGATAAAATGAATTCAAGTGTAAAAAAATCCATTTTATCATTTATGTTACTTTCAATGGTTGTAATAGAACTTTGCGTAACAAATAAGTTAGGTTTGGGAGGAAGTTTCAATTTTATTATTGGGTCTCCAATTAATATATTACAATAGTTGAATGACCGGTTTACATCATTTATACCACTTTCCTGAAACAATTTCATTTTGCTTAAAAAGTGCAATTCACCCAAGGAATAAGCTGGTGTATCTGCTAAATAACTAGCAAATAATTGTGGGACTGAGGTGGCAACTGATAAAAAACCAACTGATGAATTCCCTATATAAGCTATTGCTTGCCCTCCGATATCATTGACAAATAATTCGCTAAAAGACTCTATATCTGGCTCTGCAAACTTTGCTGTCGAACAACCGAAATCTGCCATAAGAGGATTCCCGTGGTATAAATTATCTAGTTGCTGAGTCGAATTGATCCCATTGTCCCAAGTCCGAGTACCACTATGACCAAGATAAGATATATAAACAGCCCCTGAGTCTATAGCATTTCTAACGGTTTCATAAGTATAGGGTCCAAAATTAGAGAAAGGATCAGCGGTTTTAAAGAAATGATATACCCTAGGTTTTACAACCGAGTTTAGAAGAATATTAGACACGTTATCATTGGCATTCTTTAATTGTTCTATTTCACCAGGATTTTCAGGGAATCCTCCAGAAAAAAGTAGCACTCTCTTGTTAAAAAAATCATAAGTTCTTGCCAAATAATTCATGTGTTTCTGGAGATAATAAATAACTTGATCATTGTTAATTGCTGGCAATCTCCCTACATAAAGCTGTGGGATATTGATCCCTAATGAATCAAAACAAACGTACCATGTATCACTAACAGGATACCCGAATGATGTAACTAAATCAGGATATTTTACAACAGGTGTTATTGGCCAGTTATTCTTATAATCGTAATTCGCTTCACCTATTAAGAATAAGTAATGCGCTTTTGGTTCAGGCCAGTTCAAATAAGCGTAATACAAAAAACTCTTAATTGCAGGAGGATCTTTATATCCAAAATTAAATTCGTCATATATATCATCTACATAATAGGCGCTGGTTCTTAAGTTATAATTTTCTTTAATAAATTTTCGATATGATTCTACAGAACTTTTTAATACTTCATTACTAATAATTATGTAATCTGAACCGATCGTATTATTTCTTATGTTAATAAATTTTTTCGTACGCAAAAAAATTGGGCTTTTTACAAATTCATTCTTGACTAAATAAAACGCGTCATCAAAGCTGATCGTATCACTAAATGTAAGACTCTTGGACGGACCCCCTAACAACTGAATATTTATAAACTTCTTTAGTACGGGTTTTACTTTGTATAATAATAAATCACCACTTGTTATTTGTGAAATTTGAATTGATCGATTCTCTCTCTGGATAGGTTCATTAATAGAAAAATAAAGGGAATCATCTCGATATCTTGCATTGTCATATTTTGCTGATAGGTATCTTGGGTATTCAATATCAAACCAATCCAGCAAAAAATTATTTGGACTTATTCCTGTAGGTATATTATGAATACAAATTCGATTTTGTCCGTTTGAAATTAAGTTAGAGTTAAATTCACCCGCTAATGTGATTGTTTGATTTTTGTTAAAAAAGGCGGAATCGATATCATTACTGTTATTGAATGATATACCAACATTGTGCACTTTATTAGGATGTTCTGAAGGAGCCGCAAGACTAATGGCTCTAACATAAGTTTTAATTTTGGAATTAGGCACAACACTGTTTGCGAACAAATCAAACGCTTTTTGGCCACCCAGTTCCCATGATTCGAACCATCCCCACACCTTATTCTCTAGCCAGAAAGGTAACTGAGTTCTGGGTTGATCACCATCGTAATAAGCTAGTTTTACATCTTTTTCAAAGTGAAGTTTATTTTGATAGGTTTTAATCGTATCACCTGAAGAATTTTGATTTGCTATTTGACTTATTATTCGTGCCCCTTTTTCGCCACCAAAAGTAAGCCACACAAAAGTTGTATCCGTATAACGATCAAAATAATTTATGTAGTCTTGACCCTTAGAAACCTGTTTGCGGTAGTCATCCTTATTATAGTTTTTCTCTGCCCAAAATTCTACAAAATCCCCAATATTGAATTTGATATCATTCTCTCCTTGTACAAAAATTGGAATTTGTTTTCCTTTCAAAAATATTTTTATTCTGGAAGGATCAATTTCATCAGGATTCAAACCATATTTCACTAAATCATCATAACCGATGCGATATATTCCGTCTTGGATTATTGCTAGTTTCACGTATTCTTTGCTGTAGTTTATCCATTTATCTAATGTGTCAGATATTTTTCTTTGAGGGACAGAACTAAATTTTAAACCATCATTATAATTCGACACCAATTTCTTGAGTGTCGGATCTTCAATTTTGGATTGTTTTGACGGAGCAATTTTTTTTTGCTTATCTTGAATAAATTCTATTTTTAATTCACCATCAGTAATTTCCTGCAGTTCTCTTCTTTTCCAGTTGTACCTAAACTCGTTTAGTTTAACCGCGCAGCAATATGAATCCTTAATCCAGAAGTAATCCAGAACTTCAAATTCTTCGCTAGGACAGAAATCCGTCTTAAAATATTTTTCACTTAGTTGCACACTTTCATAAGAAAACAAGGAATCTCTTAAATTTAATTTTGTATTAATAAGAGGAGAATAATTTGTTGTTATTTTGTGCTCAACATTGTAAAGCGAGACTTGAACTTTTTCCCCTGGAGGGATGCTAATTAAAAAGGTATAACTTTTAAGCCTCGGACTTCCTGGTTCTCCTTCATTCTGTATTAATTCATCCTTATTAGTCAAGGATTCCCTACTCCCAAATTCAATACGATATAAAGAATATTTCTCCGTATGTTCAAGCAATTTCAAGGAAGGTTGACAATACAAAACATACGGGAAAACCACGGTACAAAGGAATGCAACGACGACTGATTCAAAAAAACTAATCGGATTATGACACATTATTTCAATTTAGATATTTATTGTTGAGATAATAACTTATATCATTAAATGCAGGTTTGTATTTAGCCAAACCGCTAGTTTCTGATTTATAATTAATAATATAATTTGACAGTTCATCAATATCCGATAAACAGATTATGTATTTTCTTGAAAAAAACTCACCTGATATTTGCAATTGATGATCATCAATTTGCTCTCCATATTTTTTTAACCTTGGAACGACAATAGGCACTTTGTTTTTGTAAAGTACCGATAAAATGCTGCCGACACCTCCATGCGTCACTGTTATATCAGCTTGATCTATATAATCACTATACTCACTGAAGGAACAGTAATCCATTATTTTTACCTTACTAATATTACTTGTAATGCACTCATAAGAAGCCCCCATTTGAATAATGAATAATTCATTTCCAAAAGATTTATCGTTAACAATGTTTTTCAATTTATTAGTAAGTCGCTGAAATCTAAACCTTTCCGTTCCATAAGTAATAAATATCATAATAATTTACCGCGATATAAAGCTTTAGGGTAGTACTGTAATAATTCAGTCCATTGCACAAAAAATTCATTTGAAAAATGATATAGAATTTTCCCCGAGAGACTTAGAGATGTCAATCTTGAAAAGCTTTCAACGAAAATATTCTTTTTATTAAAGATGTAACCTAGAATAAAAAATGGAATGGCGATGCCAGCACCGGTTGAAATAATTATATCCGGTTTTTCTAGGTAAAAAATCTTTATTGCCATCAAAACATTTTTTAAAAAATTAATAATATTCCTCCGATTACATGGTTCATATGCGTAATAAATTCTTTCGCCTTTTATTAATTCATCTACAAAATTATGTTTGAAACATACCCAACAATAATCATGGTTCTTATTTAATTTCTCTAAAAGGTTTCTCAATTGTAACAGGTGCCCACCGGCAGATGCTACCAATAATATTTTTTTTCTATCTTTCATGGAGACTCCCTACAAATACTTCATCAATCGATCTTATTGTGTCCACAATATTAAAATTTGCTTTAACGAAGTCGTAACCATTTTTTGCTAATTCAAATCTAAGATCAGGATTCATAATTAGCTTCTCAATTGCTTTGCTTAATTCTTCAGGATTCCTTTCGGGTACTAGCAGACCGGTCTTCCCATTGATTATTAATTCGGGGATCCCGGAAATGTATGTACTGATGACCGGCGTTTGTGTCGACATTGCCTCAATACATACGGTGGGGATTCCGTCTCTTTTACCATTTATATAAATTTCTGAGGCAAGAACAAATATGTCGCACATGTACATATGATTTATTACTTCAGCATTGCTTAATGAGCCAACTAGTTTGACTTCATTGGTTAAATGGTTCCTTTCTATAAATTCTCGAAAAAATTCTTTTTGTTTTCCTTCCCCTATAATAGTCAAGCTTAAATCGTGCTCATCGTTTTCCAATATTTTCAAAGATTCTATTAAAGTCGTATATCCTTTGCAATATGTAAAATCTCCTACGGAAAGAATGTTTACCCTATTTTTGTTCTTGCTTTTTATATACTCTTCTTGCCTACTTCTAATTTCAACCCCATTGTGCACTACGTGAATTTTATTATCAAAGGAGTAATTGGAAATTAAATTAAGATACCGTTTATTGTAGTTACTTATCGCAATGATATAATCGGAATATTGAATTTTTTCTTTCAACAAGATTGTTGTAGAATAAATGTCTGCAGATGCATGTGCAGTAAAACCATATTTTAATTTAGGATTAAGAATTCGGCAGAACAATGCAATGGAAGCAGCAGTTGAAAAATGTGAATGAATATGTCCAATTCCCATTTGTTTACTCTTATAAAGATAAAGCGGCGCTGTAAAAAGCAAAATAAACTGCTTAAAAATATCCGGGACAGGATATTGGCTAAAGCAGCCAAGTATTAAAGCTATACATTTTAGGAATCTTATCGGATTTTTAAAAAAATAAAGTATGTTGTATAAAAAGCCTATGCTTATGTTATCGGGGAAGGCATATGTGATATTCTTTTGTTGATTCTCTAATCTTAACGATTGAAGAATCGATTTATCTCTTCGTATAGCAAAAATTTGTACATCATAATCCAACTTTTGAAGATAAGCAATTTCCCTTTGAATGAACGTTTCAGACAGCTTTGGAAATATGTTCACACAATAAGCTACTTTTTTATTCATCAATCTATATTAGAATTTGTTTTTAACTTCTAATTGCTGAATATGATTTAGTAAATCCACAAAATTTTTCTGAATAAATAATGCTATCAGGGAAAAGCGCTTTTACTTCTGATTTTCTTAGCAATCGAATTTTTGTCACAGCCTGGTAAGCTTCATCTTTAGATTTAAACTTCGGGTACCAGCCGAGTGACAAATACCTAACCAATAAAACTCTAATTGCAATTGGCAACCAATGAAAAAATGGGAAAAGAAAGTGGGGCTCTAGCAAGAAATAATAACTATGTGTTTGAATAAAGTACCTTCGGCCAACTCGCCTTATCTCATTAGCCATTTTTGTTTGGTGCTCATGGGTCTCTAAATGTTCAATGACCGAATTAGAAAAGACAATATCAATCGATTGATCATCGAACATTGAAAGATCGCGTGCATCACCGATTACCGAAGCTATATTAGGATAATGCGTTTCAAACTTGGTTAAATTTAGAATAATAATTTTATGAATTGTATTGCAAAAGTTCTGAATTTCCCAAAAACGTTCCGATCCGCCTACATCAAGAATTGTGCTTGGTTCGTTTGTTGAAGTCAATGCACGAAATAATATAAATCTTTTCCTTCTCAAACTACTTGCTAGAGATTTCGCCGAAACACTACTTGCAAGTTTTTGAAGCATTCCGCGCATGGTCTAATGCAATTTATTTTCTGAGCGAGTTAAGACATTTCTCAAAGAATTCTTTGTATTGGTTACCAATAATTTCGACACTATTGTTAATAGCAAATTCATACGCATTATTAATCTTGAGATCATTTTCACATTTATTATTTGCGAGGGATAACATATTATCAGCCAATGAACTAATATCATTTTCGTCAACAAGTATAGAATTATTATCATTTAACATATTATCATATCCCTTGAATTTTGTACTTAATATCGGAATCTTTAATATCATAGTTTCTAACAATATCAGTGGGAAACCTTCATAACTTGATGAAAAAACAAATGCCTTTGCTCTTTTAAGATATGGGAATGGATTTATCTTTTCCCCGACTATAAAGACTCGATCCGAAAGCTTATTCTCATTAATATAGTCTTTTATACTTTTCGTTAGCTGCTCATCTTGTTCTCTTCCAATAATGAGCAGATTGAAATCGGTCTGGTGACAAATATTCACAAATGCTTTTAACAGAAACAATTGATTCTTTTGAATAGACAGTCGCCCGACATTAATGAAATAATTTCCATAATGATCAATTTCTGATAAGATTTGCTGAGACGTACTTTGAGATTGACGTTCTATTGAGCGTATATCAACTATGTTATTGATAACTGTAACATCCGCCTTTTTATTCTTGGCTAATATTTCTTTCTTAATTAACTCCGAACAACAGATCATCTTTCGAAAAAATAGCACACGAATAGTGCTGAAAAACTGTAATAACAGTTTAGATTTAAACTCTGTTTTATATTTAATCAAATTTGAAATAGATGTTTGAATAATAGATATATATTTTGTTTTGGAGAAATGAAGTCCAAAAACAACGTTTTTTAAGTAAAGTGCATAAATTCCTATTTCAGATAGTCCTTCATATCCCGCAATAATTAATTTGTACTTATGAACGTTTGTACTCTTAGAGAGTAGGAACCCATACTTCAAGTAATGATAATAATATCTTTTGGTACTTGTAAATGTGTCTATTGGAATATTTAATTGAATTATTTCTATTTCACGATAGATACTATTTCTATAAAAATTAGAATCATCAAAGACGAAAATGGTTACTTTATAGCCGCAACAAGCACATAAATAATTAGCCACTTGAATACAATTTTTTTCTGCTCCACCAGAAGCTATTGTAGGAAAAACGAATAGTATTTCTTTCATATGAACATTATAACGACTTTTGAAAACCAATAAATGTAGCTTTAAGACTTAATACCAATTTGTTCAACTTATTTTCTTTTTTAATAATCGATCTAGTTAGATAGGAATAATAATTGATCAAGTTTTTTAATAAGTAACTCCGATTCTTATTCTTATAAAACATTATCAGATTTCGTATCCAAAAGAAAGAGTTGTTACCATTTATTATATATTCAAAATAGTTTTGTTTTTGATTTAAAGTGCCATGGTAGGCAATACTACTGGGAATGTAAAGATTCTTAAATCCTTTAAATCTATGCGTATATTCGAGATCATCGAAGTAAATGAAATATCTATAATTAGGATACCCAACTGTCTGGATAGTAGTTCTATTTATTAGAATACTAACAAATGATGCAACATCAATTTCGCTTATTGCGTTTTCATTTTCTATTGTAGACCATTTATTTTGAGAATAAAAATTACCGGGGCGGTTTAATAAGTTTATTGACCTATTTTTATTAATTACTCTGCTGTATAAGAATCCTATCTGATGGGTATGCTCTTCTTCTATTACAGAATGCAAATTCATAAGAGCATTACAATCAAGAAAAGTGTCATCATCCATGCACCAAATCCAATCAGATCCTTTTTCGTATGCTGTTTTAATACCAGTATAAAAACCACCTGCCCCCCCACTATTTTCTTGAGTAATAACCATTAAATCTTTTTGTGTGTTTAACCAATTCATGGTGTCGTCAGTACTGGAATTATTAATAACAATAATTTCATTTGGCAAAAAAGTTTGCCTCCGTATTGAATCAATGCACTCTTTAAGCAATTGCAAGCGATTATAAGTAACTATTACAGCAGCTATTTTCATTTCATTTTTTCATAACGGACTTATTAAATACTTTAATTGTGTTTGCCACTACTTGATCCATATTATAATATTGATATTCTGCTAAACGACCACAAAACGTTATATTTTTCAATCTCTTGATTTCACGTTTATATAGCAAAGAATTCTTGCGATTTTGGTTAGTAGGAATTGGATAGTAAGGTTCACCTTCTAAAATAGCATATTCCTTAGAAATTGTTGAGCAATCTGAAGTTTGTCCGTTCAAATATTTATACTCGGTTACCCTTGTAAACAACTCCGCAAAATCAACATAATTGACTACAGCAGCACTCTGAATAAATTCCTTTTTCTGATTTTCGAACTCGAATCTGATTGACCTATAAGGCAATTCCCCGTGCATATAATCAAAAAAATAATCTATTGGACCCGTGTAAATCATCTTATCAAACTTAACATCACTTAATATCGATTTGTAATCTGTGTTCAATATCACTTCAATATTCTTATGCTTCAATATCCCCTCAAACATTTTTGTATATCCTTCCTTCGGCATAAATTGATATTTATCTGAGAAGTATCTGCAGTCATCGTTCGTCCTGATCGGTATCCTTCCGCAAACCGAAGGTGACAAATCTTTAGGTTCCATGTCCCATTGCTTTTTAGTGTAGTTGCGAAAAAAATTATCAAATAAATCATAACCGACTTGACTTACGATTATGTCTTCGGAGTTGAGAATTGGATTTCTTTTTTGTCTTACCGATTCGTAATAATTTTCAACTTCAATATCACTCTTGAAATTCTTTTCGTAAAGTTTGTTTATGGTAATTCTGTTTATTGGTATCGGATAAAATTCCCCCTCGTAATTTGCCAGCACCTTGTGTTCGTAAGGTATCCACTCGGTAAATTTTGATAGGTAATCAAAAACATTTTTGTCGTTAGTGTGAAATATGTGCGGTCCATATTTATGAATTAATATTCCGTGTTCGTCGAATTCATCGTAAGCGTTTCCACCAACGTGATTTCTCTTCTCAACAATCAAAATCTTTTTATTCATTTGAGTCGCTAATCTCTCTGCCATTACCGCACCCGAAAAACCGGCGCCTACTATCATATAATCATATTTCATGAAATAACATTTTTATTCTTCTTAAATCTGTTAATCGCAAAGCGTATACTAGTGACATAAAAAGCACTAATGCTAAAATTAATCTTGGAACTAACCTATTAAATCTTTTATGTAAAGAATAAAAGTAATTGTTATAATCATCAAAGCAATACTTTTTAGAATTGCACCGAAATGAATTCTTTTTGCGATTACAAAGTGAGTTGGTATTATACCTGCCATAACGACTAGCTCACTGCATATTGTTGCAACCGCAGCGCCTGTAGCGTAATATCTGGGGATCAAAATAAGATTCAGAATAATATTACTAAGAGCACCAACTATTATTGAATATGAATATACTTTTTGTTTATCCCATGCAATTAATGGATTGCCGTACGTCATGTTCAAATACACTAAGAATATATTGAAGGCAAGTATCTGCGTTAGCATTATTGAATTGCCATATTTAGTTCCGTACGCGATTCCGATAATATTTTTTGCAAACAAGAATATTATCGTTGTGAAGAAAGCGCCTAATATCAGCATTGAAGTCGAATACAACTCCATCAAGTTGGCAATATGATATGGGTCGTTCTTTGACTTGGAAAACTGCGGTAGAAATGCTTGATAAACGATTCCTGCCGGTACCAAGGCAATTATAATTATCTTATATGCTGCAGCGTAATAACCGAGTTCGGTAGAGCTTGTCATGTATCCCAGCATCACATGATCAAGATTGTAATAGATGCTGATCATTAATCCGGCAAGTGCTACCGGGAAAGATTCTCTAAGATTTCTCCTCACAAATCCAGAATCTAGTATCGAATTTCCTTTCTTTTCAGATCCAAATCCAGCATCCAATAACAAGTTCGTTTTTTGTCCATCAGTATATCCGGCATCCAGAATCAGTCTCATCTTTTGTCCTTTTCCGTAAAAAAACAAAAGCACCAATGAGTTTACAAACGCAACCAAAGTCATTATTAAAATCGCATAAATGATATCTACTCGAACTAACACAAAAGCAACAATTAGTATGAGATTGATCAACGATGAAAGTATTTGCGAAATTGTGACCGGTAATGTCTTTTCTGTCCCTCGAAAATACCAGGATATGTTGATTGCTTGAGCGAAAAATGTTAATCCATAAATCAGCAAACCGGCTTTAATGGTTGCCTGTTGACAAAATAACAAAACTAAACCCGATAACAGTGCATAGCTTGCGCAGGCTAATATTAATCTTAAGGATATTATTTTGTTTACGAAACTGCTCTGCCCAGATTCTAATCTTGCTTGCCTCGTCCGCTGATCAACTTGTCCCGGTGAAGAATCAGCGAGACGGGCATGCCTCGTCTGCAAATCACCAATATCTGGTGGATTGTGAGCTAGACGGGCAACTTCTCTACTTGCAATTATATCTGAACTGAAATTTACGATAAGTAAAAAGTAGGATGAGAATGCAATAACAAAAGAAATGATTCCAAATCCTTCGGCAAGAATTACTCTTGCTAAATAAATATAGGAAATGAAATTCAGAAGGCGGGAGACAATCTCTGAAATTGAGAGATTGATAATATTATGTAGAATTGTGCTTCTGTTCATAATCTATTTCCCAAGGTGATTTAGATATTTAAAATGCCGGACTATTCCCTTTTCTCACCACCTTGGATTTTAGTTTATCTAGTGAGCTTGTTAGAAAATATCAACTTCAGTAAAAAATATTTATTAAGAAGTGGAAAAATCTTTTGTATGTATGAC
>JAMCWE010000158.1 GCA_023475265.1 Bacteroidota bacterium
GAGCCCATATGTTTGACGACCACACATTTACGGTTTTCATATTTTATTATTTGTACGGCAGTACTATCAGATGCGGTCTTTATTTTACGAATATGATACATCATAGTTCTATTTTTTTTGGGGGGGGTAAGCCCCTTAGTGCGACAAATTACTTTTTTTACCTCTGTAATCTATTAAAAAACAATAACTTAATTTTTAAATATTTTTCAGGGGACAAGTCAGGAAAAATAATTCTAATGAAATTTTCATGAAGCCACCTCTTTATCTTATAAAATATTTCCCATTTACTCATTACGATAAGAAAGTAAAATTTAGTTGATTTTTAAAGTTTAAATAAAATCTAAAAAATATTTATAAAAAGATTTACTATTAATTAAAGAACTATTTTATTTCCATATGAAATTTATGAAGAAACCTATGATAAATTGGTGCAAAAACAATTCCGACTATAACAAGAAATATGATACCTGAAAACAATGAATAAAGTGCAGCAAATATTTTACCCCAAGCTGTGTGTAATTCGTTTACAGGTCCCATTCCACCAAGAATCATTGATGCATTTAGAAATGAATCTATCCAATTTAGTCCCTCTATAAAATGATAACCAAACACTCCTATCGCAAGCGATATAACAACAACACTCATTGCAATTAATAAATGTTTTGTAATTCGTAATAAATATTTTTCTTTTGTTAACAAAGGTTCTAATTTATGTTCAAACATTTCCAGTGCCTCATAATAAATTTTTTTTATTAGAATTATGAAAATTTAAAATAAAAAAAGGTACCATATAAGTACCTTATAAAGTCGGAACGGTGGGATTTGAACCCACGACCACCTGAACCCCATTCAGGTACGCTACCGGGCTGCGCCACGTTCCGGATTTCATAATTTAGTTAATAAGAACTCCAATACATTTTTAACTTCTTCAAGATCCTTTTTTATAGAGGATTTATCTCTCTTTACTTCATTTGAATTTTGATTTGAATTAACAATTTGATTTTCTGGTTCTTCATTAATTGTTACCAAATCTGAAGGATAATTTTCGAGAATTTTTTTTGCTCCTTCTATGGTGTATTTTTTTTCTCTTAATAAATTTTTTATTTGGAGAATTAATTGAATGTCTTTATTAGTATATATTCGATTTCCAGCTCTATTTTTTTGAGGATTCAATTCTTCAAATTCAGTTTCCCAATATCTAAGCACATATTGTTCGACCTCAGTAATTTTACTTACTTCACTTATCGAATAATAAAGCTTTTTAATTGAAAGGTTTTTCATTTTGCCTCAAAATAATTTAGAAGAAAAATAACGAATAGTATTTTGAATAGCAATATTTTTAACATTTCATAAATAACTAGTTCAACTATTACTTATAAGTTATTTTCTTTAATTATAATATCAATAAGTGAACTTATATCATTCAATTCATAATCTGCATTATGAACAATCGTATTGAAGGTATCTCCATATTTAGCAAATGCTGTTTTCATACCAATATTAGCAGCACCAACTATATCCCTTTCTGCCCAATCACCAACCATAAGAGCTTCATTCGCTTGAGCTTTTAATTTCTCCAATACCATTTCAAAAGGTGCGGAATTAGGTTTTCTTACACCGGTATCTTCAAAAGTGACCACCACGTCAAAAATATGATGGAAATTGAGGTAGGCTAATCTTAACCAAGCTTCTTTTGCTGGAGCATCGGATAATATGCCCATTTTTATTCCCATTTTCATTAATGTATGTAATGTTGGATATACATGGGGATATGGAATTAAAGATGCCTCTCTTGCTTTTCTATAAGCAACGATTCCCGCAGATAAAATTTTGTAATCAATTCTTTTTAATACTCTTTGTAAAAAAACATCAAATACTTTTTGATATTCTATCCCCTGCTCTTTATAAATTTCATTAATTATTTGATTTGCTTCTTCATGTGAAATAGATAAACCCGAATCTATCATAGCTGGAATAGCTTCTTCAATTGCTCTCCGTTTCATTTTCATAAAATCTACTAAAGTATTATCCAAATCAAAAATAACAGCCTTGATCAAAGTTTAACTTCCTTTTCTAATCATTTTAATAATTAAATATACAGCAGCCAAATAACTGTTTTCTTTAAAACCAGAAATATAACCATCACATCCAGATGCAGTAATTAAATTTTGTCTAAAATTTTCTCTGTTTACAAGATGAGAAAGATGAACTTCAATTTTAGGTAATTTGCATTCAGTTAGAGAATCCCTTAAAGCAACAGAAGTATGCGCATATCCACCAGGATTTATAATGATTCCATTGAAATTATTTATAGCATTTTGAATTTTATTAATTAACTCACCTTCATAGTTTGTTTGGAAAAATTCAAATTCAATTTCTGGAAATTCTTTCTTTATTATTTCTTCAATTTTATCTAAAGTAAGGTCACCATAATAATTGCTATCTCTTGCTCCTAATAAATTTAGATTTGGGCCATTTAATATTAGAATTTTCATTTTAATTCCGTCATTTCGTCAATAATTTCTCTTAATTTGGGAGAAAGATATAATTGTTCAATGCCTAACTCCTTAAGTGCCATCGAAAGAATCATCACTTTCCTTTGCAAATTTGCCGTCTTATTAATTACGATAACTTTATTTTCTTTTAAAATACAATAACCGCCCTTAAAATCTCCTTTTTCAAATCTAACTTCAGCGCCTAATTGAGATGCCAATAATTTTAGATCTTGAATTGTCTCTTCGAATTCTTTCTCTTTTATTTTCATAATTAGCTTTTTTTCACAAGTGTCAATGGTTTAAATAGAACCAAAAATATAATTGAAAAATAACAAAGTATTTCAATTATTGGAAAACTCCCTAAAATTTTAAATCTGCTAATTGTATAATCTAAGATTAATTTAGTATTTAAATTCCCGGATTGAATAATTGAAAATATTTTATAATCAATACTCATTAAAACTATTTCAAAAGGTATTGTTAAAATTATTATTATTGAAGAAATTAAAAGCCATCCATTATCTTTTAATTTAACGTGAGATAATATTAAAAACATCAAAAAAGAAATAATGAAAATTGCAAATAAAATTGCATTTAATATAGCAACTGCATTGAAAGTTATAAATATGCCAGGCAGATTTTGATTATTAAAAACAGATTTTAATGTGAAGTCATTACCTTGAAAAAGTTGGTAAATTAGAGTAAGACGCGCAACATAACTGCCAAGCCACAATACGCCTGATAAAAAACAAATATATAATACTATTTTTGAAAATAATTTTAACTCTTTTAGATCATTCATTATTAAACTCTTTTAGCTAAATTAAAATAAAAAAATTTTATGAATATTGCTTCGATAGATTTAGGCTCAAATACTGTATTACTCTTAATAGTTGAAGTAGATACTGTTACTAAAAGATTTAAAACAATTTGTAATCAGTATCGCATACCAAGAATTGGACAAGGTTTAATTCCGAATCAACCAATTAAATCAGAAAAAATAAATCTACTAATACATATTTTAGAAGAATTTAAAAAAATAATTCTGCAATATGATTGCAAATATACAATAGTTACCGCTACTAATGCTTTAAGAATTGCTTCAAATTCAAAACTTATAAAAGATGAAATTAAAAATATTTTCAACTTTGAAACAAATATAATATCAGGTAAAGAAGAATCTAGACTCTCATATTTAGGCGCAGTTTCTGAACAATATTACAAAAATAAAAACTTAGTAATTGATATTGGTGGTGGAAGTACTGAAATAATTTTCGGCATAGATGACCAATTATTATTTAATGAGAGCTATCCAATTGGTGTTGTTAATTTCACTGAAAAATATTTTAAGAACCTACCTCCTAAAACGGAAGAATTAAATAATTTTATACTAAAAGTAAATGAACATTTAAATCAAATTCAGAAAGTTTCTCCCGAATTAACAATAGCAATTGCTGGCACTCCTACTACACTTGCCTGCATGAAACAAAAACTTAATTATTTTGATGAGAATTTAATTGAAGGAACTATTTTAACTAATCATGAGATAAAAGAATTTGTTGATACTTTGATCCAGTTAAATCCGACAAAGATTCTACAATCATTTGGGAAAATTGTCGAAGGGCGTGAAGATGTATTATTAGCGGGAACACTTATTCTTAATTTAGTATTAACATATTTTGAAGTACCCGAAATAATAGTAAGTTCAAAAGGAATAAGATACGGCGCCGTTGTTGATTTTATACAGAAAAATTTTTAAGGATTAATATTTTGCAATATTGAATTTCCAAATTCGTTGTTTGGAGAAGAATTTGGATAATCTAATGTGTAATTTAATCCTCTGCTTTCCTTCCTCATTTGAGCTGATTTAATTATCATATGTGCACAAGCAGTAATATTTCTTAATTCTAAAATTTCTTCAAACACTTTTGTACGTTTATATAACTCTTCAGTTTCAGTATAAATATTATGTATTCTACTTGCTGCTCTTTCTAATCTTAAATTTGATCTAACAATTCCAACATAATCCCACATAATCTGTTTCACTTCTCTAGCGCTGTGAGTTATTAAAATTTTCTCGTCATAAGTTAATGCACCGGAATCATCCCAATTCGGAATTTCTGGTAAATTAAAAGAATAAGTATTTAAATAATTTTTTATATCGATTGCTGCTCTTTGTGTAAATACTACTGCTTCAAGTAAGGAATTACTTGCAAGTCTATTGGCACCATGAACCCCAGTCATGCTTACTTCACCACATGCATAAAGTCCTTTTAATGAAGTTCTCGAATATTCGTCAACAATAATTCCGCCACATGAATAATGCGCTGCCGGAACAACCGGAATATATTCTTTTGAAATATCTGTACCTTGCTTTAAACAATAATCATAAATATTCGGGAAATGATCGAGTATTTCATTTTTGTTTTTATGAGTTATATCCAAATAAACAAAATCCTCACCGCGTTTTTTTAATTCATTATCAATTGCACGTGCAACAATATCTCGCGGCGCCAATTCTTTTCTCGAATCATATTTACGCATAAATTCTTTGCCATCAATCGTTCGCAATATTCCACCGAACCCACGAACTGCTTCTGAAATTAAAAATGCCTGTGAATTGTTATTTTGATTTGATCGATAGAAAGCCGTTGGATGAAATTGAATAAATTCCATATCCCCGATCTTGGCTCCGGCTCGATATGCCATTGCATACCCATCACCAGTTGCAATTTTTGGATTTGTAGTGTGAAGATATACTTGTCCCAAACCGCCAGTTGCTAGAATAGTAGCTTTAGAAGAAATTTTAAGAATTTCATTTGATTGACAATTTAAAGCATAGGCCCCCCAACAATTTCTATTGTTTAAAGGTAAATTTTTTAGTTGTTGTACGTTATGTTCGGTTATCAAATCAATTGCAATTGTATCCTCGAAAATTTTAATATTATCTTTTTGATTTGCTTGTTCGATTAATGCTCTCTCCACTTCTCTTCCTGTCAAGTCTTTTGCGTGAACAATTCTTGACATAGAATGACCACCTTCTTTTGCTAAATGAAGTTTACCATTTTTTTTAGTAAACTGCGCACCCAATTCCATTAGATCATTAATTCTTTCAGGTCCTTCCTTCACCAATATTTCAACCATTTTTTCATTACACAAACCAGCACCGGCGATTAATGTATCTTTTATGTGTTTTTCAAAAGTATCTGTTGGATCAATAACAGAGGCTATTCCGCCTTGAGCATAATTTGTATTCGATTCATTTTTTTCTTTTTTGGTTATCAAAACAACCTCAGCAAATTCTGAAATTTTAATTGCAGCAAACAATCCTGCTATTCCACTACCAATCACTAAGACATCAGTTTTAATTTCCATTATCTTCCTTTTGATTTAAAGATCTTACCATATTAATAATAATTATCTTGTAAGTGTTATTTCAATTTTAGGTTGTAAAGTTATTAATACATTTTGAATTGCACAATAAATATTTTTGCTTAAACTAAAAAGTCAATGAATAGTATGCAATCGTAGGTCAATAATTCTAATTTTTTTTACGATTGAATTCGGAATGAATTTATTTCTTCAAAGAATATTATTGCCTTTAACCAAGATAAAATTATTTAAAAAGATAAATCGAATTCAAATAAAGACAAAAATATAAGATGATGGTAAAGAGACATGAAACAATAATAGCATATCTAATACTCTTGGTTTGAGTATATAAAGCGATAATTGTTAATAATATTCCCCAGATAATTATAAACGCTTCAAAACCAAGAAGAACAAAAGCTAATGTTTCTTTTACTGTAAAAGGTGAAGGGTTTTTTGAAAAAATGTTTCCGCCGAAAACTGTCAATTCAACGATGAATAGAATAAACAGGGCAAATACATGCGGAACAAATGAAAAAGTTAAAATGGAAAAGTTATCTCTTATCCTTGTAATAAGACCTAATATTTTATTTACTCTTGTAAGAATAATTGAAGTTAAAAATAAAATAAGTAATGTCTCGCCGAAAACAATTGAATAATTTCTAATTAAATTTTCGAATATTGGTTCTGGCTTAATAGTAAATAAAGAAAGGAACATAGAATCAATAAAAAACTTTATGGAAACAAAAAATATAGTAAAGAAAATAAAATTTTTATGTTCTGATTGAATGATTATGCTAAACCCTTTTGATGGCTGTTCAATCAACAATCCTATTACCTTCCAAAGATCAATGTTAAAAATTCTTTCCCGCAAATATGAATTGCAATTACTACAGATTGCTCCATAAAAAGGATTTTCGGTATTACAATTTTTGCACACCAATACATTTTTCATCAGAACTTGATCCTCATGTTTATATATGTAGAATTTGTAACACTGTTTTTACTAACACTAAAATCAAACAATTGAGCATCAACATAGGCATCAACAATATTTAACAAATAAGTTAAGCCAATATAAATGGAAAATAAATCTCTTTGATCTTGATAAATTTTCTTTTGTCCTAAATAAAATATTTGTGCATTGCTATTACTACTAGATTGATCATAAAGATTTTGATAATCTTTATATAAATTATTGTTCTGAACCCATTGATAAACAAGCCAACCGAAAACTCCCCAAATTACTGGAACTTTCCAGTAGGATTGAGTATAAATTTGTCCTAGACCCGGAATAGCAGCGCTAAGAGCTACCGCGGTCCATGGGGATTTTTGCATAACAAAGATAGAATCACTTGAAGGATTTAATTTTGAATGAATTGTATCTTGCTGAGGAAATGCTGAATGCAAAAAGACAATTAAGAAAAATACAATTTTAACTATATGATTTGTCAATGATTTCAAAGAGTTCAAATAAGCGTTCTAATTCATCGTTGGAATAAAATTCTATTACTATTTCGCCAGAGCCGTTTTGCTTTTGCTTGCATTGAACTTTTGTACCGAATAACTTTCTTAATTTATCTTCAATATCATTTACAGTTGTTGCAATTACAGTTGAGTCCGAATTATTTAAGGTAATCTTCTTTGGTAATTCGGTAGATTTCATAAACTTTTTTACCAAGCTCTCGACTTTACGGACGGAAAGATTTCCATCAAGAATTTTTTGCAATGCATCAAGCTGCATGGCTTCAGTCGGTAAATTTATTAAAGCTCTAGCATGCCCAGAAGTAATTTCTTCCTTTATCAAACATTCTTGAATTTGTTGAGGTAATTTTAAAAGTCTAATTGAATTTGCAACCGTTGTTCTATCTTTGCCAACTGTATCGGCAATTTGTTCTTGAGTTAGATGACATTCGTCCATTAATCTTTTATAAGCAAAACCAATTTCAATTGGATTTAGTTTTGCTCTTTGAATGTTCTCTATTAAAGCCATTGCAAGCATTGTCTCGTCTGAATCGACTTTAATTATGTATGCAGGAATTTCTTTATGCCCGATTTCCCGGCAGGCTTTTAGTCTTCGTTCTCCTGAAATTAATTGATAATGATCTTGTCCAAATCTTCTTACAGTAATCGGTTGGATCAATCCATTGGATAAAATTGATTTTTTCAATTCTTCAAATGCTTCAGGTTCAAAATGTTTTCGGGGCTGGAATGGATTTGGAGAAATTAAATCAATTGGAATTTTTGCTAAAACATCTAACTGTTTCCCGTCGTCTTTTTTAATTTCAGCAAAGTTGATAGATTGATTAGCCTCTTGCAAGCTTTGTTGATTTATTAAAGCATCTAATCCCCTTCCAAGTGCAGTTTTAAATTTTGTCATAATTAATTAATATTAATTCCGTTTGAATTTCTTTCTAAAATCTCTGAAGCTAAAGCAATATAATTCTGCGAACCGGTTGAAACAGCATCGTATAGAATAACCGGCTTACCGTAACTTGGTGCTTCTGAAATTCTAACATTTCTATGAATTATAGTCTTAAAAACTTTGTCTCCAAAATATTTTCTAACTTCTTCGGCAACTTGTTGAGAAAGACGAAGACGCACATCAAACATTGTTAATAAAACACCTTCGATAGCCAGGTCTTTATTAAAGTGTTGTTTAACAATATTAATTGTATTTAATAATTGGCCTAGACCTTCAAGTGCGAAATATTCACATTGAACAGGAATTAATACAGAATTAGAAGCAGATAGAGAATTTAAAGTCAGCAATCCTAAAGAAGGAGGACAATCAATTATAACATAGTCATAATTATTTTGAATCTTTGAAATTGCTTGTCCTAATAAACTTTCCCTGTTCGGCATGTCTACCATTTCAATTTCCGCTCCAACAAGATTAATATTCGAAGGAAGAACATCTAAATAAGGCATGTAACTATTTAGAATAACTTTGTTTATTTCTTCCACTCCTATTAGGACTTCATAAACAGATGGCGATTGGTTGTTTATGCTTAATCCTGAAGATGAATTTGCTTGCGGATCAATATCGATTAGAAGTGTTTTTTTTTCTGCAGCAGCCAAAGAAGAAGATAAGTTTATGGCAGTTGTAGTTTTTCCTACCCCGCCTTTTTGATTTGCTATTGAAATAACTTTTGTCATTAATTAGTATCAAATTTATCAGTTAAACGAAAAATAAATTACCGGTAAGATATAAAGTATAATTCTAAAATACTTATTCTTATTGTATTTTCATAAAATTATGAAAAAGATTTTTTTTAATTGATCAGATGTTTTTTATTAAATTTGAATCTCTTCTCCGAACTTAAGAACTCTACAATTTTTTCCCAATGCTTCAACTTTTATTTTAAATTTATTTGGATCTGTTGAAATCGGAGGAAAAGTATTGTAATGCATCGGTATGGCAATTTTAGGATTAACAAATTCTACGGCTTTTGCTGCATCATCAATTCCCATTGTAAAATTATCTCCAATCGGTAAGAGCATATAATCAATTGGATTCATTTCTCCGATTAGTTTCATATCATAAAATAACCCTGTATCTCCGGTATGATAGATATTTTTTCCACCGGATGAAATTATAATTCCAGCAGGTGAACCGGCATAATTCCCTTCCGGAGTTTGAGAACCATGGTGAGCGATAGTTAATTTAACTCTTCCAAAATCAAAATTAAAACCGCCGCCAATATGCAAAGGGTGTGCATTAAATCCTTTTGACATACAGTAATTAGCAAGTTCAAATACACAAATAAATAATGGATTACATCGCTTAGCAATTTTAAAAGCATCGCCGATATGATCACCGTGAGCATGAGATAGAATTATATAATCTGCATTAACATCATTTGATTTAACAGGTGAAGTCGGATTGTCATCAAGGAACGGATCAATTAAAATTACTTTGCCATTATCAGCAGTAATTTGAAATGCTGAATGCGAAAAATATTTTAGTTTCATGATTAACTCCTTTGTTTAATAACTAACTTTTGGAAATCCTTCAACTCCTTACAATTAGAAAACTCCTTAAGCTCTAATTCCAGAGTTACTTTCAATTGTACAATTTTATCCGCTATAATTTTTTTAACAGAATCATCGACGTTTATATTTTCCGAAGTTGAAATTAAATTTAGATTTTCAAGAAGAACATCAAAATCTCTTTTGCTTCCGGTTAAATCCTGCAAATGAATTATTGTTTTATAAAATCTTAAATATTTTTTTTTACCAAAACAAGATAAGAATATCTCCATATTGTAGCGAAGCCTCCGAATTGCAATTCTTACTTCATGGAGATTTTCTGCGGAATTATCTTTAAAATATTTTTTTATTGATAAATCTAAAATTCTAATTCGCCGGGAAAGAACTTTGTTTGCTGCTTCATTCAAACTTATACGAGCAGACAATCCATCAATTTCCCATTTCTTTTTCTTTGTCATTGGAAACTAACTTAACATTACTTTTATAAATCCAGCGATTGTTTGTAATGACTTCATTTTACTTTTTTCATTGCCATAAATAGTTGGGATTTTTACAAACCCGATTTTATAATTGTGTCTAGCAGCGTTAACAAGTATTTGACTCTCGGCATCAAATCCATTATTTGATGGCAGAATTGATTCCAATATTTTTGTCTTATAAGCTCTAAAACCACATTGCGTATCTAATAATTTTTGCCGTGTTTTTAGACTTAAAAAAAATGAAGTCAACTTGTTGCTTGCAATTCTATGCATCGGCATTTTTTGAAAATCGGTTAATCTATTTCCAATTACGATGTCAAATGAATTTAAAGCATTTATAAGATCAGGAATTAATTTAGGACTATGTTGAAAATCCGCATCTAAAGTTATAGTAATTTCAAATTGTCTGGAAATGCTTTCTTTAAATCCTTGATTAAGAGCAAATCCTTTACCGCGATTATCCGGATACGTAATTAGAAAAATATTTTTATCGTGAGGAATTTTAGAACATGAGTCATCTGTCGAACCATCATTAACAGCAATTACAAAGTCAACGTAATTCAAAGTGTTTTTAATAATATCTTCAATATTTTTGCTTTCATTGTAAAAAGGAATGACGGCACAAATATTATTTTTCTTTGAATAGTTGTTCAAAGACACCCTTCCATCCTTTCTTAGATGGACTTTTTGTAGCTCTTGATAATTTTTGTTTTAATGCTTCCTTAGAAAGTCCCTTAATCATTTTACCATCTTCAGACAAAGATATGCTTCCGGTTTCCTCAGAAACAATTACGCTAATTACATCTGCTTGCTCTGAAATTCCTAAGCCGGCTCTATGACGCATTCCTAAATTTTCGCCGTTAACAGAAGTTACTGAAGAAAGTGGAAGTGTGCATCTTGCAGCTTCAATTATATTGTTTTTAACAAGCACTGCACCGTCATGCAAAGGTGAGCGCGGAAAAAAGATTGAGCCGATTAATGCTGAACTTAATTTAGCATTTAAAAGAATTCCAGTTTCTGCATAACCTCTAATGCCTGTAGATTTAATAACAATAATTAAAGCGCCGTGCTGCTTTTGTGAAAGTTCAAAAGCCGCATCTGCAATAATCTGAGCTTCTTGAATAGTCTCTGATTTTTCAAATAATTTGAAGAATGGATTTCTTGCAACAATTACCAGCAATCTTCGTATCTCCGGCTGGAAAAGAATTACAAAAGCAATTACCCAGATATCGGTTAATAATTTTAACAGCCAGCTAAGCTCTTTAAAATTTGCGGCTTGTGCAGCAAATGATAAAAGAAGTATGATCATTAAACCGACAAATATTTGCGCAGCAATTGTACCTTTTAAAAGAGTGTATAGCTTATAAATAATAAATGCAACGATAAGTATGTCCAGCAAATCTGTAAACGTTACCGTGAGAAATCCTATTTTAAAAAGTTCAATCATATAAATTAATTTATGCCAGATGTTTTAATAATTTGCATACCTGAACTCCATATTTAACATTATGAGTTCTTATAATTCTTGCGCCATTTTTTACAGCCAAAGATTCAATTAAAGCTGTTGCGGTGTCTCTATCTGTTACTACAAGGTTTAGTGTTTTTCCAATGAATGACTTTCTAGAAACTCCAATTAATATTGGATAACCCAAACTTTTAAAATCTTCTAATCTTCTAATTAATTCAAAATTGTCTTCAACTCTTTTCCCGAATCCTATGCCGGGATCAATAAAAACATTTTTTATTCCAAGCTTTTGTATTAGTTGTATTCGTTCATAAAGAAAATCATAAATTTCTCTAACAACATCCTCATAAAAAGGATCGTTCTGCATGTCTACCGGTGTGCCTTTCATATGCATTAAAATTATTGATGCATTATTTTTTTTTATGATTTCTCCCAACTCGGGATCAAAGGTTAGAGCGCTAATATCATTAATGATTTTAGCTCCGTGCTGCAATGCTTTTTCCGCAATCATTTTCTTGGTTGTATCAACAGAAATTATCGCTTCGGGATTTTTTTTAAGAATTCCATCAATGACTGGAATTATTCTTTTTATTTCTTCTTCATGCGATACTTTCTCAGCGCCTGGTCTTGTGGATTCACCTCCAATATCAATAATATCAGCACCTTCTTCTATCATTTCCAATCCATGATTAATTGCGTTTTCCAATTTCAAATATTTTCCGCCATCTGAAAATGAATCCGGTGTGACATTTAAAATACCCATTACATAAGAACGATCAAAGCTAAATTCTTTATTTCCGATTTTATAACATTTAGAAAAATATTCTTCATAATTCTTAATCACATTTATAATTTTATATCCAAGATCTTCATCTCCACTTGTCAATATTCTTCTGGTAAGCTCTTTTATATTCCACAATGAAGCTGGTATAAAAAGATTTACAAATTTTTTATTTGTGTTCTCAGCTTTATAACATATTTCTTGTTCTTTCAAAACAATTTTTTGAATGACGCCTGCAAGTTCATTCGAAATATTTCTTATCTCTAATCCGGTTAATCCTAGCTGGTAAACATCGCGGAATATATTATAGGCGTTACTATATTTCTTGAACACATCCTGGGAAG
>JAMCWE010000258.1 GCA_023475265.1 Bacteroidota bacterium
AATTTTTAATTTTACATTTTTAATTGTTCATTGAATTGCCCGGATGGTGAAATTGGTAGACTTGCCTACCGGCAGGTAGGCACGCTAGGTTCAGAGTCTAATGCTGAGCGAAGGAAGGAAAAACTTTGTACCAGGTATATGCTATTAAAAGTATTAACAGAAATTATATTTATGTTGGGATGACTAGTAATCTCGAAGAAAGATTAAAGAGACATAATAATGGATATGAGAGAACAACTAAACCATATAAACCCTTTAAACTGATATATTCAGAAGTTTATACAACAAGAGTTGAAGCAAGAAAAAGGGAAAAATATTTTAAGTCTGGAATTGGGAAAGAGTTCTTAAAAAAAATATAAGTTTTTGCCCGGATGGTGAAATTGGTAGACACGCTAGGTTCAGGGTCTAGTGCTGGCAACGGCATGGGGGTTCGAGTCCCCCTTCGGGCACTTTTTTAAGCGTTATATTTTTCAAAACAAATGGGGTGCATTTATGAAAAAATATATTTTATTACTTGCCTTGTCTTTGGGAGTTCAATCTTTCCTGTGGTCTAATCCAATTGATGGTACTCCATTTACAAAATTTTCCGAATTAGTTTTTGACAATAATAATAATTGGACGATGGAAATTTTGTTTTCCCCTGGTGGATATGGTTCTAAAACAGACAGCATTGTCATCGTCGTCTCAAATATTTCGGCAAAATTAAAAGCTAATTATCCATCTTGGGCGCAAGTTGGAATAATTACTGCTGATAGTCTAACTGTTCCATTAGTTATTAACCGCAGCGGAGACAAGATCTTAATCTATACCTATTCATATGGACAAGCAGTTAGAATGGATAGTGTGATTTTTGGAAATTATCCTTATGCTACTATAGGTGCGCCGATAAATGGCTATTCAATAATCAGAAATTCATGGAGATATTCTTCTAATTACATAACCATTACTTGTCTAACAAATAAACCTTCTCTTGGTGTAGTAAATGATACCACTGGATTAACCAGCATACTAACTGGCAACATGTACGATGCGAATAATAATCTTGTAACAAAACTTAAAGTGTTTCCTTCCGCGCCTAGTTATTTTGTATTAGAAACTCCAATTACTATTGATTCCAATGGAACATATAGTACAAAGATTTTTCCTATAACATTTTCACCTCAAACACTAACAGTAAGATTGGCAGATTTTGGGGGATGGATAGATTATCAAAATATTGAGTCTTTTGAATTAAAAGATATACACCCTGACACTGTAGTAATTCATGATATACATCTAATGGACAATAGATATGTTGTTACTTCAGTTGATAAAGAAATATATAATACTAACGATGAATTGGCGTTGATAAACTATCCTAATCCATTTAATCTTTCAACAAATTTCTTTATCAAGCTCCCGAATAAAATGAAAGGGAAACCGGGAAATATTAATATCTATAGTGTTAACGGGCAGCTGATTAGAACAATCCAGGTTAGCGGAAGCGCAACAATATTATGGGATAGTAAAGATATGAATGGAAGAATAATGCCTTCCGGAGTTTATTATTACCGGCTTGTTATAGATAAGCAAGTAATGAAAAACGGTTCGATGATTTTGCTAAAGTGATATGATAAAAATTTCATGGTTACTGTTATTTATTTGCTCGTTTGCCTACGGACAGAGAGCGAACTTCTTTAAAGAAGATATTACATTCCGTCTTGACAGCATTCATTTTAATGTTGAAGGTTATTACTGGTTTGCAAATAACTCGGATAAGCCGGTCAGCAGTGATATATTTTATCCATTCCCAAATTCTTCCGGTGAAAAGATTGATTCAATTCGACTCTTTAATATTTCAGCGGGGCAAAAAACACACTACAAGTTGGAAGGCTCGAATGGAATATCATTTGATTTATTTATCGCACCTCATGATACAGTTCTTTTCCAAATTGGATACAGGCAGGAATTAACCAGTGATAGTGCGGAATATATTCTAAGAACTACGCAAGGATGGGGCAAGCCATTAGAGCATGCAGAATATAAACTGATCGTTCCCGCTGATTTCAAAATAAAAAATTTTTCATATCAGCCTGATAAATCCTACAATATTGAAAATCAAAAAATATATTACTGGAAAATGGAAAACTTTATGCCTTCACGCGATATGGTATTTTATTTCTGAATAAATAATTGCGAAAAAAATTGATGAAATTTCTGCTTAATTGTAAAATATACTTCTTCAATTTATTTTTAGCTTATTATTGATGCTATAAAAAATTTTTATTAAGTTTTGTACATATTTTCAAGAGGGAAAAGGTGACTATAGGTTCAATATTAAATCTAAAATTACCGTCGGTTGATAGTAATATTTTTCTAATCGATTTTTTGCTTACCAAGCATTTTCATTCTACATGCAGCACTGACGGGGAAAAGTTATTTAACACATATTCATATTTCCCAAATTTTTATTTGCACGAGTTGTAAGGTCCTTTATTGCGTTGCCGCTTTCACACGGCAATTGATAATTACACGATTCTAAATCTTGTAATTCATTAGGCTGATTATACTTTTAAATTAAACATTTAAAAGCTGCAATAGTTATTTATGTTTTTGCAAACTTCATTTTGTAAATAGACTTTATGCTTGTAAATCACGACTTGACTTATGTAAAAATAGACTAGGCTATTGCAAAAATTAACCTTGTGATTGTAAACGTTGACCAGGTAATTGCAAAAGTTAACTAGGCTATTGTAAAAGTAAACCTTGTGATTGCAAACATTAAACAGCTAATTACAAAACCTAACTAGGTAATTGCAAAAGTTAAGTAGGCAGTTGTAAAAATTGACTAAGGCATTGTAAATCCAAAATGTATCATTGTAAAAACTGTATGGGCTATTGTTGCAAAAGAAATGGCAAAAGGAACTCTAAAAACCTGTATTTCTTAAATAAAATATAGGATTGTTTAAAAAAGAGTGAAAAATGAAAATAAATGGCTCGATTCAATCAATAAATAATTATCAATTTATTAATTACTAAGGGAGGTTCGGATGTCTTCTCAGAGAACATTTCAGGCAATTTTAGGCAAATTTTCGGCTGGATTGGTTATTTTAAAAAATGCAATTGGATATAATCCATCGAAAAATATTTTAAAACTTACCTCACTTGAGGTACAAAAGACCGATGCGGAAGCTAAAAACTCTGCTGTTTTAACTGCAGAAAATATAGAGCAGGAATTACGAAAAAGCCGCAGGTTTATGGCTTTCAAAACAAAAGATTCTGATGAAAATTGTATTGAAAGCAGGATCAAAGCGATTGCAAATTATATAAAAGCCGAGCACGATGCTAAATACCCGGCATATTTACAAGTCACTTCTATTATTTCAAAGATTCAGCCGCCGTCTGAAAAAAAGGCTGCACCGGCTGAAGGCGCAGATCCAAAGAAATCAATATCCAAAAGTGAAAAGAGCTATCAATCGCTTGTTGGGTTTGGAAATAATGTACATACAATTATTTCCAATCTGGGCGCTGATTATAATCCCTCCAACACAAATATTACTGTTGCAAACTTTAGAGCAAAAGTAGATGAGCTTGCATCATTAAATTCCCAGATAGTAACTGCGGAAAAAAATTATGCAACGGCAGTACTAGAACGTAATGAAGCTTATAACGGTGAAGCAGGGATCAATTCAACCATGACTTCAATTAAGGATTATCTTGCAAGCTTAGAAGGCGGCAAGAAAAATCCGGATTATGTTGCGTATGTAAATGCGGTAAAATGAAAAGAAAAAATATCAATTAATAATTCCAGCAGTCCAACGACAAATGTTGTGGGCTGCATTTATAAAATGTGTATGATTATTGCAAAAAGATAAATGCAGCCCATAGCCTCGGCTATGGGATAGGAAAAAATAAAACAAAAAACGAGGAACAGTTTCAACGGTTTACAAATTATGTGATTTTCAATTGTACATCAAAAAATATTGATTGGTTGTAGTAAGTCGTTAAAACGACTAAGAAATATTTTATTGAGTATTCATGCCCACGACAAATGTCGTGGGTTGCATTTATAAAATGTATAAGAATAGTAAATAGATTAATGGCAAGCCCATAGGGCTCAGTTAACTAATTGTGAAGTTTTGTATTTATTTTGATTAGGAGGTCATATGAAGATTGCTAGGTTATTCTTCTTTCTATTTTTATTACAAAGTTTAAACGCACAAGGATTTACTCCTTCTCTTCCTGTTCAATCAACAGAGATTTATAAAAATTCCAATATTTATCAACAAGATTTTCTTTACTTGTGTGAAGGTCTGGTTGAATTTCACGCAAATGTTTTTAAGAATTTTCCCGAAAAAGAATTTAATAAAGAGAAAGAAACGTACTATAAAGATTTAGCAGCCTGCAATAATGAAAAAGAATTTGGATATATAGCGAACAAATTTACTAATCGAATAAGGGACCTCCATACCAACGTAAAAATCAAAGGTGCGATAGGGAATAATTATACTTACCCATTCAGATGTAAATACCTTGTTGATACTCTTGTAATTATGGCTGTTTCCGATCAATTGCCGTTTTCATTATGCGGCGAACGAATAAAAAGTATAAATGGAATCGACATAAAGGATATTGAGAAGAAATCTTCTGAGATTTATATAACTGAAAATTATGTGAGCTTGCAGAATAATATTATGCAAAGTATAAATACAACAGGATATTTAAAGAGCACCGGGATTATTCATGCCGACACTGAAGGAGTAAAGGTATCTACTTATGGAGGTAAGGAATTCGAGGCATTTCCTAATTTTAACGGCGAGTGGAAATCTCAAATACCAAACAACCCTTCCATAACAGAAAGAATTTCCGAACCTTTTTCTTATAAGATAGTAAAGGAAGACAGCTTATGTTATATTCAGTTTAATCAGATGGTTGATAAACGGATAGGGGAAATGTATTTGGATTTGATTCCTTTTTGGAAGCGCTGGTTTGTAAAGACTATAAGATTCTTTGGAGGAAGTGCAGGTTTTTCCAAAGAGAATTTTGAAGATTTTTTGAATCTCTGTATCGAAGACATTGAAAAAAATAATATTAAGAAAGTAATTGTTGATTTAAGATGGAACACAGGTGGGAGTGCGTCCCTTGGAGATATTCTTTTATATGCGTTTGGTGTTGATAAATATAAAAGTTATACAAGCGAGATAAAAGAATCTGAACTTTATAAATTGCAAATGAAAACTTTAGGAATAGAAAAAGTTATATCTGATGATAAAGATACAACCGACGGATTTCGTTATACTAAGTTTGCAAAAGGTGTGGAAAATATAAAAAGTAGATTTCATGGGGATGTTTATTTTATTACATCGGAATGGACTTTCAGTGCTGCCGTTCAGCTTGCTACAATAGTGGAAGACAACCATCTATTCAAGGTTGTTGGCGAGCCAATATCGGAAAGGCCTTCGCATTTTGGTGAGGTACTCTTTTTGAAACTACCCAATACCAAAGTAATTTGTTCTATAAGTAGTAAATTGTTCCATCGTCCCGATCAATCGAAAGATAATGACGAAACTCTTTATCCTGATGTTACTATATATAAAACTTATGATAGCATAAAAGAGGGGATAGACCCTGTTTACAATTGGATTGTGAGACATTAAATAAAAAATGCTGCCTAACAACAGATGAAAGTAGTTAAAACGACTAAGAAATATTTTATTGATTATTAATGCCCACGACCGGGGTCGTGGCTGCATTAATTTTTTTATGTTTAATTATTTACAAAAGATTAATTAATTTTAATAACTATTACAGTCATGTCATCGTGCCTTTGTTGTTTGCCGGAAAACTTTTCCACATCTTTAATTATTTCTACTTTAATTTCTGAGGCTGACATCTCACTTGTTTTCAAATTCATAAGTAGAATTTTAAGCCTCTCTTCGCCGTAAAGTTCATTCGTACTATTTTGCGCTTCTGAAATTCCGTCTGACATAAAAATTAATAAATCACCTTTGTTTAATTGTAATTTTTCTTCAAGATAATTTACTTCTTTCATCATGCCTAAAGGGAATCGCGGACCTTCGGATTTAATAAATTTAATTTTGTTGTTTGTCTTTATAAGTGGATTGGGAAGACCGGCATTGGTAAATGATAATTCTTTTGAACCTACATTTATTACTGCAAGACAAACTGCCGTGAACATTTCTTTATTTGTTTTGAGGTAAAGCGGAGTATTAACCTTTTTTAAAATAGTATTTATTGAATTAGCTTCATTTATTTCTGAAATTAACATTCCATTTGTCATCACAGCAGTCATTGCTGCTTTCATTCCTTTTCCGGAAACATCGCCGACAATTATTCCAAACTTTGATTTATCATTATTCAACCAAAAATAATCAAAGAAATCCCCGCCGACTTCATTTGCTGGAATGCAAATGTTAGAAATATCCAGCCCTTCAATTACCGGCGCTGAATTCGGCATGATGGACATTTGAGCGTCGTGTGCTGTCTTCAATTCCACTTTCATTCTAATATTTTTCAAACGGTTTTTGTAGAAAATAAATCCGAAGGTAATAACTAAACCTGAAATCAAAGTAGTGAACCACCAGGTTCGCCAATACGGCGGGGTAATAAAAATATTTATCGAAGCTCCTTTTTCATTCCAAATCCCATCACTATTAGTTGCTTTAACTCTGAATCTATAATTGCCTGGATTTAAGGTTGTATAACTCGCAAATCTTTTTTCCGAATTTGTATAAATCCAATCTTTATCCAAGCCTTCCATTTTGTATGCATATTTATTTTTTTGTGGTGCGGCAAAATCCAGTGAAGTAAATTCGAATGAAAAAACATAATCCTGATAGGAAAGCTCAATTTCTTTTATATCTGAAATTGGTTTATCAAATTGAATTTCATTATTAAATTTTTGAAATGAAGTTATAATTACAGGCGGTAGGAAAGTATTATCTTTTATTTCTTTTGGGTAAAAAGAATTGAATCCGTTTATTCCGCCGAAAAACATTTCGCCGCTGTTACTTTTAAAATAAGAGCCTCCGTTAAATTCATTATCCTGAAGTCCGTCGCTTGCTGTATAATTTTTAAATGCAGTTGTTTGTGGATTAAATTTTGATAATCCCTTATTTGTGCTCAGCCAAAGATTTTCATTTTCGTCCGCTAATATTGCATAGATTGCGTCACTCGGAAGTCCATCCTTTGAAGTGAAATAATTAAATGTTTCGGTTTGGGGATTAAATTTATTCAGACCGCCGCCCCATGTTCCGATCCATAGATTTCCTAATTTGTCTTCATATATTGAAAAGATGTAATCATTATTGATTTTGTTTTTACCTTTGGGATCTGATCTATATGAAGAGAACGTCTCTTTATTTCTATCAAATTTGTTTAAACCGCCTCCTTCGGTACCGACCCAAAAATTACCCGATCTATCTTCGTAAATTTCTCTAACAAAATTATTGCTTAAGCTATTCGGAATATTTGGATCATTTTTGTAATGTATAAATTTCTCGGTCTGCTTATCAAATTTTTCCAAACCTCTTCCGTATGTGCCGATCCAAACTGTTCCTGATCTATCTTTATATATTTTTCTTACTTCATCAAATGTTAAACTACCAGGATCATTCGGATTATTTCTATATTGTTTGAACTTTCCGGTTTTTCTATCAAATTTATTTACTCCGCCGCCGTGTGTTCCGATCCATAAAAATCCTTCATTATCTTCAATTATATTTCGTACAATATTATTGCTTAAACTATTTAAATCACTTGGATTGTTTCTATAATGATTGTAAGTATTTGTTTTTCTATTTAACCGGTCAAGCCCTCCTCCGTGAGTTCCGATCCATAAGATTCCTTCTTTATCTTCATACATTGCCCACACAATAGCATGACTCAAACTGTTACTTTCGTTAGGTCTGTGCATATAATGATAGAATTGTCTTGCACCTCTGGTAACCTTGTTTATTCCGGCTCCGTAGGTTCCTATCCACATGATCCCGGATTTATCTTTAAAGATGCTTCTAATTTCATTATAGCTTAAAGTGTGTCTATTCAATGGGTCATTTATATATCTGATAAATTTATTATTGTTTTTATCGTAAATATTAATTCCGCCGCCGTTTGTGCCGATCCATAAATTATGGTAATTATCTTCGCATAAAGAATAAATCTGATTATGACTTATGCTCGATAAGTTATTAGGATCATTTTTATAATTAATGAAGCTTTCTGAATTATTATTTTTTATCAACTTGTTCAAACCATTATCAGTACCTATCCATAAATTTCCATAGCTGTCCTGAAGAATTGCTCTGACAATATTATTAGAAATACTTCGTTTGTCTTTCGAATCAAACTTATAATTAACAAAAATTGGAGTAGAATAATTTGTTTGTTCACTGATTATTTTATTCAAGCCATCCTGGGTTCCGATCCAAATATTTCCTGTTTTGTCTTGGTAAATAGAATAAACTGTATTGTTGCTAATACTGGTTTTATTTTTCGGGTCATTTAAGAAATGTAAAAACGAGAAGTTTTTTGTGGCTGAGTCAATTACTAATCTATTTAATCCGAAATCAGTGCCGATCCAAAGGTTGCCGGAATTATCTTCTAATATTGCATTTATGTTATTATGGCTGAGTGAATTTGGATTTCCTAATTCATTTTGAAAACGTTTAATTATCTTTTTTGATTGATCAAATCTATTTAGTCCGGCATTAAAAGTACCTATCCACATTATTCCTTTGCTATCGACAAGAAGCGATGTAATATCGTTATAGCTCAGACTGTTCGAGTCTTCGGGATTATGTCGAAGTACTTTAAACTTATAACCGTCAAACCGGTTTAAGCCGTCTTCTGTTCCAAAGTACATGAAACCGTTTTTATCCTGGCAAATGGATTTTACAATACTTTGAGAAAGCCCTTGCTCAAGAAATATTTGTTCAAAATTTATATCGGTGCTTTGAGCTAAGATTTTGGTTGTTAGTGAGGATAAAAATAATATAAAAAACACATGAATAAATTTAATATTCTTGCCCCTTAAATTTGCGGAGAAAATATAGCCAATTATTGATTCCATTTCCGTAACTCCCTTTTGTCGAAATTAATTTTTAAGAATAATATAAACTTGCTGGAGAAGAAAATTAAAGGATAGATGTTTATTATAAGTTAGATATTTCCATCTCAAATCTCAACTGAAATTAAAGTTCCCCCAAAAACAGTTTATTAGAAGAGTATTAAATAGTAAATTAATTCAAATAAGTGGTACACTCATGTAGTAATATCTGGATTTATTTAGCTAATTCATTTACTTCAGCTGTGAATGGAATATCAGATAATTCTACTTTTGGAAATTTCTCTATAAAATAATTTAGTGACCATTCGCTTGTAAGAAGAATTACATTTCGCTCAGAAGAATCAACGGCTAATGCAGCACCGGCTGGAAGAACGATTTTATCTAATTGATCGCTTTCTACATTAGGCGAAATCCATCTTAGAACTTTCCAATTAGTTTGTTCTAATCTCGATTCAGCGCCGTACTCGCTTTCGAGCCTATATTGTACTACTTCGAACTGCAGCGGACCAACAGCACCAAGCAAAGGAACTTTCTGAACAGAATTTTTTAAATAAAAAGCTTGAATAACACCTTCCTGCAAAAGCTGGTCTAAACCGTCTCTGAATTTTTTGTAATTAGAAGGATTAGGATTTTGCATAAATACAAAATGTTCCGGCGCAAACTTTGGAATCTCTTTGTAAACAATTGAGGGATCTTCGGTGATAGTGTCGCCAATTCCAAAATTAGAATTTCCTACAAATCCAATTATATCTCCTGGATAAGCTTCGTCAACAGTTTCTCTTTCCTGACCGAATAGTTTCTGTGAATTTGAAAGACGAATTTTTTTCCCGCTTGCCGTATGTGTGGCTTGCATATCGCGAGTAAATTTCCCTGAACAAACTCTTAGGAAAGCAATTCGGTCGCGATGTTTTGGGTCCATGTTTGCTTGTATTTTGAAAATGAATCCAGAAAAATTTTCGTCTTCCGGTTTTACAATACCTAAAGAGCTGTTCCTTGGCGCAGGTGGTACAGCATAACTTAAAAAGCCATCGAGCAAAAGCTGTACACCAAAATTGTTCATTGCACTTCCGAAAAATACAGGCGTAAGTTTTCCATCGATAACTGCAGCCGGAATAAATTGCTCACCGGCTGTATCGAGCATTTCAATTTCTTCAATAAGCCTATCATAATTTTCTTTGCTTAACTTTTCTTTAATTAAAGGATCGGATAAATCATGAATTGAAACCGGTGCGATAAATTGTCCTCCGGTAGTTTTTTCAAATAAATGAATTTCTTTTGATATACGGTCAAACATGCCTTTAAAATCAATCCCGGTTCCTAAAGGATAATTCATAGGAAAGGCGCCTATGCCAAGTACGTTTTCAATTTCATCAATCAATGCAAGCGGTTCAAGTGTTGGACGGTCTAATTTATTTATAAATGTAAAAATTGGAATTGATCTTTTACGGCAGACTTCAAATAATTTTTTGGTTTGCGCTTCAATTCCTTTTGCAGCATCAATTACCATTACAACGGCATCAACAGCGGTTAAAACACGGTAAGTATCTTCAGAAAAATCTTCGTGACCTGGCGTGTCAAGTAAATTAATTTTGTAACCTTTATAATCAAATTGAAGTACAGTAGAGCTGATTGATATTCCTCTTTTCTTTTCAAGTTCCATCCAATCTGAAGTTGACGACCGCTGGTTTTTTCTTGCAGTTACCGAACCGGCAAGCTGTAAGGCGCCGCCGTATAATAAAAACTTTTCTGTTAAAGTTGTTTTGCCGGCATCGGGATGCGAAATAATTGCAAATGTTCTTCGTCTATTAATTTCTTTTAAATTGCTCATGTTCTTAAAAATCTTTCTTAAATAACTAATTAAATTTTGTTAGATGAACTGTTTGAAGGTTGGTTGCGAATTGTGCTAATAGAAAAATTCGGTGATCAAAGAAGATCTTCTTGAATGAAATGTATTATTTGCTTTTACTAAAAACATTAATATTTAATCGTAATAAATTATTTTTTACAATACAAAATTAAGTATTTTATTGATATTGACAAAAATAAAAAATAAATAGTTAATTTAAGATCATATTAAATCAACAAGTTCTAATAAATTTTAGATTACTTACTGGCGAAAATGGATATTGAATCAGCATATAATGATGCATTGGAATTTGCAAGAAACCATTATGAAAATTTTCCAGTAGTTTCATTTTTGGTTCCGAAGAATTTAAGAAAGCATGTCGCAATAATTTATTGGTTTGCGCGGACTGCCGATGATCTTGCTGATGAAGGTCCTATGAAATCTGAAGAAAGGATAAAAAAGCTTGATGAATTTGAAAATCGACTTACAGAATTATTAAACGGAAATTATGCAAATCCATATGAACTGGCTCTCCATTCAACTATCGAAGCTAAAAATCTTTCGGCTGATAATTTTTATAATCTGTTAAAAGCATTTAAGCAGGATGTAATAAAAAAAAGATATAACGACTTTTCCGAAGTTTTAGACTATTGCCGATACTCAGCAAATCCGGTTGGAAGATTAATCCTTGAATTGAATGACATTCGAGATGAAAAAGCATTTCATTATTCCGATCAAGTCTGCACTGCTCTGCAGCTTACTAATTTTTGGCAGGATACATTGAATGACTTTCAGAAAGGTCGAATTTATTATCCTTTGGACGAAATGGACAAATTTGGAGTCATGGAAAAAGTGTTTGAGTTAAAAGAAAATAATCTTAATTTAAAAGCGCTCGTAAAGTATAATGTTGAGAGAACTAATCAGCTCTTCAATGAAGGAAAGAGTTTGATTAAATACCTAAATGGTAGATTAAAATATGAAATCAAATGGACGATTCTCGGCGGAGAAACAATTCTAAAGAAAATCGAGTTAAATAATTTTGATGTACTTAATTTAAGACCGGTGGCAACGAAAAAAGATTTTTTAATTTTATTTGTGAAATCAATTTTATAGAATGAGTGAATCAGCAAAAGATATTGCTAAGACGAGTAAAAGCAGTTTCTACTATGCATTTAATTTACTGCCTAATGAGAAGCGCGATGCAATGAATACTGTTTATGCATTCTGTCGTCAAACCGATGATATAGTAGATCAAGAAAATTTGTCTGACGATATTAAATATGAAAAGCTTCACAAATGGACTTATGAGTTGGAAAAGGCTCTTAATGGGCATTCCGAATATGTTCTATTAAACAAGCTAGGAAAAACAATTTCGCAGTTTAACATCCCGTTGGAACCTTTCTTTGAGCTGCTGAAAGGTATGGAAATGGATCTTCAGAAAAATAGATATTTAACTTTTGAAGATCTTAAACTTTATTGCTATCGTGTTGCGTCTACTGTCGGATTAATGTGCATTGAAATATTTGGATACAAGCATAAATCTGCAAAAGACTTTGCTGTCGATCTTGGAATTGCGCTTCAACTGACAAATATTCTTCGTGATGTAAAAAAAGATTCCCAGAACGGAAGAATTTATTTGCCGCAAGAAGAGCTGCAAAAATTCAATTATTCGGAGAAAGAAATTTTAAGCCAAAATTATAATGAGAATTTTAAAAATTTAATGAGTTATCAAGTTCAACGAGCGGAAAATTATTTTGAACATGCGACTCATGATTTAAATCTGGATGATAAATATTCAATGTTCGCAGCTAGGGCAATGCAGCATATCTACCATAAAATTCTTGAAAAAATAATTGCCGCCGATTATGATGTTTACCATAAAAACATAAAAGTTACTAAAATAGAAAAAGTTGGAATCTCCATCGGTGTTTGGGCAAAGTATAGCCTAGTTTATTAATGAAGAAATGTGTTGTTATTGGCGGAGGATTCGCAGGACTTACAGCGGCAGCCTACCTTTCTAATTCTGGATTTCAAGTTGAATTATTTGAAGCTTCACCAAAGCTTGGCGGAAGAGCTTATTCGTTTTATGACAATGAATCCGGTTCAATTATAGATAATGGCCAGCATATTATGATGGGCTGTTATAAAGAAACATTGGAATTTTTTAAACTCATCGATGCTGAAAACAATTTACTCTATCAGAAAAGATTAAGAGTTAATTTCTTAAAGGAAAATTTCAATTTAATCCCGACAAAAACTTTTCCCTTACCTTATCCCTTAAATCTAATTTTAGGTTTGCTGAACTACAAAGCCATTTCAATTTCTGATCGATTATTATTTCTAAAATTTTTTCTTAAGCTTCCATTTGTTTCATCAAATTCCTTGAATGATCTTTCAGTCTTTGATTGGTTAATTAAAGAAAATCAAAATGAAAATATCAGAAAAGCATTTTGGGAAATATTGGCTGTCGGCGCACTTAATACAAATATCAAAAAAACATCCGCATCAACTTTTGCTTTAATACTTAAAGAAATTTTTCTAAAAGGAAATAAATCAGCAACAATAATCCTTCCCAAGTTTGGTTTAAGCGAAACTTATTGTAATAGTGCAGTTGATTTTATTCAAAAACGAGATGGTAAAATAAATTTACTTGAATCGGTTGAGAATCTACAAATAAATGAAAAGAGGATTATTGAGATTGAAACCTCAAAAAGAAAAATTACAGATTTTGATTTTGTGATTTCTACAGTTCCATTCTATGCAGCAAAAAAAATGATTCCACAATTAAAATATCCAAATGGATTTGAGCCGCAATATTCTTCAATACTTTCAGTTCATGTTTGGTTAAAAGAAAATAAGCTGAAAGAAGATTTTTACGGCTTAATAAATTCACCCATACATTGGATATTCAATCATCATGATCATTTAACGCTTGTAATCAGTGATGCAAATGAATTAACCGAAAAATCCAAAGAAGAAATCTTCGAATTGATTTCCGATCAGTTAAAATTATTTGTAGGAATTAGCAAAGATGAAATTCTCAATTACAAAATTATAAAAGAGAAACGCGCAACTTTTATTCCGTCAAAAGAAATTTTATCTAATCGTCCGGATTCAAAAACCGAAATTACAAATCTCTTTCTTGCTGGTGATTGGATAAATACTGGTTTGCCATCAACTATTGAAAGCGCAGTAAAGAGCGGAAGTATAGCAGCGAATCATATAATTGAAATAACTGGAAACTAAGAAGGTTAAGGAATTTAAAACTGGATATTTATAATAATAACAAATTGGAAGATTGGAGTACTGGAAATTCCAAGAGTATTTAATTCTCAGACAATATTCCATTACTCCATAACTCCATTTTCCTATAAGCCTTCTCGATCAATTAAGTAAACTAAAGTTGCGATTGCCGCTGAACCAAGTTCAAATTCTCTAGGTTGAATTATTGAATATTGATCATTATCGGAATGATGATAATCGAAATATCTTTGTTCGTCCGGAATGTAACCAATTAATGCTTTTGCATTTTTAATTTGTCCTACATCTTCGCCGCTGCCGCCTTTTCGAACCCAATCAATTCCGGCTCTTTGAAGAATAGGAATCCAAGTCTTCACTTTTGCGATAGTAGTTGAATCCGATGTAAAAGAAAATCCTCTTGGAGATCCGCTGCCTGCATCTGCTTCAATAGCTGCTAGCTGGACTTCCTTTGCAGTATCTGCATATTTTTCATAAGCAATTCCGCCGCGTGTTCCGTTCTCCTCGTTTATATAAAATATGCAGCGGATGGTTCGTTTTGGTTTTATCCCAAGCCGCTTAAATAAATCTAAAACTTCTAAAGATTGAATTATTCCTGTTCCATCATCATTTGCACCTACGCCTTTGTCCCAGCTATCAAGATGTCCACCGATCGCAATTATTTCGTTCGGTTTTTCTGTTCCTCTTAATTCTCCGATAACATTAAATGATTTTGCATCCGGTAAAGTTTTGCAATTCATCTTCAAATTAATTTTTAAAGATGGATCTTCTTTTAATGCCATACTTAAAAAATCAGCATCAATGTATCCAAGTGAAGCTGCTGGAATTTTCGGAATTGTATCGGTATAAATTGTTACTCCGGTATGAGGAACATTATCGTATTTTGTTGTAATTGATCTAATCAAAACAGCAACTGCACCATATTGTGCAGCGCGGGAAGGACCGAATAATCTTTGATCTACTGCACCTCCGTAACCTGTAAAAGTGTTTAACAAACCTGCGTCTAATGGTCGGCTGAAGTAAACTATTTTTCCTTTAACCTCTTCCTTTAATGAATCTAGTTCTTTAAGACTATTTAATTCGATAACTCCCGCTGTAATTCCAGCTTTAGGTGTATTAACGCTTCCGCCAAGATCGGCAATTACTAATTTTTTATTATTAAATAATTTTGAATCTACAATTTTTGCTTGTTCTATATTTCCTCTTATCCAATGAGGAACCATTACCGGCTGAAGCCATACTCTATCAAATCCTAAGCTTTCCATTTTTGCTTTCGCCCAATGAATGGCTTTTATGGAATTTTCGGAACCGCTTAATCGTGGACCAATTTTACAAAGATCACCTAAGATCATAAATCCTTTTCTATCAGTTAAAGCTGTTCTTACAAATTGATCTGCAGTTTTAATGTATGAGTTATCATTTGAAATTGATTGTGCCGGAATTATAATTGGCAAAAGAATTATTAGATAGGTAAGCAAAAGAATAAAAGTAAATCTTCTCAATTTTATCTCCTTATGTTGATTTTCAAATAATTTTTTAAGAAGCACTAATTTAATTCTTAAATAAAAAAATTATTTAAACCATTGAGGTATTTTTTCATTCTAACAGATGATAAAAAATTTATTTTCTGATTAAAACTTATACAAAATTTAAAATGAATATAAACTAAATTTCATGAAATTTAGTTTATATTCTACTTATAATTTAGATATTCTATACATTATTACTAAATAAGAAATTTTAACTTTAATAAAATTAGAAAAATAAAGATTGATTGTTATAATAGATGTCGCTAAATTCTACAAGTATTTATTTAATTATAGTACAAAAAAAGTATATTTATAAATTTATATAAGGAGGAATGTACAAGGGGAATCATATCTTTTTATTTTAATTAAACTTAAAAATAGTTACTAACATAATCATTTTAGTTGCTGTTTTAAGAGAAACAATTAACAAATTAAATAATTTTTTTTTAACAACACATATAGAGGGGATCATTATGAGCAATGATCATATAACACTCACCGAAACTTCGAAACTGCTACTCCAAGATAAGGAGTATGAACTGCCTACCATTACCGGATCCGAAGGTGAAGTAGGAATCGATATTACACAATTAAGAAACAAAAGCGGTGCTATCACTTTTGATAGTGGTTATGGAAATACCGGCTCTTGCGAAAGTGCTGTAACCTTTATCGACGGTGAAAAAGGTATACTTCGTTACCGCGGTTACCCGATAGAAGAGCTTGCGCAAAAATCGAATTTTGTTGAAGTAAGTTATCTTTTAATTTTCGGTCATTTACCTAATAAAGTTGAATTGGAAAAATTCCATTTCAATTTAACTCATCATAGTTTAATTCATGAGGATATGAAAAAATTCTTTGAAGGATTTCCTCCAACTGCTCATCCTATGGGAATTTTATCGGCTATGGTCAGTTCTTTATCTGCATTTTATCCCGAAGCCGGATATAACGCTGATATAGAATTGAATATCGTCAGGCTGCTTGCAAAACTTAAAACCATAGCGGCATTTTCCTATAAGAAATCAATTGGACAACCTTACATTTATCCGCGTAATGATTTAAACTATGCAGCAGATATGCTTCATATGATGTTTGCTGTTCCATCCGAATCTTATGAAGTTCCGCAAGTCGTTGCTGAAGCTTTGGATCTGCTTCTTATTCTTCATGCCGACCATGAACAAAATTGCAGTACTTCAACCGTAAGAATGGTTGGAAGCAGCGAGGCTAATTTGTTCGCTTCAATTTCTGCCGGTATTTGCGCACTGTGGGGACCACTTCACGGCGGCGCTAATCAGCAGGTTATTGAAATGCTTGAAAAAATTAGGAACGATGGAAGTGATTATAAGAAGTATATTGATTTAGCAAAAGATAAAGAATCTAAATTCAAGCTGATGGGATTTGGGCATAGAGTTTATAAGAATTTCGATCCTCGAGCTCAAATACTTAAAGCTTCTGCAGATAAAGTTCTTGATAATTTAGGAGTTCACGATCCACTATTAGATATTGCAAAGAATCTTGAAGAAGTAGCTCTTAAAGATCCTTTCTTTATCGAAAGAAAATTATATCCAAATGTAGACTTTTACAGCGGAATAATTTATCGAGCAATGGGAATTCCTACTAATATGTTCACAGTAATGTTTGCACTTGGCCGCTTGCCTGGTTGGATTGCCCAGTGGAAAGAAATGAGAGAAACACCGGGAATAAGAATTTATCGCCCAAGACAAATTTATATTGGTGAAACTAAACGTCCTTATATTTCCATTGATAAAAGAAAATAATCTTTGGAAATAATTAATCTCAACGTGCAATTACTTGTCATTTAATCAAAAAGTAGTTGCACGTTTTTTATTTATAATTTCTTATGCATGAAAAATCAAAATATTATATCAACAACCTGGAACATTTCTCCCTCGTCGAAGGCGGATATTTTAAAGAGAATTATCGTTCTAACGAATTTTTTCAGTCCGAATATCTCCCTGCAAGATTTACTACAAATAAAAATTTTTCAACATCAATTTATTTTTTATTAGATTGTGACCAGGTATCAGCCTTTCATCGATTAAAATCAGATGAAATATGGCACTACTATGACGGCAGCTCTGTAAAAATATTTGAAATTGAAGAAGATGGAAATCTGATGGAATTTTCTCTCGGTAAAAATTTAGACGAGGGAGAAATGTTCCAGGTTGTTATTAAAAGAAATAGTTGGTTCGCTGCTGAAGTAACAGATAAAAATTCATATTGTTTAATCGGTTGTACAGTCTCTCCGGGATTTGATTATGGCGACTTTGAATTAGCAGATCGTACATCATTGATAAAACAATTCCCCCAGTATGAAGAAATAATCAAAAAGTTCACTAAATTTAAAAAGTAAATTTTATAATTCTGCCTCCGTAGAATAATTATAAAAATATGTTCTTTTTCAATGTTGAATTATAGTGATAAAAATTTACCTTATAACAAATTATCAATAGTTATAAATTAGATTTAAGGATTCGAACAAATATAATTATTGATATTAATTATGAAATTGTATAATTTTTTCAACAAAAATTTTAGGAGGAAGAATATAGATAGTTTTTACAATAATTATTGTTTGTAATATTTCCATCAGGGAATCCATATTAGCCAGAAAATATTAAAATTAACTTGGGAGATTGCCCGCGTAATTGTATTTGCTGTAATTTTATTTTACGCTGCAATAAATGTTGGTTTCCTTCCACCTGTTGATCCTCAAATCAATCAAAGTATTTGGGTTAATGCTTTTTTCAAATATTATCATCACTTAGATAATCTCCGTGAAAAAGCAATTTCCGATCATTTTAAAAACACAAATTTTAATTCTAACCCTAACGATAATTTTTCTTTTAACGCACCGGAAACAATTCAGCCAGATACCACAAAAGAGAATAAAAATCTGACAACACCGATTTCACTTGTAGCTGACACATTAAAGAAAGATTCTCTTTCTGCATTGAGAGATACCACAAAATTAGATTCAATGTCCATTGATTCTACAGCGAGATTAAAATATTTTCGTTATGAACGCAAAGACGTACCATATGTTCAGCTAAAGCTTCAAAATGAATCTAGCTTTTATGCTCAACCTTCAGCCAATACAGTTACTAGAACAATTTCTGTAGATTCTACGGGAAAATTTGTTGAGATAAAAGAATTAGTCGGCGGTAAACAAACGAAAATACTTCTTAGAATGCCGATTGATGAATATATAAAATTAAAGCTTGCGCTTAATGAAGAACAGCTTTGGGACCAGCTTGCAGGAGGGTACGAATTAAAGAGTTCGAAAAAGGAACTTGGTCAATTAATTAAAGATATTACAAATCTTGAAATTCCTTTACCAAGCGTTGGTGTCTTAAGTATTTTTGGTAAGCCGAAAATTAGTTTACGGATTGGCGGCGCAGTTGATATCCATGGCGCCTGGAGAAATGAAACAACCCAGGGAGTTACTGCTTCGCTGCTTGGCAATACTAGAAATGAACCTGACTTTAAACAGCAAGTTCAAATAAATGTAAATGGCACAATCGGTGATAAATTAAATATCGCCGCAGATTGGAATACCGAGCGAACATTCGAATATCAAAATCAGCTTCATATAAAATATACCGGTTATGAAGATGAAATAATTCAGAGTGTTGAAGCGGGCAACGTGTCGATGCAGGCATCTCCGCTCGTTGGCGGAAGCGAAGCTTTATTTGGTGTTAAAGCAGAACTTAAGCTTGGTCCTTTGTCTCTAACAACTTTAGCTAGCCAGAAAAAAGGTGAAGTAAAAGAAGTGGCTGTAAATGGCGGCGCAACGTCTCAAACATTTTCAATTCGTGCTTACAATTATGCCACAAATAATTTCTTTATAGATACAGCATATGCAAGTCCCAGTCTACATATATTTTACGACTATTATGGAAATGCTGTTCCAACTACAAATACTTATTATAATGTAAACTATATTGAAGTATGGAAATCGGTTAATACCCAAACAATTGACAAATCGAAAGAGCGGCAGGTTAATGCTTATTTAAATTTACCGCCAATGACCAAATCAACTGATCCGAATTTAACTTATTCGGGTAATTACAGCAGCGATACAGTGAATCCTGTACCCGGACAAATTGAAACCGGAAGGTTTGTTCTGCTTCAACCGGATGTTGATTATACTGTGCATCCGCAAACTGGTTATATAACTTTCAATACTCAAATACAAGATCAAGATGCAATTGCAGTTGCTTATGTTCTACAGGGTTCGGCTGAAAATTTAAATTACGGCGAAACATTAGCCGCGGCAGGCTCTATTACAAGTTCTGATTCTACCAGACGATTAGTCCTAAAATTAATTAAACCTGCATATCTTAAACCGCAATTTACACAGGCATGGAAGCTTTTATTAAAAAATATTTATCCGGTTGGCGGGACAAATATAAAACAAGACGGATTTGATCTTCAAATAAAATATGAAACTCCCGGTGCCGATCCTGTTACAATTTATCCCAATGGTAGTCTTCAGGTACAACTTCTTAATGCCTTTGGGCTGGATAGGTATGATGCAAGCGGCAACGCAAATCCGGATGGAGTATTCGATTGGAAGCCTCAACTTACTGTTCTGCCGACTGCCGGGGAAATTATTTTCCCGACGCTGGAACCATTTGGTAAGAATCTGCCATCTGATTTACCTGACTCGTTGGCTTATCAATCTGTTTACGATACAACGCAGAATTATGCTCAGCAAGATAAATCTCATGATAAATGGGAAATTACAGGAAAATATTCTGGCGAGGCTACTTCGGTTTATCAATTGGGATTTAACGTAGTTGAAAATTCAGTAAGAGTTACTTTAAATGGAAGACAGCTTGTTGCAAACACAGACTATACTGTTGATTATAATATTGGTCAGCTTACAATTTTGAATCGTGATGCTTTAGTTCCCGGTGCAGATTTAAAAATATCTTATGAGCAAAATGATTTATTTACGCTTGCATCAAAAACTCTTCTCGGAATGCGAGGCGTATTAAACATTTCTAATAAAACTAAATTGGGCTTTTCTTTACTAAATCTTAACCAGCAGACTTTGAGTGATAAAGTTAGAATTGGAGAAGAACCATTAAGCAATACTATAATGGGAGTTGATTTCAGCACAGGGAGTGATCTCCCATTTTTAACTAATGCACTTGATCATGTTATTTCAACTAAACAAATGTCTAGCTTTTCTCTTGCCGGTGAGTTCGCGTATATTAAACCTAATCCAAATACAAAAATCAGCACTATTCCCGCTGACAATGGACAAAGCATTGCATACATAGACGATTTTGAAGGAGCGAAAAAATTAATTCCAATTGGTGTTTCTTACACTTCATGGAAAGATCTAAGTCCGCCTGATTCACTTTCCGCATTTGCTGACTCAAACTTTAGCCCAGGTGAATATTACAAAAATATTTTAAGCTATAAAGGCAAAGCTTGGTGGTATTCTATTACTCCTTCAAATGTTTTGGTTCCGGCTATTTGGGGTACAAGAAAAAAAGTTGCAACTCAGGATCAGCAAGTTCCTGTTATGGATTTTGTCTTTGATCCCGATACACCCGGTACTTATAACTGGAATCCCAAATTACAGGATCCTAAAAAAAATTGGGGCGGAATGATGAAGGTTCTTTCGGGAACTGCTAACGATCTTCAAGCACAAAATATTCAGTATATAGAATTTTGGTTGAATGAACAGCAAGTTCCGGCTAATGGGAAAATTTATATTGATCTCGGAAGAATTAGTGAAGACGTTATTCCAAATAGAGTACTTGATACCGAAGATAAAAATGGTAATTCAGCGATTGATCAAGGAGAGGATACCGGTATTGACGGCTTGACCGATGCACAAGAAAAAGACGCTGTGAAAGCTAAAGGATATTATACTTGGACTAAAGCTGATCCAAGCGGTGACGACTTTTCTCTCGGCTCACTTACTTCGGATGACATTTGGAATTATTTTAATATAAACGGTACGGAAGGAAATGCTATTAATTATGATCTTGGAAGAATTCCCGATACGGAAGATTTAAATTATAATGGTAACCTAGATCTTGTTAACAGCTATTTCAGATATGAAGTTCCTCTTGACACAAATGAAATTAAAAAAAGAAATTTACTTGCTGGCGGCGGAGACCAATCTTTTGATCTTCAAAATAAATGGTACTTAATTAGAATTCCACTTCAGGATACAGCACTGACAGTTGGCAATCCTACTCTTTCGGATGTTGAATATATAAGATTATTTACAACCGGTGTTGATTCAATTATGCATTTGCGTTTAGCTGAATTTAATTTGGTCGGAAATCAATGGCAGCAAGCATTGCCGTATGATACCGTCATGTCGGTTTCAGTAATAAATATTGAAGATAATCCAAATTATTCAATGCCTCCGGGAATCAGCCAGGAAAGAGATCATAGCCAGCCGCAGCAAGATGTTTATCTCAACGAACAATCAATGGATTTAATTCTTAAAGGATTGCAGCCTGGTGAAGACCGGGAGGCAGTAAAGTATTTATATAGACCGCTTGACGTTTTTAATTACAGCGCATTGAAATTCTTTATTCATGGGGATGAATCTCCCGGAGCTTCAATTACTGATACAACCGGAGGACAGTATCCCGCTCAAGTTTATTTTAGATTTGGATCCGATACGAATAACTTTTATGAATACCGTCAACCTGTACAAAAAGGTTGGAACGATGTAAATGTTGTTTTTAGTAAACTTACCGCAATAAAACAGAGTTTGGATTCTGCCCAATCCAAATCATTGTATCAAGTTCAGGTCCCCGGTGAGCCTGGACATTTCTATGGCGTTAAAGGAAATCCAACTTTAACATCAATAAGATTTTTAACTGTTGGAATTGTGAATGTTTCAGATAATTCAAAGTTCCCCAAACCAGTTTCTGGAGAATTATGGGTTGATGAATTAAGAGTTGTGGGCGCGGATAATCATCCTGGTTGGGCGTATAGCGTATCAACTTCTTTTAAGCTTGCTGATTTGATGAATATTAATTTTAATATGAGTCAAACTGATCCGTATTTTCATAGATTATCAGATCAATTCGGGTCGAGAGTTGATACAAAAAATTGGAGCTTAGCTGCCGATATGGATCTAATGAAACTAATTCCTATGAATTTACCCGGCAGCAGCTTAAGATTAAGTTATTCTCATACGGAATCAATTGGAAAACCATTATATCTTCCAGGTACTGATATAAAAGTTGATGAAGCGGCTGCGCGTGCTAATCAAGATACGATTGCCGGGCATCTTACAGGCAATCAGCTAATTTCAAATTCCCAAACAGTTAATGTCTCTGATTCCTGGTCAGCTTCAAATATTGCATTAAGGATTCCCTCGTCTTCATGGATAGTGCAAAATACCATTAATGCTCTTACGCTCGGGTTTAATTTTAACAAAACATTTGGCCGCAATCCCACAACTCTATCAAGCAAAATGTGGGTTTGGAATGCAAATTTGAATTATGGAATTAATTTTAGTCCGGAAGATTATTTCTATCCTGCTAATATTCCTATAATCGGTACATTGCTGGGCTTCTTTAAAGATTATCGAAATTTAAAAATTTATTATGCCCCTCAGAATTTTGCATTTACTTTTTCTGCCCGTAGAAATCGGTCTATAACTGTAAATAGACAAACCGGTCTTACGCCGGTACAGGCAATCCTCTCTCATGATTTTTCAACTTCCAGAGGTTTCAATTTCGGTTGGAAATTTACAGAAGGAGGTTTATTTAACTTGTCCACTAATTACAATGTTAGTGTAAATTCTTCTTTAGCTTACCTCGAAGCTAATAACAGCGGCAATCTCATACCCGAAAGAGAAATATGGAGAGAGATATTATCCGGCAACTTTTTTGGCAAGGATTTTCAATATCAGCAAAGCTTGGATTTTCGTACTAATCCAAAGCTCCCAAGCATTTGGGATATCGATAGATATTTTAGTCTTACTGCAAATTATTCTGTTGGTTACCAATGGAATAATAATTTCAGCCAGAAAATTAACGGTTATGATGCAGGTAGAAGCGCTGGATTCAATAACAAATCTCAGGTAGGACTAAGACTTGCTCTTAAGTCGATTATGGATCCTCTGTTTGCGGAGACAACTGAAAATCCGGTTCAGCAAAATCAGAGGCAGCCTAATTTTGAAAATAACCGTGACCGAAACTTTAATCAAGCATTGGGGAAAAATAATCCGAATGAAAAAAATAATATTAAAGCGGAACCGGATACTTTGGCAAAACATGATTCTTTAGCAACATCACTTGCTGCTAAAAAATCACCAATCACAAATGCATTACTTTTCCTCAAAGCATTTGCAAAAATTATTTTATTTGATTACGAATCTATCAGCATAAACTTTTCTAACGATAACAACGTTTCAAAATCTGCTTTAAAAGGCAAAGGCACTGGATTCAATAATTTCTGGGGACTTACTTACAACCAAAATAATGGTCCATCAAGATTGTTTATGCTTGGATTAAGTTCAGACGTTGGTTTAAGAACTCCGAATCTTGGAAGCTTAACCGATGTATTTGCTCAAAGAAATAACCTTGATATGCAAACTTCCCGTCCTTTGTGGGAAGGTGCAAAAATTGATTTGTCCTGGAAGCTTGGATGGACTATAAATAAAAGTGCAACTTTTCAGTCAGACCAGTTTGGAAATATATCTTCAACTATTCCACCAACTGAAACCGGATCAATTACAAGATCATTTTTTACTTTACCTCCAGTTTTATTTTTAAGTGTATTTAAGAGTGGAATAAAACGAGTAAGCCAGCTTTATGATCCAAATTCATCTGATCGTTCCGGAAGCCTTTCACAAGCGTTTATCCAGGGTTTTGAGTCTTTGCCGTTTTTATCAAGATTTAGTTTCCTTAAAAATTTTGCAAATTATATTCCCCGCCCAAATTGGACAATTAGCTGGGATGGACTGGAAAAATATTATCCATTTAAATCTATTGCCGAAAGAGTTTCTCTCGATCATTCTTATTCATCTACTTATACCGAAGGATGGCAAATTAGTACTGACGGTACACGGATGGTTCAAACTCAAAGAATAGATTACGGATTTCAGCCGCTGGTTGGTTTGAACATGACATTTGCAAAACTTTGGGATGGAAATTTAAGCGGAAGTATTAAATACTCCATTAGGGAAAGTTTTGATTTAGGATTAAGCACTCAAAACATTACTGAATCGTCTTCTAAAGATATTGGCCTTTCTGCTTCATATTCAAAAACCGGATTCGAAATTCCAATTTTCGGCTTAGCGCTAAAAAATGATATCGAGTTTACTTTCTCTTATACGAACAGTCAATCTTCAATGATCACTTATGATATGAATAATTATGTCGATGGCGGAACACCGACAGATGGTACTAGTAGAATTACTATTGAACCCAGGGTTAAATATACAATAAGCTCTAAAGTTACTTTAGCTGTTTTTTATACTCGTTCAACTGTTGAACCGGTTGGTGCTTCAAGAATTCCGCCGACAACCACAAATGAAGCCGGTTTGGATGTTCACATATCTATTCAATAATTATTCAATCTTTAATTTTCATCACAAATAATATTTTGATAATGAATCTGCCAATCGAACAATTTATATTTAAATATAGGATTTAGAATGATTAATAATGAAATATCACAAAGGGCAAAAGGTATCGATTCTATGAAAGGGAAAAAAATTCTTTGGGTAGATGACGAAATTGAATTATTCAGATCTCATATTATTTTCTTATCGGAAAAAGGATATGAAGTAGATACTGTTACTAATGGCGAAGATGCAGTATCATCGGTGCGAGAAAAAGAATATGATTTAATCTTTTTAGATGAAATGATGGCTGGTATGGGCGGACTTGAAACGCTTGGCCAAATTAAAGATATCAATCCAAACTTGCCGGTTGTTATGATTACAAAAAGTGAGGAAGAAACTCTGATGGATGAAGCAATAGGCGGAAAGATTGCTGACTATCTTACTAAGCCGGTAAACCCAAGCCAGGTATTGCTTGTCTGCAAAAAAATTCTTGAAGGAAAAAAAATTTCAGGTCAATATGCAGCAAAAGATTATCTTCAAGACTTTAATGAAATTTCCAGGGCGTTCTTAAATGAAATGGATTTTGCTGAATGGATTGAAATTTATCTCAAGCTTGTTAATTGGGATGTTGAACTTGACTCGCATCCGGAAATTGATCTCCGGCAAACTCTTTATGATCAGAAAAAAGAAGGGAATAAAGAGTTTTCAAAATTTGTAGAAAAAAATTATAGGCAATGGATTACTTCGGTTGGTGATGCTTATACGCCAACTCTTACTACAGAGATTGTTCCTAAATATGTTTTACCTTTCCTGGAAGATCCCAAATCATCGGTATTCTTTTTCGTCCTTGATTGTTTGCGTCTTGATCAATGGCTGATTATGGAAAAACATCTTCACGATCTTTTTAAAATTGAAAAAGATTATTACTATGCAATTCTTCCCACCGCTACTCCTTATGCTAGAAATGCTTTGTTCGCCGGATTGTTTCCTTCGGAAATCGAAAAGCATTATCCTCAGCTTTGGAGCTCTGGTGACGATGATGAAAAAAGCATGAACAAATATGAAAAAGAATTGCTTCAATTTTTATTGGATAGAAAAAAAATAAAATTAAGAAATGAGTTGAAGTACATTAAGATTATCGATCCTGAAGTTGGAAGAAATTTTGAGCAAAACATTTTATCGTACCAAAATACTCAGCTCACCGCAGTTGTGGTGAACTTTTTGGATATGATTGCTCACGGAAGATCTGATTCCGAATTGCTGAAAGAAATTGCACCGGATGAAGCCGCATATCGATCTTTAACAAATACTTGGTACACTCATTCTTCTCTATTGGCAACATTTCAAGCACTTGCGGGAATCAAAAATGCTAAGATAGTTATTACAACTGATCACGGCAGCATTCGTTCATTAAGAGGCGCTAAAGTTTTAGGCGATCGTGAAGCTTCATCAAACTTACGTTTCAAGTTTGGAAGAAATCTTAAAGTAGATGACAAACATGCAATTTATATTAAGAACCCGGAAGATTTCAAATTACCGAAACGCGGTGTTACTATAAATTATATTATCGCCAAGGAAGATTATTATTTCGTTTACCCGACTGACTATCATAAATATTTAACTTATTATAAAGATACTTTCCAGCATGGCGGAATTTCAATGGAAGAAATGATATTGCCTGTTATAACAATGGAACCGAAATAATTGTGAAATATCCTTTGATGAAAATAGTCTGTTCCGAAGAGGAAACAATTGATTTGGCTTTAAGCTTTGCAGATAATTTAAAGTCAGGTGATATTGTAGTTCTAAATGGTAATCTTGGCGCAGGAAAAACTTTTTTTGTCAGGAACGTCGTTAAAAAATTCGGTATAGAAAATGTTTGCAGCCCAACTTTTGCAATTGTTAATGAGTACACCAACAGTAATAAAATATATCACTTCGATTTCTATAGGATAAATAATTCTGCTGAACTTTTTGATATTGGGTATAATGATTATCTAAGTGATGTAGAAGCTATAACATTTATAGAATGGGGAAATTTAATTCCCGAAGTTCTTCCGCAAAAAAGAATCGAAATAGAAATAAAAATTGAGAGCGATTATTCACGAGAATTTAATTTTGTAAAATATGAATGAATCTGGACCAATATTATCAATTGAAACTTCCGAAAGTATTTGCGGTGCGTGTGTTTATTTTGATGACAAAAAATATTTCGAAGCAATTACTCATCTTAAAAATTCTCACGCTGAAAAGCTGTTTGAAACTATCGATTATGTAATCAGAACCTCCGAAATAGAAATTGATCAGTTTAAAGCAATTGCCGTTTCAGCCGGTCCCGGTTCATTTACCGGGCTGCGGATTGGAATGTCTGCCGCAAAAGGAATTGCGTTCGGTTCGTCTTTGCCGATTATTCCAGTTCCTACTTTCGAAGCATTCGCACTTCAGCTTGCCGGTTTATACAAAGATGGAACTGAATTTATAATTGCTAACAAAGTAAATCTTGAAGAGATTTATTATGCTAAGTTTCAAATTAAAGCTAATAATTATATATTTGCGGATAGATTAAGGATTGTGGATTTACCGGAATTTCACAGGTTAAGCCAAAACTTAATTATTTTCGGAAATGTAAGCTTAGAAAATATTGATGATAAGAAGGAACTAAAAAATAACATTGCTGCTCCTTCGCCCGTTTTTGTTGCAAAGTGGGGTAAATTATTCGGCAATGATTTGATAACTTTTAATTATGATTTTCTTGAACCTAACTATCTGAAAAATTTTATTATTAAGGAAAGAAAAAATGATTAAAAAAATACTTTTTTATTTCACTTTCATTTCAATTGCAATTTTTGCTCAAGCAGTCGGACCAAAAGTTACCATCCCGCAAATAAATTATAATTTCGATTACGTTCCAATCGATTCTAGTCTTGGACATACTTATATGATTTATAACGGCGGCGGCGGCGTGCTTAAATTGTGGGGCGTTAAAACAACGTGCAAATGTATCTCCGCAAGTCTGGATAAAAGTACGCTTACACCCACGGATTCTGCACGGCTAGATGTTAGCTATACTAACATTAAAAGTTCACAAGGTTTGGATAAATATATTTCGATTAAGACTAATGACCCTAATAATCCTGACGTAAGAATTTTTATTACTAGAACTATCCCAACAAATTCTCCAACATTGTCTTCAATGCCTAAAGATACAACCGGAGGAGCTGCATCAGTTGCACCTGTAATTTATTTTCCTGTTAGTGATCATGATTTTGGAAAGCTTAAACAAGGTACAATTGTCAGCTATACATTTAAATTTATGAACAAAGGTAATTCAACTTTAAAGATAAAAGATATTACTACATCATGCGGTTGTACTGCAGCTTTAGTAAAAGATAAAGAGATCGCCCCAGGAAAAAAAGGCGAACTTGCTGTACAGTTTGACTCTTCTGGTAAAATTGGAAAGCTTTCAAGAAAGATTACAATATTATCAAACGATCCAAAACAATCTTATAAAGTTTTAACTATTTATGCCGATGTTGAAACAAAATAACATTTAACCTTTTTTTGGTTACGCATAAATAGTAATTAAAAAATATTTTTCTTAAGCTTTTAGAAATATTGAAAGAAAAAAAATATAATGGCTTGGTTTAAAAGATCGAAAGAAAATATTTCTCCGGAATCTCAAAAAAAAGATTTACCGGATGGTTTGTGGGAGAAATGCCCAAACTGCGGAGAAATTATTCACAAAAAACAACTCGAAACAAATCTTTGGACTTGTTTGAAATGCAATTATCATTTTAGAATCGGCAGCAAAGAATATATAGAAATTCTTTTGGACAAGGGTACATTTAAAGAATCCGATAAAAAAATGCGTTCAGCTGATCCATTAGAATTTGAAGATACAAAAAAATACAGCGATAGAATTCAAGAGACTATAAAAAAATTAGGAATGTTTGATGCCGTTCGAACAGGAACTGGAAAATTAAATGGAATGGACGTAGCATTTGGCTGCATGGATTTTAAATTCATCGGCGGAAGCATGGGCTCTGTTGTTGGAGAAAAAATTGCAAGGTTAATTGATCGTGCTTATAAAAATAAAATTCCGTTGATAATTATTTCAGCAAGCGGCGGCGCTAGAATGATGGAAGGCGCTTTTTCACTAATGCAAATGGCAAAGACAAGTTCGCGGTTGGCTCGACTTTCCGAAGCAAAGATTCCATACATTTCAATTATGACTGATCCAACTACCGGCGGAACAACCGCCAGTTATGCTATGCTTGGCGATATTCACATCGCAGAACCTCAAGCGTTAATTGGTTTTGCCGGGCCGCGAGTAATCAAACAAACTATCGGGAAAGATTTGCCAAAGGGATTTCAGAAATCTGAGTTTCTTTTAGAACAGGGTTTTGTCGATATTATTTCTCCTCGTAAAGATCTTAAAAATAATATTTATACTGTACTGTCCTTAATTAGTTGAGGGTTTTATTAAAACTATTTACGGCGTTAAAGAAGTACAAAAACTTTCCGCTAAGCTGAAGTCAAAAGGAAAAATAATTGGCTTTGTACCCACCATGGGATTTTTACATGATGGCCATCTCTCTCTCGTCAAGAAATCAAAAAAGCAGACTGATATTACAATCGTTTCGATTTTTGTCAATCCAACTCAATTCGCTCCAAATGAAGATCTCGCAAAATATCCTAGAGATATTGAAAGAGATAAAAAGCTCTTAGAGAAACACGACGTTGATTATTTATTTATTCCTGATGTAAAAGAAATTTATCCAGAAAATTTTCAAACATTTGTGGAAGTAGATAGAATTACAAAACATCTTGAAGGTGAATTCAGGCCGACTCATTTTAAAGGTGTTTCTACAATTGTTTCTATTTTGTTTAATATAGTTAAACCGGATTTCGCTTTCTTCGGACAGAAAGATGCACAACAAGCGGCGGTAATTAAGCAGATGGTGGGTGATCTTAAATTTAATATTAAGATTGTTGTTTGCCCGATTGTTAGAGAAAAAGATGGGCTGGCTTTAAGCTCACGCAATTTTTATCTTTCTAAAAAGGAAAGGGAAGATGCACTGGTTTTAAGCAGGTCATTGAACCTTGCAGAAAAATTAATTAAAGATGGTGAAATGGTTTCGGAAAATATTATAAATAAAATGAAAGAAATTATTTACTCAGTTGAAACTTCAAAATTAGATTATATTAAAATTGTAAATGCAGGAACTTTTGAAGAAGTAGATAAAATTATTTCAGGGAATAGAATCTATATCCTAATTGCCTGCAAAATTGGAACTACCCGGCTGATCGATAATGTCCTAATTAAAATTTAATCTTTAAATTCTATTCTTATCATAAACCGTTTTAACACCGATTAAAACGAGTTCCTTTACAAAAGTAAAATCAAAATTAAAATGAGGAATTAACTTCTCTGCATTTCCGCCTGTTATAAAAACCTTAAAATCAGTTGCATTCATTTCTGATTCCAAATAATTAATTGTTCTTTCAATAAATCCAACGTTTGAATTAATTACTCCGCTTGCTATTGAAGAAATAGTATCTCTTCCAATTAAATATTTATAATCAATTTCGGAAACATTGGGTAACTGAGCAGTTTTTGTATTAAGTGAATCAAACATCATCCGGAAACCTGGTGCAATTGCGCCGCCGATGAATTCGCCGGGATACCGGATAATATTTATTGTTGTTGCAGTTCCAAAATCAATTGAAAGTATAAACGTATTAGAATTGTAGTTTTTATATTCATTCGAATTCTTATAAAGATAAAAAGCGCCTTCTACCGAACAAATTCTGTCGATGCCCAATGTTTCAATTGAGTCATAGTCAATTCTTAAATTGAATTCAACATTTCTATCAATGATGAATGGAACTGAATTAGAATAATTCTTTAATAATGTTGAAATCTTTTCGGTTAACTTCGGAACCACTGATGAAATAGCAATTTGATCAATTGATTTTGTTATAAAAAGGCTGCTGAATGATTCAGCATTTTGAAACGAATGAAATTCTACCAGTTCATTATTAGAAAATAAACCCGCCTTAATTCTGCTGTTTCCAATATCGCATGCTAAAAGCATTATGCTAAACTCACATCACCAAAATGAATTTTTTCTATTTTACCTTTATTTTTTAACAGAAGGAAACCATCATCGTCTAAATCATCAAAAATTCCGTATTTTACTTTTTCATTTTCAATTATTGAAATCTTTTCTCCGATTAACCAGCATCTTGATTTCCAGTCTTTCATTATATCGCTTGGTGAGTGCTCAACTTTTTCAAGCAGCTCTTCAAATGTATTTAGAAGTTCTGCAAGTAATCTTTCGCGGTCAACCGGTTCATTCAATTCAAACTTAATTGAAGTTGGCGGGATGTTAAAATTTCCTTGAAACATAACTTGATTTACATTCAAACCAATCCCTATTACCAGCTTTTCAATTTTACTTCCTTGAGAAATTGATTCAAGCAGAATGCCTGCAATTTTTTTCCCATTTACTAAAACATCATTTGGCCATTTGAGTTCTGTTTTCAATTGATATAAATTTTCAATTGCCAATGCTACTGATAATGAAGCTGCAAAATTTAAAAGATTAAATTTATCTTTTAAGAATTTCTTATTTGTAATTAAGATAGAGAAAGTAAGATTCTGTTCTTTATTACTGTACCAAACTCTATCTTTTCTTCCGTGTCCCTTGTTTTGTTTTTCGGCAAGTAACACAGTTCCATCAGTATTAAATTTGTTGGACTTATTCAGCAGAAATGAATTTGTAGAATCAATTTCTTCGGTGTAGACAAAATTTCTTCCGATTATTTCGGTATTTAACTTTAGGTCAAAGATTTCCAGATTAAACAATTTTTACCTCAAAATTACGCGCCCAAAAATAATTAAAATTTAGCAAAAGTGTCAGATTAATTGTCATTATATTTATCTGATATGACAATGAGTCCGATACTATGCCAAAATGGTAAACCAGTAATTTTATCTTATATTTCCATAACTAGTTGGATATCTTAATCTTATAGATTTTAACACCTCATGGCATACCGATTGATATCTAAATATCAAATATTTTTTAGGAGATAGAAAATGACTTATATTAAATTTGGACCAAATGCTGATTTTGAAACTATCAATAATAAAATTCATGATTTCTTTGGAGAATTTCCGAATATAGACTTTAACGTTAATTTTTCATTCAAACCAAAAGTAGACTACTATAAAGATAATGATAATATTTATATTGACTTAGAAATTCCTGGAATTAAAAAGGAAGATATTAAAGTTTCGTTTAAAGAAAATATTTTGACAGTTTCAGGAGATAAAAAAGATCAAGCTAAAAATATCAAGGCAAATGAATTAGTAAAATCAGAAAGAAGCTTTGGTGCTTTTTCAAGATCATTCCAATTTACGGAAGAGATTGATCCCGATAGTATTAATGCATCTTTTGAAGATGGAGTATTAAAGATAAATGTTAAGAAAGAAATCAAAAAAACTAATCAAGAAAAAGAAATAAAAATAAAATAATAATCGGCGAAGAAACTGCCGGAAATAAAAAAATATAAGGAGTCATAAGTAATGGGAAAGATAATAGGAATAGATTTAGGAACAACAAACTCTTGCGTCGCTGTTATGGAAGGGAATGATCCTGTTGTTATACCTAATTCTGAAGGTGGTAGAACTACGCCGTCCGTTGTTGCTTTTACAAAGACCGGTGAAAGATTAGTCGGCCAGCCGGCTAAAAGACAAGCAATAACTAATCCGAAGAATACGATTTTTTCTATAAAAAGATTTATGGGAAGATTGATAAACGAAGTTCAGGATGAGAAGACTAAAGTTCCGTATGAAGTAATTGCTGGCGATAATAATTCTGCGCGCGTAAAAATTAGCGACAGAGTTTATTCTCCACCGGAAATTAGCGCAATGATTCTTCAGAAAATGAAAAAAACTGCTGAAGATTATTTAGGACATGAAGTAACTGAAGCTGTTATTACTGTTCCAGCATACTTTAATGATTCTCAAAGACAAGCTACTAAAGATGCTGGAGAAATTGCCGGATTAAAAGTTCGTAGAATTATCAACGAGCCTACTGCTGCAGCTCTTGCTTATGGATTGGATAAGAAAACTAAAGATCATATCGTTGCTGTTTATGATTTAGGCGGTGGTACTTTTGATATTTCTGTTTTGCAGCTTGGCGATGGTGTGTTCGAAGTAAAATCCACTAATGGCGATACTCACCTTGGCGGCGATGATTTTGATCAGCGCGTGATTGATTTTCTTGCTGATGAATTTAAAAAGCAAGAAGGAATCGATTTACGCAAAGATCCGATGGCTCTTCAAAGATTAAAAGAAGCTGCCGAAAAAGCGAAGATCGAACTTTCTTCTTCATCAACAACAGATGTTAATCTGCCGTTTGTTACTGCTACTCAAGATGGGCCGAAACATCTTAACATAACTTTAAGCAGATCAAAGTTTGAGCAGTTGATTGATGATCTTGTTCAACGAACAAAAATTCCTTGTGAACAAGCTCTAAAAGATGCTGGAGTGCCTGCCGGAGAAATCGGTGAAGTTATTCTCGTCGGTGGTTCAACTAGAATTCCGATGGTTCAAGAACTAGTTAAAAAGATTTTTGGAAAAGAACCGCACAAAGGAGTAAACCCTGATGAAGTAGTTGCCGTTGGCGCCGCAATTCAAGGCGGTGTGTTAACAGGCGATGTAAAAGATGTTCTTCTTCTTGACGTTACTCCGCTATCGCTCGGTATCGAAACTCTTGGCGGTGTGATGACTAAATTGATTGAAGCTAATACGACAATTCCGACAAGAAAAAGTGAAATCTTTTCTACTGCATCGGATAGTCAGCCTTCAGTTGAGATTCATGTACTTCAAGGCGAGCGTCCTATGGCAGGAGATAATAGATCATTGGGAAGATTTCATCTTGATGGAATTCCACCTGCACCAAGAGGTATCCCTCAAATAGAAGTAACATTCGATATTGATGCTAACGGAATTCTTCATGTTGCGGCAAAAGATAAAGCTACAAACAAAGAGCAAAGCATTAGAATTACTTCTTCCGGTGGTTTATCCAATGACGAAATTGAAAAGATGAAGCATGACGCAAAAGATCACGCTGCTGAAGATAAGAAAAAGAAAGAATCTGTTGATGTAAAAAATCAAGCTGATTCATTAGTGTTCCAGACAAAGAAACAGATTGAAGAATTAAAAGATAAAATTTCACCTGATGCAAAATCTAAGCTTGAAGCTGAAATCAAAAAAGTTGAAGATGCGTTGGCAACTAATAATTCTGATCAAATTAAATCAGCTACCGATTCATTAAGCAAAGCTTGGAATGATATAGCATCTCAGCTTTATTCTCAGCCAGGTGCAGAGCAGCAAGCTCAAGGTGCGCAGCCGGAACCTGAACCAAGTGCAAAAGAAAAAGGCGATGATAAAAATGTCCAGGACGCTTCATACGAAGTAGTTGACGACGATAAAAAATAATTTATGTATATACGGGCTTTACATTTTTAGTAGAGCCCGTTGTTTAATCAATCCTATTTATTAAAAAGTATAATTATTTAAAAATAAAAATTAAGGAGCTATAACTATGTCTGAATATAAAGATCAAGTGATGTCTGAAGTTCAGGAAGAACTAAAGCCCTGGGAAAAAGCTTTGGAATATGAAAGAAGCATTGCGCCTCTTGTAGATATTTATGAGACGGAAGAAGAGTTTGTTTTAACAGCAAACTTGCCGGGAGTATCTAAAGAAGATGTCCATCTTCAGCTTGAAGAAGGAACATTGACTATTTTCGGTAAAGTGAATTTTAATGAAGCTTTGAAGAAAAAATATATTTTGCATGAAACATTGTTTGCAAATTATTCAAGAAGCTTTAAGCTTTCTGATAGTATTGATGGTTCTAAAATAGATGCAAAATATGTTAATGGTCAGTTAATTGTAAGTCTTCCGAAGCATGATAAAGTAAAACCAAGAACAATAAATATTAATTAAAAATTAGTTCAATCTTGATTAAGCCTGTCATTATAATGGCGGGCTTTTTGTTTTTAAACGGATCGAATTCATTATAATTAAGTCTAAAGTTTTCTTGAATTAGTTATTCGAAATATATTGCAAAAATTGTGTATAAGTATGCTTTGTATTTTGTTAAACTTCAAGAAGAAATAAATGTCTACAAAATGATTTCTGAAAAAATAATATTAATCATATAAATCCAAAATTTTAATTATTTTTCACCTCTAAAATTCATTGTATAATTACTAATAAAGTAAATGACACAAACTTCTAAAAAGCATAGAATTATTTTTATTGATTTGATGAGAGCTTTCGCTGTTCTTCAAATGGTGCAAGGGCATACTGTTGATGTTTTACTTTCTAATAACTACCGGGATATGAATTCTCCTATCTTTAGTTTCTGGTTTTTCATGCGAGGTATGACTGCACCTATTTTCCTTTTTTCTGCCGGAACTGTTTTCACATATTTATTTCGACTTGTTGACGAGCCATTTAAAACAAATCCGCGAACTAAAAAAGGGATTAAAAGATTTTTATTACTTCTATTTTTAGGTTATCTATTGCGTTATCCTACTCCAACCTTAATAAATTTTTCCGGTGTAACACCGGATGAATGGAAAACCTTTTTTGCTATTGATGTCCTTCATTTGATTGGCTTCGGAATTTTCTTCTTGATGGGATGTATTTATATTGCAGAAAAATTTAAGCTTAATGATTACGTTGTTTTTTCTATTAGCGCTCTTATATTTTTTGGCTTATATCAGCCTTTCTCAGTTATCAATTGGCTGAAATATCTTCCGGAATCTTTAGCGGGTTACTTTTATACCGGCAGCGGATCGAACTTTCCGTTATTTCCGTGGGCAGGTTATGTAATTGCCGGGGGAGTGCTTGGCAGTTATCTAGCTAAACATCCAATGGTTTTTAAATCAATAAAATTCAGCTATAGACTTGCTGCTGCAGGTTTATTTTTTGTTGTTATTGCTCTTGTTGGAAATGAAATTGAAAAAGCAATTTATGGTCAAACTAATTTTTGGACTACCAGCCCCAACTTGATCTTTTACAGGTTAGGAATTGTTCTATTTCTAAATTCAATTGTATCTGTAATTGCTTTAAAGGTTGAAAATATTCCTAGACTTTTTATCCTTGTCGGCAGGAATACTTTATTGATTTATGTTGTACATATTACAATTCTATATGGCAGCGCCTGGAATCCTGGCCTTATATCAATCCTGGATAAAAGCTTAAACGTTTGGCCAACAATAGGAACCGCTTTGCTCATGTTGACAGCAATGACATTGATGGTTATTATAATTCATAGGTTCAAAATTCAAAATAAACAGATAGAAACTTAAAGTATATTTTTTAACTGAAATTTATTCCATTAAATATTAGTGTTTCTTATCTACATTTAATTTAATTTTAACCGAACAAATTTTTTAATTGAAATAAACAGTAAGAATCATTTGAGAAAATCCTCATCTACAGCTCCGGAAATAACTGAAGAAGAAAAACAATTTGAGCAATCGCTACGTCCATTAAGAATTTCTGATTTTCTAGGTCAATCAAAGATTATTGAAAATCTAAATGTATTTATTTCAGCCGCTACAAAACGCGGTGAAGCTTTAGATCATGTTCTTCTTACAGGACCTCCTGGATTAGGCAAGACAACGTTGGCATATATTATTGCTCATGAAATGGGAGTTAAATTAAAAATAACTTCCGGTCCGGTGCTTGAGAAACCTGGCGATCTAGCTGGTTTGCTTACAACTCTTGAAGAAAAATCTGTTCTGTTTATAGATGAAATACACAGGCTTAGTCCTGTTGTGGAAGAGTATCTTTATTCTGCTATGGAAGATTACAAGCTTGATATTATGATTGACAGCGGGCCAAATGCCAGGTCAGTTCAGATCAGTCTTCCAAAATACACTTTAATCGGTGCTACAACCAGAGCCGGTATGTTAACTTCACCTTTAAGAGATCGGTTCGGAATCAAATTTAGATTAGATTATTACAACTCGGAAGTGCTTCATAAAATAGTAACTCGTTCAGCTAAAATTCTTAATCAAAAAATTGATGAAGATGCTGCTTACGAAATTGCCAAACGTTCAAGAGGTACGCCAAGAATTGCTAACAGACTTTTAAGAAGAACACGTGACTTTGCTGATTATGCCGATAAAAAAATTATAGATTTAGAAGTTGCAAAGAAAGCATTAAATGCACTTGAAGTTGATGAATACGGACTTGATGAAATGGATAAGGAAATAATTCTTGCAATTATTGAAAAGTATAAAGGTGGTCCGGTTGGTCTTGGTACACTTGCCGTTGCAGTTAATGAAGATCCCGGAACAATTGAAGAAGTTTACGAACCTTTTCTGATTCAACAAGGATTTATTCAAAGAACACCACGCGGAAGAGAAGCAACTGAATTATCTTATAAGAGATTTGGCAAGACAAAATTTGATTTGAAAAATGACACACTTTTCAATGAGACGTAATTATCACTAATTACTATTTTAATTTTTATTATTCAGCTTTTATAAATTAAGAAATATTGCCAAGCATTAAATTCTGCTGTTGTTTCTTATTGCAGGTAAACAAAATCTTATCGTGAAGATCTTTTGAGTCAAAATATTGTTTAGCAATTAGCGGAACCACTTCCCACATTATATCTTCCTTCATAGCAATTGAATATCTGTTCAGTGTAATGCTGTCCTTTTCTAAACAATAATATAGAATCTTCTCCTGTTCGCTATCTAATTTTTTATTTGCAGAGAGATCTTGTTCAATCGAAAATTCTTCCCCTAAATCTTCAAGCGAACCGCCGAGTCTTTTAATTTCAGATTCTATTTTATTTATAATTTCAGCTTTCTCATTCGCACAATTTAGAAAAGTTTGTTTTATAGAACTGTCTTCTATTTTTTCTTTCGCTGAATTAAATAACGTGTGTTCTTCTCTGCAGAGATTTAATAAATCCTTAAGCACAGAAATTGTGTATTCTCTTGCATGTTCCATTTGAATCATCCTTTCTTTTACCGATGAAAAATATTCTCAATTCAACTTTATTCAATATCATTTACTTCAGAATAAAACTTATCTTGAAAAATGGTAGCAAGATAAAATTCCCTTCAAACACCTCCTTCATTATTTTTTTAGTTCGACATGAAGTTAATTTTTTGATTTATTAATGGAAATGATTACTAACACAATATCAACGGAACTTTATATAGAGTGTATTTTTTACCCAAAGTACGGTGGGAAGATATATTTCCAATAAAATAGCAAATTCTATATAACATTATACTCTCTTATCCAGAAAAAATATCTAAATTAAATTTTAACAAAAAGATAATATAAATGATGATTTTTAATATTTGAAGATTGATCTATAATTTGCATATTTGACGAACCAATTTAATGCTTTATGAAATTAGCAAAATACTTCCTTTATCTGTCGCCGATCGTAATATTCATCGTAGCCATTTCATTTAGACAATTAAACGAAGGCTCTTTAGGCTCATACACTAATCCTATCAGAATCTATTTTACTCCTTCCGTGGACGCAAACAGAATTTCTTTCAACGCCAAAGCTTTAACAGATTTTTTGCATAAGGAAACCGGATATTATTACATAACAGCGGTACCTGCAAGCTACATTGCTTTGGTTGAAGCTTTCGGAACCGGCAAAGTAGAAGTGGCAGCGATAAATACATTTTCTTATTTAATGGCGAATGCTAAATACGGTGCTGAAGCTCGACTTAGAATTGTTCGCGAAGGAAACGAAACAACATACAAAGGCCAATTTATTACAAGATATGATTCCGGTATAAATAGCATTAAAGATATTAATGGAAGAACAATGGCTTATGTTGATCCATCATCAACTTCCGGTTATATTCTGCCTAAAGCTATGCTTGACAGCATGGGAGTTAAGCCAAGCGAAACTGTATTTGCTATGCGGCATGATAATGTTGTTATTATGGTTTATCAAGGTCAAGCCGCTGCCGGTGCTACTTATTATGCCCCGCCTGATTCACAGACCGGTGAAATAATGGATGCCAGAATGAGAGTGCTTAAGCAATTTCCTGACGTCGCTAAAAAAGTAAAAATAATCGGATTTACTCAAGACATTCCAAACGATCCTTGGGTGTTTAGAAAAGATATGAAAGAAGAGATGAAAGAGAAAATTATCAATGCTCTTCTTAAATTTGTTAAAACACCCGAAGGAAAAAAATCTTTATTCGATATTTATGACATCACCGGATTGATTCGAACAAAAGACAGCGATTATGATGGACTTCGTAAATTGTTAGAACAACAACATATTAATTTTGAAGATTTAATGAAGAAATAAATGTTACTAAAAGTTCAAAACTTACATAAGATTTATAAAAGCGGAACTCATGCTCTTAAAGGAGTTAGTTTCGAAGTTGAAGAAGGTGAATTCCTTGTCGTTATTGGATTAAGCGGTTCTGGAAAATCTACTTTACTCAGATGTATTAATCGTCTGATTGAACCCACTTCTGGAATTATAGAATTTCAAGGCAAAGATATTACTCATATAAAAGGAGAAGAACTTCGTCAGTCTAAAATGCAAATCGGTATGGTATTCCAGCAGTTCAATTTGATAAAAAGGAAATCAGTTTTATCTAATGTAATAAATGGTAAGCTTGGTTCACTCGGAACTTTTGAATCTATATTAGAAAAATATTCTGATAAAGTTTACGAAGAAGCTTACAAATGTCTTGACACTGTTGGCATTACCGATAAAGCAAAAATCAGAGCCGACTCTTTAAGCGGCGGGCAGCAGCAGAGAGTTGCAATTGCACGAAGTTTAATGCAAAATCCGAAATTACTTTTAGCCGATGAACCAGTTGCTTCACTTGATCCCGCAACTTCAAACTCAGTGATGCAATATTTCGAAAAAATTAATAAAGAACTTGGAACCACTGTAATCTGCAATCTTCATTTTTTAAGTTTAGTAAGAAGATATGCTTCCCGCGTAATTGCTTTAAGAGCAGGAGAAATAATCTACGAAGGCGCTCCGCGGGATATTGATGAAAATTGGTTCAAAACAATTTACGGCGAGGAAGCTGAAGAGGTGGAAATAAGATGATAAAAGAACCGGCAATGGAAATCCATCCGCAAAATATTATTGAAGAAAATAAGAAACGCGAACACAAGTATAATTTATACAAAGCAATCTTGCTTGATATATTTTTTGTATTCTACAGTATCCTTGTTGTTCAAAGAGCGATATATTATAAATTCTTTTTAGACTTAAGAGAACTTCCGTTTTCATGGGGAGAAATAATTATTCTTTTTATAATAAGCATTGTAATTGGTACTTCTTGGGCAATTTCTAGAACTTCACTTTCTTGTAAGTTATTTGGAATTGCAAAAGAAAACAAAACTACAAAATGGACAGTTGAAATATTTGCCTGGTTCCTTTTTGATATTACATTTATAGCAGGCTGGGTTGTCACAAAAATTTCTATCGTCGGTTTGTTCAGTACTGAAGGATTACAAGGAGCGGAAAGATTATTCAGCGCACTTTTCCATCCGCAGTTTGGCATTTTTGACGATGCTTTGTTTGCAATGATAGAAACTATTTATATTGCTTTAATTGCTACACTTATTTCTATTCCGCCAACACTTCTCATCAGCTTTTTTACCGCAAGAAACTTAATGAAAGAAAATAAAATATCATTTGCTGTTTATTATATCCTCAGAATAATTCTAAATTTTGTCAGATCAATTGAACCATTAATTTGGGCGATTATTTTTTCTGTATGGGTTGGAATTGGACCGTTTGCCGGAATGATAGCACTGCTTGTCCACTCGATTGCTTCAAATGCAAAACTTTATTCCGAATCGATTGAAAGTATTGAAGAAGGACCGGTCGAAGCAATCTCAGCCACCGGTGCAAATAAAGTTCAAATTGTATGGCATGCAGTGGTTCCGCAGATTGTTCTTCCTTTTCTTTCGTTCACAATTTATCGTTGGGATATCAATGTTAGAATGGCAACGATCATCGGCTTGGTTGGCGGAGGCGGTATCGGCACAATGTTGATGCAATATCAAGGCCTTGCTCGCTGGAGAGAAGTCGGTTTGATTGTTCTGATGATTGCATTTGTAGTTTGGGTTATGGATTATATAAGCGCCAAGATTAGAGAAGCGATTTATTAAACCAAAAATTAGTTTAAGAAATTTTCAATATCTTTTAATAAAATATCATTAAAATCTGAGTTCTTTTGTGGTTCGGAAAGAGTTTGAAAACGCATACCTAAGCTCAAACCCCAGCTTTTAATTACAAGAAAATTTGGAAGAAGCTGATTAAAATTTTTATTCCCGGATTTAGTTAAAATTGATTTTATAATTTCCTCTTCTTCATTAAACAATTTTTTGATAAAATTTAATTCACCATCCAATCCTTTGTCATCAAGAGTTTGAACGAACGCATCGGAAATAAGTTTGTACTTTTGAGAAATATTTTCTTTCGATTTGAAATATTCCAGAAAACGTTCTTGCAAAGGAATTTCTTCTTTGACAAAAATAATTTTTACTTCTTCTAAGAACTGTGAACCTTCGTAATCGAGAACAGAAAAGAAAAGATCTTCTTTCGATTTGAAGTAACCGTAAATAGTAGCTTTCCCAATTCTCAAATCGCGGGCAATTTCATTTAATGTAGTTTTATTAACACCATGCTTGTCGAAGCGTTTTACCGCAGCTCTTATGATTTGTAGTTTTCTTTCTTTTTCCAATTTGTAAATCCAAAATTTTCTTTGGGAAAGATAGTAATTATAAAATTGTTATGGAAAGGAAATATAATATTGCGTATAAAGGAATAAGGGTAAATAGGTATAGGAGTAAAAAATTAGATAGAACTTTATACATCTATACTTTATATGGTCTGTAAGCTTAAGTCAAAAAATAATCCATTTATATTTTTATGTTGACATTCCAAAGTATTTTTGATAACTATGTGCTGCATATTTAACAACTTAATTGAAAGGGGTTAGTTAAATGGTGAATCACTTAAAAATTACTTGCTGCAAAAACAAATTCAGTGTTTAAAGAACTAATTGCAAGCCACCAATGAAAACGCTGCATACCGTCATGCATGATTATTTATTTTAAGGGGCAATTGGTTCTGGAACATTCGACCGTCTGATTATCATTTCCGACTTAATAAGATTTTTTTCTAATTAATTTATTTCTATTAACCTTAAAGAAGAGAGAGATTTATGATTAAGAATCTTGTTTCATTCAGCCTAACCGAAGAAGAATCAGCAGCAGTAAAAAACGCCGGTTCTATATTGGATACAATCTTAAAGCCAAAGTTAATTTCACTTACCGATGAACTGCGCAAGTCAACGCTTAAGATGGGAGATAAGAATGTACCATTTGTAAGCAAATCACTCGAATATGCAGATAAGAATACCAATTTAGTCCCAGCATTCTTAAATGTACAGGAATTACGAGTTGACTTTAATGCGGTAGTTGCACTTTCTGAAATATATAATGTATTATATCCAATTGTAAGCCTAATAAGTGATACAATGATGGAAAGCGGCAGCGAAGCATATTCGGCAGCATTATTATTTTATGAAACAGCAAAGCTTGCAGCAAAGATGAATGTACCAGGTGCAAAGGAAATCGTAGATGACCTTAGCAAGAGGTTTAAAGGCCAGGGTAATTTCGGGAATGGTTCGGCAGATAATCCGCCGGCAAATCCACAATAGTTAAGTATTGAAGACACCCAATGACTCTAAGGCGTTGGGTTTTTTTAATTGCTTTCGGATATATGTAAGTTAAGTATTTTCTGGGCTGTCATGCTTGTCCGGCTCTGACGGAGTCCGTACCATGACAGAATATGGTTTCAAGGAATATAGCTATTCAGCCACGGAGTGGTCAGTGACTGCCAAGGGAATTTATTATATGAGTTAAAAGCATAATGCAATTAAGTGGTTTTGAAATAGCATATAACAAATTTTCTAAATTGATATATGCACGGAAGTGCGGCTTTTAACATCCTCAGATAATGCAATTATCATCTGAGGATAATATAATTAACAAAATGTGTGATAGCATGGACATATTTTCTGATATGATTTATGCCCAGCAGTGAATACAATTATGAAATTAAGTGCGTTCTCGCACAAAAAAGAGTAAAGGATATATGTTCTGAACTCCTGCAATTATGTTCGGAACTCCAGAACCGGAGATAATATGTGCGTGCTGAACAAATAAGGATAGTACTAATAACTAAAAGCCCATGAAACATTAAAAGACGAAATAAGCTTATTAAAATTAAAATCGATATTCAATTTCATAAACTAAAGGAGATAATATGAAAAAAATATTATTCATACTAACATTTATTTCACTTAACGTTTTAGAAGCACAGGAAAGCAAACCTTTCTCCAATTTTGATATTGGTTTTTACGGTGGTATTAATTTTTATAACACAGACAACATAAGAGGTGACTTTCTCGTAGAACTTAAAACGAATCTCACATCTTCGTTTAAACTGAAAGCATCTACCGGTTATTTTACAACAATTCAACCATACTCTTACACGGTAAGAACATACTCTGAAAATACTATCATTGATTCTCTTCCAAGATATTTTGCAACTAAGTATAATTTGGTAAGTAAGACTTATGATATATTTCCGCTTACATTAGGCATTCAATATAATTTTGTTCATAGTATCTTCTCGCCATATATTTCGATAGATGCAGTTTATAACTTTATCCTTTCCTCCATAGATACTTCGCCAGGAGAAAGTTGGTCTTATAATTCAATAGATGAGATACCCCCAGAATTTAAGGGAATACAAAAAAATGAACAGCTACCAAACCATTCGTATGGAATAATATTAGGAGTCGGTACATCATATCAAATTTCTTCAAAATTGAATCTTGATATTAGATACTTGTTTAAATACGATAATAGGATTATCAACACGAACCATTTCATTGTAGGGATTTATTTTTAAGGGAGCCTGATGAATTTAGTCCATAAACTCATTTATCTTTTGTTTTATTGTCTGTTAGCGGCAGAAATTTTTCCACAGGGACAATCTTATATTTCAACAAATGGAAAAATTAACAGTTCATTCCTCAAAAGAAGTATTTACAATATATCTACTTTTACTCCATTGAATAAAAATAGTTCTGCCGGAGTTTTAGATAGTCTTATTTGTATAACTAAAAACGGAGATACAGATAAGATTACATATAATTATAATGATGATTTATCATTAAATTATTTCATAGCAGCAGTTTGGTATAATGGTGAATGGATTAATTTAGAAAAACATACAGACACATACAATTCCGAAGGAAAGCTTATATCAGTTCTATGGGAATCATTTAATTCAACGACAAAAGAATGGTACCAAACTGAAAAAGATATTTTTAATTATGATTCATCGGGAAATAGGATTTTAAGTTTGCATCAGTTTTTCAATGGGCAGGTATTTGTGAATGATTTTAAATATGAAAATAGTTATAATGTTGCAAACAATTTAGTATCATCAGTAAATCAACAATGGATAGATAGTACATGGGTAAACATTTCTAAATCTATTTATACATATACTCCAGAGAAAGTAAAGGATACAACATTATTTCAGGTTTGGACAAACGATAAATGGGTAAATTATTATTTAACTAATTATGAATATGATGAAAAGTTAAACGTAAACGCTATTCAAACAAAAATTTGGCAAGAACAACAATGGATAGATTATGCTTTGGTAAAATTTAATTATAATGAAAATAAAAATTTAGTTCTTGAAAACTGGCAAAAGACAGTAAATAATAATTGGGAAAATTGGTTTAGAATATATTATGAATATGATGATAATTATGATTTAATTCATCTATATGGGGAAGAATGGGAAAATGGACAGTGGATTCAGGAAAATGAACCTCTAAAAGTTACAAATCCAGATGGTATTTTATTCGGGTACATAACTAAGGAAATATTTTTGTACTATAGCAAACCTACAAGTGTGGGAAGTAAAAAAAATATTGCTGATGGATTTAATCTCCTTCAAAACTATCCCAACCCGTTCAATCCTTCCACTAATATTAATTTTATGCTTCCGTATAGTCAGCAAGTGCGTCTCGTAATCTATGATATTCTTGGAAGAGAAGTAAAGGAGTTGATAAATAATTATTATTCTAAAGGCAGTTATGTTGTTAAATGGGATGGTACAAATAACAATGGAGAAAAAGTTAACTCCGGTATTTATTTCTATTCGCTTAAAACGCCTAATAAAACAATTGTAAAGAAAATGATATTAGCTAAATAGTGCTTGGGTATAAGGGTAAAAAGATATAGAGTTAAATAGGTTGAATATTATACCCTTATACCTCTATACCCATATACCTCTAATCCTTATTGAAAACTTTCCACAAATCTACAATCAATTTATCTCCCCCTGCGCTTTGCCCGCAGAAATTAAATTTACAAAAAGTCTGTACGCTCCCGGAACCCCGGCGGGAAGCTCTCTGAACCAAACATAGCCGGTGTAAATAAAAATTCCTTTTCCATAATGAGTGTAAATCAAACCGCCTTTTAATTGATCCTCACCTGAATCATGACATGCAATTACAGTTTTATAATGTGAATCCCAATTGTCGGCAAAATAAATTCCTCGCTCTTGAATCCAACCGTCAAAATCTTTTTCTGTAATTTTGTTCGGGAAATTTAATAGCGGGCTTTCCGGATCAAGAATAGTCACTTTAGATGTTTCATCAGTTACTCTTTTATTCGCAATATGAAATGGATAGGGTCCAATCTTATCGGTAACTAAATCAAAATTTTTGTTGTATTG
>JAMCWE010000017.1 GCA_023475265.1 Bacteroidota bacterium
AGCCAGAGCAAAAATTGGTATGATGAATCTGACATACAATATTTGTCGTTGTGTTCAGTTGAAAATAGTTGTTGCCATGGAATAGCTATGCCCGGAAGCGTTAAAATCTATGACATTGTCAAAGAATCTTTCTTTACAAACCGTTTAATAACAGCATTCAATAAAACTAAGGGATAAATTTTGGTTTTAAGAGAACCATGGGAGATGTTTTATCAAATCGCCGCATCCAGAAATGTAGTTTTTAGAGGTGCCCTTAAGCATGATTATGAATCTATTTTTAAAGAAACTGTTCTTGATGAATTTACATATCCTCAAAAATATTTACTTGAACTTAGAAGGAATGTTAAGCAAATAAGTAATCTGCAATTCTATGATCTAAATTCCGATATAATGGGTTCCATTTACAACACGTTAATTGAGAACCAAGAGCAACACGACCGCGGTCAGCATTTCACAAATACAAACGAAGTTGATATTGTAAATGCATTCTGCATTAACAAAGAAACCAAAACTGTTTTAGATAGCGGTTGCGGCGCCGGAACTTTTCTTGTCCGAGCTTATGCTTTTATGAAACATTTCAACAAAAAAGCTAAACATATCGAACTGCTTGAACGGCTGTGGGGAATTGATATTGCACCATTCCCGGTTTTTCTTGCAAGCATGAACCTTTCACTTCTGGATATTAAGGAAATAGATAATTATCCGGCTATTATCAACAAAGATTTTGCGGATGTAAAAACTAAATCTTATCACGATTTAATCTTCCATAATCATACTTCAGAATTTGAAATCAAAAAAAAGGATGAAAAGTTCAACAGCGTACGCATTCCTCAATTTGATGCTTGTATTGGTAATCCTCCTTACATTCGTCAAGAGCTTGTTGATAATAAAGCAGCATGGTCAAATCTTGCTAACAGTGAACACGGTTTGAAGAAAATCAATCAGCAAAGCGATCTTTATGTTTACTACTTAATGCACACTGCAGCATTTCTAAAAGAGGGCGGGCGATTAGGTTATGTTATTTCAAGCAGTTGGCTCGATGTTGCTTTTGGAACCGGTCTTCAAAAATTCTTGCTCGACAACTTTAAGATTATTGCCGTTATCGACAATCAAAAAATGAGAAGCTTCGAAACGGCTTCTATTAACACAGTTATTCTAATCCTCGAAAAATGTTCTGATCGCGAAGACCGGCAAAGCAACATTGTTCGCTTCGTCCGCATATATAAAGACTACAAAGATTTGATCGGTGCAAACGATAGCGAAAACAGATTTGAAACTGTTATTAAGTTTACTTCTCAATTGGAAAAGACAAACAAAACAGTTAAGAATGAAGATTACTTTGTAACCGTCCGAACGCAGAAACAACTTGAAGAAGAAAGTACAACTGACGGTAAATATGATAATGGAAATTGGGGAGCTAAATATCTTCGCTCGCCGGAAATCTATAACAGAATAATTGATAATGCCGGTAACAAACTAATTCCTTTAAGAAATGTTGTAGATGTTTTCTATGGAATAAAATCCGGTGCGAATGATTTCTTCTATGTAATTGACGATACAGATGAAGTTAAGAAACTTTCTGATGACGAATACAAACTCCAATTTGGCTTTGAAAGAAGCAAACACAAAATAAGTTGGGAAAAATTCGGCTGGTATTACAGCGAACTTACTAAAAACCATCACTTAATGGAACGCATTTATTTCCAACCACTATTTAAGTCTCAAAAAGAAGCTAAGAACCTTGAAGTAGATAAAAAGAATTTGCACTACCAAGTTCTCATCTGTAATGAATCTTTGGCAACACTAAAGAAATACAATACTAAGATTGCCAAATATATCGAGATTGCCGAAAAACAGTTCGACTTGCACAACAATCCCACAAACGCTCAAAGAATTTCAAACGTAAAAGGAAATGAACGCGACTGGTTTAATCTTGGCAAAGATTTACCCGTCGGTGATTTTATTTTTCCTTCAAAGATTCATGAGAAATACGGTCTAATTGATAATCGCAAATCTAAAGTATTTTGCGACAAGGTTAATTATAACATCAGCATAAAGAAAGGTTATTCTAAATATGCTGAAATAATATTTTTAATTATGAACAGCACATTCTTTAGATTCTTATTAGAATTATTTGCGCGGCAAATGGGTGAAGGATTAACTGATATTGATGTTGTTGTGGTTGATAACACTGTGGTAATCGATCCAGAACTATTAAAACCTTACGAAAAGGAATTGAAAGAAATTTATAAATCGTTAAGATCAAGAGAGCAAGAAACTATTTATAAAGAGGTGAAACAGAAGGACAGACGAAAACTTGATACAATTATTTTCGAAATCCTTGGATTAAAAGCAAAAGATGTAGATGAACTCTACAAAGAAGCTTCCGAACTAAGGCTTAATCGTAACGAAAAAGCTGGTTCCGTTACTACAATAAAATCTAAACAGAAACCGGACTATGAAACCTCACTTAAATTAATTCAAGAACGTTTCCCGGAAGTTCGTTCATACACTTCGCTCATTGAAAATAAAGAGACAGAAGAATTCAACATTCCCAATCTTCCCGCAAAATTTCCAAAAGATTCATACATTTCTGAAACTAATTTTTTTAATACTTACAATGTTTATTTCAAAGAAGGTAACAAACAAACTGCGGTCAGCCTAAAAAACGGCAGTCAAGTTAAGCTTCTTAAATTTTTTTATGATGAATTGGAAGTTAAAGGAACAAAACTATTACTTCCCGTAAATCCAGCCGATTGCGAAAATACTTTCAAAGTCCTTTACAAAGACTTCAAAGATTTTGGCACACAAATAAAAAAAGTACTTAAATCCATTCGTAGTACAGCAAGTTATTTAGCTATATATAGAGATTTAATTCTAAAGATAGACCTATAATAAAAGGTGGCTTATTATGTCAGACATAAAACTCTTTCACGTTGCCAAAAACAAAATAACCGAACTCGAAGGAAAATCCGTCTCAGTAGAAAAATCCCTTCAAGTCTTAATTGAAACTCACCTTGAAGATTTTCTCGGAATTAAATTTCTTGCATCAGAATATTCCACCGGCGTAAAACACGGCGGTCGCATAGACACCCTTGGCATCGACGAAAACAATTGCCCCGTAATAATTGAGTACAAAAGAGCTACAAACGAAAATGTAATAAATCAAGGCTTATACTACCTGGATTGGCTCCTCGACCACAAAGCAGAATTCCAATTACATGTAATGAACAAATTCGGTAAAAATATTTCCGATTCAATCGAGTGGGAAAATGCACGTCTCATTTGCATTGCCGGTGATTATACAAAATACGATTCCTATGCAGTCCAGCAAATCAATAGAAACATTGAACTAATTCGTTATAAAAAGTTTGTGGACTTATTACTTTTTGAATTAGTAAATGCAGTAACCGGACAAACACCCTCAACCGAAAAGCAAAAAAAGAAAATCAAATACGCTACCGTTGACGAATTATATAATAAATCTTCCAAAGAAGTAAAAGACCTATTCGAAGCATTAAAGGATTTTATTTTAAGCCTTGGCGATGATATTCAACTAAAAGAACTAAAGTTCTACTACGCCTTTAAAAAAATAAGAAATTTCGTCTCAGTTGAAATCCATCCTCAGAACAGCACAATAGTCCTTTACCTTAGCTTGGATCCCAAATCAATTAAACTCGAAAAAGGATTTACCAGAGACGTCTCCAATGTTGGACATTGGGGCACCGGCAACTTAGAACTAATAATTAATTCCCCCGATGCTTTCGAACAATCCAAACCTTATATTTTAAAAAGCTATGAATTAAATTAGTTTTTTCAGACACATTATGAACGAATACAAAAAACTAGAAGAAGCAAAATACTTCCTCGAAAAAATGATAACTCAAAAAAAGAACCTTAAGGATTTCGAAAATAATCTAAGTGCATTCTTAACTTCTTCTCGCTCAGTTTTTGATTATGCAAAAGAAGAATGTAAAATAAATCCGAATAGTAAATCTTGGTACAAGTTAAAAACTTCATCAAGTCCGATAATAGAATTTCTTAGGAAGAAAAGAAATTTAAACGTCCATGTAGAACCTATAAAAACTAATGTTCTACATACAATAGAAGCAAAAGTAACAATTTCAGTAAATGGCACAGCAATAGTGTCTGATAAAGAAGGGAATATAATATCCCAAAAAGAATTTGGGCAAAAACCTCAAAAGGATAATTTGGATACCATAAAATCGGATACTATCTACAAGTTTACAGATTGGTCTGGTAGCGAAGACGTAATTACTCTTTGTAATTTATACATAAATGAAATTGAGAATTTTTTAGCTGAAGGTCAAAGCCTAAATTTTCTTACTTGATAATAAATTTATGATAGTACCATTTTCACTAATGGTAAAATCCTAATTTGTGTCGTTTTTATTTTTTACATTATACATTAACCTTTTAGATAATTTTTAATATGCCTAAATCAGATCTGATAAATAAATTGAACGAATTGCTTTCTTTGCCTGGTGAAACAGAGCTTGTTGAATTCAAAGAAGCAAAAAACGATTATCACTTTGATAGAATTGGGAAATATTTTTCTGCTCTAAGTAACGAAGCAAACCTAAAAAACAAAGATTGCGGTTGGCTTGTATTTGGCGTTAATAAATTTCATCAAGTTGTGGGAACAAATTATCGGAACCATCGCCCTGCTTTAGATTCCCTCAAATCGGAAATCGCAAATAAGACTACAAATAGAATAACCTTTATTGAAATCCATGAAGCGATGCACCCAATTGGTCGCGTTATACTATTTCAAATACCTGCAGCGCCTCCGGGCATTCCAATTGCATGGGAAGGACATTATTATGGCAGAGATGGAGAAGAACTAAGCGCACTTAATCTTCAAGAAATCGAACAGATTAGAAATCAAGCTAAGCAAGTTGATTGGTCATCTCAAATTATTCCGGCAGCTTCAATAAACGATTTAGATCGGGTTGCAATTCTAAAAGCGCGTGAAGTCTTCAAATCAAAAAGCAAAGACAAATCTATTTTCAGTGAAGTGGATAATTGGAATGATATTGCGTTGCTTGACAAAGCAAAAATTACTATAAGCGGAAAGCTTACCAATACAGCTATTATTTTACTTGGCAAGCCGGAATCTACACACTATTTATCACCTGCTGTTGCTAGGATAACCTGGAAACTTGAGTCTGAAGAATCCGGTTATGAGCATTTCGATCCCCCGTTTTTCTTAACAATTAATGATTTGTACTTTAAGATCCGCAATTATAACTATAAAATTCTTCCAGCAAATAGTCTGACGCCGGTCGAAGTTAGCAAGTATGAGCAATGGATTATTTTGGAAGCCTTAAATAACTGCATAGCTCATCAAGATTATTCCCTTAATTCACGAATAAATGTAATTGAGAAAACTGATGAGCTTAATTTTATCAATGCTGGGAAATTCTTTGAAGGAAGTCTTGAAGATTACCTTTTCAAAGATAAAACTCCTGAAAAATACCGGAACAATTTTTTAGCTCAAGCTATGGTCAATCTTGGTATGATTGATACTGTTGGTCATGGTATTAAGAAAATGTTTGTAGAGCAAAAGAAGCGGTATTTCCCTTTACCCGAATATGACTTCTCAAAACCGGACAATACCTCACTAAAAATTTATGGTAGGGTTATAAATGAAAATTACTCTAAGCTGTTAATTGAAAAAGCCGATTTGGATTTATACTCAACTTTTCTCTTGGATAAAGTCCAAAAGAAACAGCAGCTTACAAAAGAAGAATATCAACGGATAAAAAAATTAAAACTTGTAGAAGGAAGATACCCCAATATTTTCGTTACATCAAAAATTGCATCTCTTACTGGCGCTAAATCATCCTACATCAAAAACAAAGCTTTTGATAAAGAATATTATAAAAAATTAATTATTGAGTATTTATCTGAATACCAGTCTGCTTCAAGAGAAGATATTGATAATTTATTGTTAAATAAATTGCCTGATATTTTGAATGATATTCAAAAAAATAATAAAATTAAAAATTTGCTATCTGAGCTTTCTAGAAAAGACAAAAAAATAAGAAATACTGGTACTCGTTCTGCCTCCAAATGGATTCTTATCAACTAATTTAGAAAAGAAAAATCTAAGTTTTTAGAAAAGACTACGTGTTCTTGATCCCATAAGTCTTTATATATAAAAGAATTGCCTTTTCTAAAAAACCTATCATTTGTTAAAATAATCCAATTTTTTAGTAAAGAATCTACGTCTTTTAGTAAAGCTCAAGTAAAGCCCATTTCTTAATCCAATATGTTATTACCGTTGCTCCTGCTGCTTCACTTCGCTAAGTCGAATCGCCTTAGCTTGTTCATTGCACTTAAGCCCTCGCTTATTCACGAAGTCCTAAGCTCGTTCTTAAGCCGTCGTAACTTTCATAGTAAGGTTTTGCTAATTTATGTTTGTATTATCTCTGTCCCTGAAAGGAACAAACGATAATAGCCTTGGGTGAAACCCACGGAAAAAGAAAATCAAGAATAAACAGAACCCTGTAAGGGTTCAATAAAATTGCCATTTAGACTCACAATATCCTTTACATTTTCATATTAACAAAAATCTCATCAACCAGCTACGAAACAAATAACACAAACGAAAAACAAAAAACATTTTTCATCATAACTTGACATGAGATGAACTCACCTCACCTGCCCCGCCAAATTATTTTTTATGTTTTTACTATTGAATATTTGGCGGGGTCGAACATTCTCAGCCAGATTTACATAAGGCACATTATAGTACAAGCTAAAACATCTTTACCTAACCTTCTCTTTCTGTCGACCGTCCTATAATGTGGGCTTATGTAAACTCGGCACGAAACCTTATCGGTTCATCATCGCTCTCTACATGCGGGGAGAAGGCAATTTTTGCCCGCATTCCGTTCGCTTACATTTGCAAGAACGGCGGCGGGTCGATGACTCCGCTCAGCTACACAAGAGTATTTGCTTTAATTTTAATTCTCTGTTGAATGCAAATACACTTGTTCCGCTTTGCCTGCCGCCGCCTTAGGACAGAATCACTATTAACCTTCCCTTTTCATTTAAAACCGAACCTTATCAATAAGAAGCATAAACCGAGCACAAAAACTCCAGCAAACCACATCAAACAACCATCCAATATTTTTGGACGTCTGGACGCAATTCCACTAACATTTCAATCGCAACAGAAAACAAAACAAATTTCCGTCCAACTTTTCAAGATGACCTCAAATAAATCGCATTCAACTTGCTTTTGCGCCTTAAAAGAATTGTGCTTTTACTTTGCACTGCTTCTTTGACCTCAAATAAATTCCGTATAAAAATTTTGTGTAGTGAAGCGTTAAACAGAAAAAGCTGTTTGAGCAAAGCGAGTTCTTTTTCTGTAGCAGAACGGAACAAAATTTTAGGAATTTATTTGCAGTCTTGATTTTTTGGTACTTTTGCATCAAGGCAAAAGTACAGTGAAACATTTCTTGAACTTTCGGTTCCTTTCTTTCAAGAGAAAGGGACATAAAAGATTATTAATTGAAATATGAAAATTTCATTTCATGAAATTTTTTCTTCTTAAGCCAAACAAAAGAAAACAAATCACAAACATCTAGCGTTGTTTCTCTTCAATCCAAAAAATATTTTAGTACAGATAAAATGTTAATTTGTTAATGTCGGTTTCAACTGAAAATATTCCGCCACTATTTACAACCTCAGAATTTCAAACTCTGAAAGAGTTAGGCTTCATTGACGAAATTGCCTTACGCAATTTCTTAATCAAATCAGAATTCAAAAAACTCCGTGAAACTCAACCGCAAATGGAAGCGCTATTTAATCTCTCTGATAAATACCAACTTTCCTTTGACACAATTAATACAATCCTCTTTAGAAAACACCCAGAAAGAAAAATATTTTTGCCTACATTTAACTAACCTCAAACAAGCCTGTAACAAGCCTCTGCCAAGCCTCATTTTAATTTTCTGAAATTATCAAATTTAGGTCATTGAGTTTGTCAAAATTAGGTCTCTGAGCTTGTCGAAGAGTACTGTCTCATCAGTACAGTGACTAAAAAATAAATAAACCGTAAAATTGAAATGAACAATTATTAAACATAAGGAACAATTACAATGGCTATCTTAAATGGTAACGTAATCGGCAACATGAGAGGCAAGCTCGGTAACCTCACAGCAAGAACTGTAGATGGTAAAACCATCATGGCAGCTCGTCCATCCAGTTTCAACATCAACTACGATCCCGCAGTTGTTGAAGTCAGACAAAAGTTTGCCGTAACAGCAAACCTTTCCAAAAACATTTTATCACTCGCTACGCTCGAAACAATCTGGAAGACCGTCAAAGGTTCCGGTATCTCGGTATTCAATACCATCTTCAAGAATAACTTCGGTTATTCCGGTACAGACAAACCAACCGTGGATAATATCATTACCCCTGGTGGGTTCGGTTTACCTGTAGATACCGCTGCAGTAGATGCAGATAAGATTACTGCATCCTTACTTGCATTAAACACCGCTTCAATCTTCGCTCCGGAAGAAGTTAATCTTTCTGCAAACGCTCTTGTTTGCTTCACAGATCCAACCAACCCGGACGATGCACCCTACCAGATTGTAGCAAGTTCAAAAGAAGTAGCAAACTTCAACTTCACCCAAGCCTACGATCTACAGATCGACTTAGATGTCAAACAGAAGTTAGTAGCAGCCAAATACACAAAGAACATTTTGTTACTCAGTGTTGCTTCCAAAACCGCTGATGGAAAAGTAGTTCAATACTCTTCTACCTATCCAAAAGCAAGCTAACAAAACCTAACAATCCAATCCTTCCAAAGCTTCCTCTACCTGGGGAAGCTTTTTTTTGACTAAATTCCAACAAAATAAATATATTTATTTCGTTATTCCTTGATGTTCCCATTCCTCTTGACACCCAATTATATTTACAGTATATTTGGAACACCAAGGAATAACAATTGTAAAAAGGAAGGTTTATGGGAAATAAATACTATACAGCACGTAAAATTAAACCGGCCAATAGAGAAGGCTGGGTAATCGAATTTCGCCATCCCTTGATAAAGGATTCAAATGGCAAGACCGGTAAAAAGATTAGAAGAGGTCTAGGAACTTCAGATGAAGTAGAAGCTGAAAAATTAGTTCAGCAAATGAACTTATTATTAGGTGACGATTCTTATTGGCATCCTTCATCTCGCAGTAAAGCTAAGGACTTATTTAATGAAGGTATCGTAAATGCATTTTATGATGAAGTAGATTACATTATTCAAAATTATGAAAAACTTCGTGATAAAATAATTCCGTTAAAATCGCATGAAGAAGGTTATTCTCGTGTTCTATTATTAGGTTCAACTGGTGCTGGAAAAACTACCTTACTCCGTCAAATCATGGGCACTGATCCTTCTACTGAAAAGTTTCCAGCTACCTCAACCGCAAAAACTACGGTTTTTGATTCTGAAATTATTCTTTCTGATGGAACTTATAAAGGGGTTATTTCTTTTTATACTGAAGGAGAAACCCGTGAACTAATTAAGGAATCAATTAAAAATGCTGTAAAAAAATATTTTGCAACAAAGAGTGATAAGGATACTCTGAGAATTTTTCTCGAAGATGAAGAGCAAAGATTTAGATTGAGTTATGTGATTGGAAAAATTAAAGATAAAAAAAGATTTAATAAATATGAAAGTATTAATAGCTCAGAAGAAAAAACGTCTAACGATAATAATGTCACTGAAGAAGAACAGAAATTGTTTGAAATAAAAATATCCAATTATCTTGAACGAATAAAAACTATTACAGAATCTATAATACCTTTTTGTTCTTCTGAATTAGTGAAAGATGAAATACTAACTGATGATGATAAGATTGCATTGGAACAACAAACATTTGAATATATCGATTCTTATGAAGATGAGGATTTACTTTCACTTGTTGATGATATTATCGAAGAAATAAAATTAAGATTTGAAACATTAGATAAGGCAAATCTTGTTACAGAAAAATTTGGTTGGCCTATTTATTGGCATAAAGAAACATTAGTCAGAAATGAATTTTTAAATTCTATACGTTTCTTTTCTAGCAACTCATCTTTTCTTTTTGGTAAGTTACTTACTCCTTTAGTTTCGGGAATGAGAGTTCAGGGTCCTTTTAAATCAGAATTAGTATCCAATATACCTAAACTAATTATAATTGATGGAGAGGGCTTAGGCCATATTCCAGATACTACATCTAATTTACCTTTTGAAACAATAAGCAAATTTAAAACATCAGATGCTATAGTACTTGTAGACGATGCTCAAAGCCCAATGCTGGCTCCTCCTTATGCAGTAATAAAAAGTACTGCGATAAGCGGCCATTATCAAAAGCTTTTTATTTGCTTTACACATTTCGATACTGTAAAGGGGGACAATCTTCCATCAATAGAAGATAAGACAGATCATATATACGGTTCAGTCGATAATCTTTTAGGCAAACTTGAAAGTGAACTTGGCTATGAAGTAAAAAAATTCTTAGTTAATCATCTCATAAAATCTACTTATTTCTTGGCCAATCTTGATGAGAAGTTTAGGTTAGATAGTAAATATTCCTTTTCTAATGATCAACTTATTGAATTTATGAATAAGTTAGAAACAATGATACACCCTACAAATATTGTATCAGTAAAACCAACCTATGATGTATCAACAATATTATTTAAGATTAAAAAAGCTTCAGAACGTTTTCATAATATTTGGAAAGGGTATCTATATGGAAGTATTCCAAATATAAAAAAAATGCACTTCTCTCAAGTAAAAGCGTTAGCTCGCAGACTTGGATACGGTTGGGAAACTGGTTACAGTGATTTCAAACCTATTTCTGATTTCTGGGCATCATTTAATGAACAAATCAGCGGTTTCTTAACCTCACCCGTTAGTTGGCACCCTTCAAATCCAACTGAAGAACAAAAACTTCATAAAATTGATGAATTAAAACAAAAAGTAAGTGCTAAAATTGAATCTTATGCAATAGGAAATATAAAAAATCAGATGCTTCATGACTGGCAAATTGCATTTGATGGTTTCTCCGGTCGTGGTTCTGATAAACCCAGAAGAGAAAAGATTGATTCAATTTACAATAATGTCATTCCTATTATTTCAGATGATTTGGACACAATAACCAAGAAATTTATAACTGATATGCTTCAGATTATTAGTGAAACAATAAAAGAATCTGATGGCACGCTTACTTCCATATTTAACCATTCTTAATTCAAAGACGGGACTGTTAATTTCTTTTTTTCAGTCCCCTCGCTTTTTACTTTTGACGGCTCTCGCTGTCAACCGCTTCGTTCAGTCATTAAGGCTTTCATTTAATCATTACATAAGCGTCATTAAATGTAGCTGTATCCTGGAATTTACCCCGATGCAAATCGGGGATCAACACCTACACTCAATTATTACTTTGCCTTTTGTATCCTATCGAACCTCCGCCCTATTTTCGTTCATTCCGCTTTATTCGTTCTGCTCGCTTTTACGATGTAAAAACTAAGCTTCACTTCATAACACTTCACTCACTCAATAAGGCTCTCATATTTCTTAACTTTTGCGTCATTCAGTGCAGCTATGTCGTTGACACTCCATAACAGCCGGCATACATTACTTGGTATTTTCATTTCTTTCATTCACTTCGCCCTACTTCCTTCGCTTCATTTTCTTGACGGCTATCGCCGTCAACCATTTCGCTCAGTCAGCAAGGCTCTCATTTAATCATTACATTTTGCGTCCTTTGAATGCAGCTATTTCTCTCCGGTCAATACCTGCTGACTCAAACACCACTTTACCTTGTCAACCAAATCAAAACATAGTATCCAATATTGTTTGTCACTCCTGATGTCGTAACAGTAATAAATATATTTTGCCCGCCAAAGAAAAAAGCTTAGACTTAACTGAACATTTTTCATAAAACGGGCAAGGGTATATAAAACAAACCGGCTAAAAAGGGATAAAAAATTTTTACCATAGTCTACTCCATATTTTTCACAAGAAACGGCAAAAATTTTCACCCTTTTCTTAACGCCGGTTTGCCCTTGCCTTACCTTATCATTTTTACTTAACACCATCACCTCATCCTAACCTGGACAAGCCAGAACCAAAGAGGTAAAAAAAGATTATCTTTGCAAAAAAAGGATGAGCGATGGAATTGCTAACGGAGCGCTACAAAGAAAAAATAGCCGGAAGCCTCGGCTGTTATGACCGGTTAATATTTACCGGTACATTACCTGGTCTATGCTATGCAGAGGGAATGACAAGATATTTATATACAAAAGGGATACGCATATTTGACTATCCAAAATTTGCAGAACCATACCGTGAAAAGCTAAGAGCAAATGCCGAGAGACTGTCAAAAGAAAC
>JAMCWE010000030.1 GCA_023475265.1 Bacteroidota bacterium
TGAGCCATATGCCTTAGCTGTACAACTCGTTTATGGTAAGGAACTATCGGAAGAGTTTTCGGTAGGCGGAAGAATTAAATATGCGAATCAAAATCTCGGTAATAGCATGGTGCCTGTATATAATCAAGTGATAAAAGATTCAGTACTAACAACGGATACAACTTATGCAGTAAATAACTACTCCTTAAATGTTTTAGCATTTGATTTCGGAACAATATACAAAACCGGACTCAAGAGCCTCGCGTTCGGAATGTCTATTAGTAACTTTTCCAGAGAGATTGCTTACGAGCGTGAGAGCTTTCAACTTCCCTTAACTTTTAGATTTGGAATCTCTATGAACATTGTGGATTTTATCCCGGGCATGGCGGAGAATAATTCTTTTGTTGTATCAATCGATGCAGTTCATCCACGCTCATATTCTGAGTTTCTCAATATCGGAGGTGAGTATATTTTTATGAAAACGTTCTCACTTCGTGCAGGTTATGTAACAAAGCAGGATGATTATGGCCTAACCTTAGGTTTAGGTGTTAGTAAATTCGGTTTCGCCTTTGATTATTCTTACACACCGCACAAGATTTTTAATAATATCCAAAGATTTTCACTTAGTTTCTCACTATAACCGCTTCTGAAAAGAGAGACTATGTTTTCCTGAGTGCTATACAATTATAGGAGATTAAAATGAAATTCAAATATGTCTTGCTGATAACATTAGTTTTAGGTTTCTCAATATTCGTCCTTGCTGGAACGAGCGGAAAGATTGCCGGGAAAGTGACAGATGCGGAGAACGGACAACCGCTTCCAAGCGTCAACGTTATCATAGAAGGAACTTCGATGGGAGCGGTTACAAATATAGACGGCTCGTTCGTAATTCTTAATGTTCCTCCAGGTACTTACAATATCAGGTTCAGCATGGTGGGTTATGAAAAGATTCTCGTCGAAGGAGTGAGAGTTGAGATAGATCTAACAAGTACTATTAATGCTCAATTACGTGTAGCTGCTGTTACTGTAGGAGAAGTAATTGTTACTGCGCAGCACCCTGTCGTTACAAAGGACGTTTCTAACAGTATAATTAATATTCAAACAGAAAATATCCAGACTCTTCCGGTTCAAACAGTAGCAGATGTTCTTTATTTACAAGCTGGAATTGAAAAAGGAAGCAGCGGCATACTTGTGCGCGGCGGCGGTGCAAACCAAACTATATATATGGTTGATGGTTTCAGGCTTAACGATGAAAGATCGAATATTCCATATTCTGCAGTAAGCCTGGCTTCTGCAAAGGACATTCAAGTGCAAACCGGAGGTTTCAATGCTGAATATGGAAATGTTAGATCCGGTATAGTTAATATTATTACTAAAGACGGCGACCGGAATCGTTATTCTGCAACAATAAATGTTAATTATGCACCTCCGCAGCAGAAGCATTTCGGTTTATCACCTTACGATCCGAATTCATATTTCAACCGTCCTTTTACTGATCCAACTGTTTGTTGGACAGGTACCAATAACGGAGCGTGGGATCAATATACTCAAGAAAGTTATCCGACATTTCAAGGTTGGAATGCCATCGCGCTTAAAACTCTACAGGATAATGATCCTTCGAATGATTTAACACCTTTGGGTGCTAAGAGGCTATGGGAGTGGCAGCACCGGCGAATCGGTGATATCAGCAATCCGGATTACACTATTGATGCAGGTTTCGGCGGACCTGTTCCATTAATTGGTCAGCAGCTTGGCGATCTGCGTTTTTATGTATCATATTTTACTGAACGAAATATGTTTGTTATTCCTCTTTCCCGCGATTCATACTCAGATAATCACATTGAACTAAAACTAAATTCTAATATCACTAAAGATATTAAACTTACATTAATGGGAATTTACGGAGAAGACAATTCTGTCTCTCCATATGAGTGGACAACTGTGCCTAACGGCTATTTAATGAGGAGCCAGTCGGAAGTTGCCAGCCTTCTCACCAGCACTGACGGAATGAATGTTTTATATATGCCGGATAGATATAGCCCAAGCTCTATCTATCGAAATGTTTTCGGTATTACACTTACACATGTGTTAAGTCCAACAACTTTTTATGATATATCTGTACAACGCAATGAAAGCCGCTATAACACTTTTCAAACGCAAACCCGTGATACTTCAAAAATTTACCAGCCGATACCTGGATATTTTGTAGACGAAGCTCCGTTCGGTTATTGGGGCTACAGCACCGGATCCATTGACGGTGTAATGAGCATGGGTGGATGGATGAACTTGGGCCGCGACCAAAGTGTTAATGCTACATACTCTTTGCTATGTAGTATTACAAGCCAGTTTGACGCGTATAACCAAATTAAGTCAGGTTTCCAGTTCTATTACAATGACTATAATATTAATTCCGGCACATACAGTCCATCGATGTCAACTTGGACCAGAAATTTGCAGTATCATATTTTCCCATATAGATTTGGTGCATATGCTCAGGACAAACTTGAGTTTCAAGGTTTCATTGCTAATCTTGGTGTAAGACTCGACTATTCAAATCCAAATACAGAATATTTAAATCTTGATCCATATAACAATCTGTACAGCGCCGGTGCCGGTAATCAGATAACTCAAAATTCACCTAAGCAGAATGCTAATTCTGAAATGTACATTAGCCCGCGCCTTGGTATTTCGCATCCGATCACTGAAGACTCAAAATTGTATTTTAATTACGGGCACTTTGTTTCTGAGCCGTCTTCATCTTACAGGTTTCTTATTCAACAAGAATCTAATGGACAAGTTGATTACATGGGAAATCCCAACATGAGCTTTGAGAAGACTATCGCATATGAATTGGGCTACGAACAGAATTTATACAACACAGTATTATTTCATCTTGCAGCATATTACAAGGATGTAACCAATCAGCCCGGATGGATACTTTATCAGAGTATTAATACTTCTGTCAATTACCGCAGGGCAGCAAGCAATAACTATGCTGACATCCGCGGTTTTGAAGTTACTTTGTCGAAAGTTACCGGAGGATGGCTTAGGGGATTTATTAACTACACTTATGATGTAGTAACTTCGGGATACTTCGATGTAACTCAGTATTATCAAGATATAAATAAACAGCGTGCTTATCTGCTGTTGAATCCACAGCAGTCGAAGCCGGTGCCTCAGCCATATGCAAGAGCTAACATAGAATTAGTTACTCCTGATAATTATGGACCGGAGGTAATGGGCACAAATCCGCTTGGAGGCTGGAGTCTAAGTATCCTTGCAAATTGGCAGTCAGGAGCGCATGCAACATATAACCCGAATAATGTTCCAGGAGTTTCTAATAATGTTCAATGGGTAGATTATTTTGGTTTAGATATGAGGCTGGCAAAAGATTTCAGAGGATTTGCAAACCTTACGGGTGTGAATTTCCAACTTTATTTAGACATTACGAATGTATTTAACTTCAAGTATCTCAACATGGCGGGATTTGTGGATTCATACGATTATCAAGACTACTTGTCATCTCTGTGCTTCTCGGGGGAAACGGGCGATCACAATGGTAATGATAAAATCGGTGATTATCGCCCCGGCAATGTAGCATACGATCCGCTTCAGCCGAATCCCAATAACGATCCGGCGATTACAGCTGCAAACAATAGAAGAAAAGAAACAAAATCTTATATCAATATGCCTAATGATGAATCAATGGCGTTTTTAAATCCCCGTCATTTCAGTTTCGGCATCAGAGTAAATTTCTGATATTATTTCTTGGCAAATAAAAGGAGTATTATAATGTTTCGTGTACACAAATGCTTAATTACTTTAGCTGCGGCAGCTAGTTTGTTTTCAGTTACACCTCCATTATCAGCGCAGGTTTCCGAAACACAGACTCGATATATACGTGTTGGATCGCTTCAGAGCAAGTTTACGGCCATAGGCGCTGAGCGGGCATGGAATAATGTTTACTACGAAGGGCTGACGTGGCCATCAGATTATCTTTACCAGGATAATGCAGTTATTGAACGTACATACATCGGCTGCAAAGATTTTACAGACTCAAAAAATCAACATTGGGACAACTATTGTAATGGTATAAATACGGCATATGCAGGTGTCACAATTTATCCGATGGAAATAAAAGAGACTGCGAAGTTCGCTAATCCAACAATATATGTAGATGGAGTAGATGTCAGCGCTCCATACAGTGGTGATATTGATAGTGTAGATGCTAATCAAATTGCTGATCGAATTGTTACTAACATTGTTAATACTTCGATGGGTATTACAATGACAAGGCGCGTCCTGGCTTTTAGTCAGCAATACCATGACAACTATTTTATAATTGAATATACTTTTAAGAATACCGGATATGTTGATGCTAATACTACGAAAGTTCTGAATGCAACTGTGAAGGGATTCCGCTTTGGATTTCTTAACAGATATAGTGTTTGCCGCGAAGGTGCTGACAAAATGGGTTATGATCAGGAATACGGAAAACATAGCTGGGTTACTAGGCGTGGCGAAGATTATCCCCAGCATGCAAATGATGTTTCGGGTTTAACTGAGTCAAGCCCGCTTCCTCAATGGCTGCGTGCAGGTTTTGAATGGACCGGACAAAGAGCTGAAAATACTTATGACAATATCGGTTCGCCGGATGTTATAACAGGAACAGGCCGATTAAGTTCACCTCAATTTGCAGGGATTGTGACTCTACACGCAGATAAAACTACAACTGATAAAACAGATGATATTAACCAACCAGCGGTGCTTGGGTGGCATGCAGGCGATACTTATCCGAGTCTCGGTGATATGTCATTATCTACAGCTCCGCAGCAGGCAGACATGTATAATTTTTTAAGCGGTGTGCCGTACAAAGGACTCGGCAATCCTAGCGAACGCATGGATGAAGTATATATGTCAAAGATATCGGATCCCTGGAAAGTTCACAACGATGGCGGCGGTACAGGGCTATGGATTTCTTACGGTCCATGGGATATAAATCCGGGTGACAGTGTAGTTGTAGTTTTAGCAGTCGGAGTTGATGGATTGGACCGTCAAACTTGCTGGCAAATTGGTAGACGGTGGATGCAGGCGTATAAAAATTCAAGTGACAATGGTCCTTTTACTCTGCCGGATGGATCGACAACTACAAATAAAGACGTGTACAAAGATACTTGGGTTTATACCGGTAAAGATTCTATTATGAAGACTTTTAGCCGGGCTGTAAGGAACTATGAACTGGGATATAAAATTCCGGAACCACCGCAGCCACCACCGTTATTTGATGTTAAATCTGGAGGAGACAGGATCACTCTTACCTGGGATCGCAGCGCATCCGAAAGTCAATCCGGATTTGGCGGTTACAAAATATATCGTGCAGTTGGTACACCCGATACAACCTTTGACGAAATTGCCTCGCTACCGCCGGGTACAACTCAATTTGCAGATGTAACTGCACAGAGAGGTTTCTCATATTATTATTATATCTGTGCTTTTAGCAACGGAAGCGATAACACTACCGGTGGTCCGAACCCAAGTGGTCCTTTGATGAGCAGCCGCTTCTATACAAAAACAAATATTGCTGCATATCTTAGGCGGCAGGCTGGTGAATTCTTATCGAGCATAAGGATAGTTCCTAATCCATACAATATCAGATCGGCACAAATGCAATATCCGGGAGAACCCGACAAGATCATGTTCTTAAATATTCCCGGACACTGCACTATTAGAATTTACACAGAAAATGGAAACCTAATCAATACTATTTATCATGAAGATGGCAGCGGAGACGAACGATGGAACTCAAATACTTCGTCCGGCCAAGTAGTTGTAAGCGGAGTGTACATTGTTCATTTCACTGTTACGCAAGATTTTACAGATCCGCTAACTGGAGAGTTGAAATATAGGAAAGGTGATACTGCATATCAGAAATGTATAATCATCCGGTAATTGAAAAATAAGAAGCTAGTACTGTGTCATTGAAAGAAAAAAATTGTGGAGAAAGCATGAAAAAATATTTATTCAAATTATTTATATTCACGATATTTCTGGCAGTCACTTCGTTTGTATATTTTGTCGGCTGTTCAAATATCGTTACGCCAAGTCTTTATTCCACCGTACCAACGGGCCCAACTGGATCAACACCAGAGATTACTTCTGTTGATCCTCCCAATGTAGCACTTGCCGGTGTAACAAACATTACAATAACAGGCAATAATTTTTTATCAGATACTTCAGCAATAAAAGTTTATTTCGGCAAGCAGGCCGGAACTATTCTAACAGCTTCTCCAACAAAGATAACTGTAATTTCCCCGAACATAGCAGGCTCGGTAAAGATAAAAATAAGCACTAACGTTGCGGAGCCTTACAGCAATACATACGATTATTTGTTAAACGCAGCATCAAAAGATTGGTATCCGGATGTTAAAGATCATACAAATATACCGATGTCTATCATAATTGATAATGCCGGGAACATTTATTCTTCAAATTATGCCATGGGTGTAGTTCAGATTACGCCTGACAGTGTTTCAACTCTTTATTCTGCTAAGGGCGGCGAGACTTACTGGACTACTATGAGATTAGGTACGGGTGGTGTTTTATACGCTGCCAGAGGTAATCAGGCGGTATTCACAATTCCAGCAGGCGGCGGTAAAAATTCTGCATGGGTTGTACTCTCACCTAGTACTTTAAAAATTTCGCAAATTGAATTCGATCCATTAGGTAATATGTGGGCAGCGGGAAAAAATTCGGCAATCTATAAAATTAAACCGGATAAAAGCTATTCCTCATATCCATTTAATTTTAACGTAACGGCAATGCGAGTGTTTGTCAACGGTAGTACTACTTATCTTTACGCAGCCGTTCAGCAGGATTCAATGACTACAATTATGCGCATGCCTATCGATTCAAACGGCAATCTCGGAACTCAAGAAACTTATTTTGATTTTTCGAGTGAATATGGGAGGGGATTCACTATAAATGATATTACCTTTGCTGCCGACGGCGAAATGTTTCTTGCTACAAATTTGCCTTCACCGATAGTTTATGTTAATAATGATAAATCAACCGGTGTATTGTATCCGAGTATACTTTTGAAATCTCCGGCGTTATCTTTAGCCTGGGGAACCGGAAACTATCTATATTACGTAAGGCGTCAGATAAATGATGCAACCGGTGCGTTTGTTCTTCCGCAAACTATTGTTAAATTGGATTTGCAGAAACCAGGTGCGCCCTATTACGGAAAGTAACATTGAAAATCTGTTCTCTAAATTATATAACAAAAATCAATTGATTAAAAAATAATTACAAGAATTCCGGTATTTTTGGGCAAAAGCATTCCTCTAGTTGATGAACTAGCTAAGTAATAAAAATTTGATTATATAAGTATAGAAGTTTTAATAATGCTCTAGTAATGAGCTATTATAAAAGAATTAAAAATTAATATCTTTTTCGATTAACCAAATGTGACGATGAAAAAATATTTTTATGAATTTGTGGGTAAATAATTAATTATGAAGAGTTCGCAAATTATTAAAAGTTTATTTAACTTTGGTTCGTTAAAATTATCTTTAATCACAAAACAAGAAAGTAATTGAGCAGTAATTTAACCTGCCTTAAAATACACCAAGCTAGTTCCAAGTTTTTATCGATAGTAAGTTTGAAAATCAAAAGGAAAAAACTTGTTCATTGTTGAAGCTCCAGTTGAAAAAGTTATTGAACTTGATAACCAAATATTCTTACTTAAAATTCATTGTCCGGAAATTACTAGATCAATAAAACCCGGCCAATTTGTAAATGTAAGAGTATCCGAAACAATTTATCCATTGTTACGAAGACCTTTCAGCGTGTGTGATGTTGAAGGTGAATACTTTTATCTTATGTTTAATGTCTTCGGGGAAGGCACAAAAATTTTAGCGAGCAAACATTTCGGTGATACTGTAGATATTCTTGGACCACTTGGAAACGGATTTAATTTTAATGATGATTATGAGACTGCGATAATTGTAGCCGGAGGATTAGGTGCTGCACCATTCCCATATTTAATTAGAGAAATTGGAAATGATAAAAATGTACTTTCTTTCATCGGCGGAAAAACATACCGGGATGTTATTACACACGGAATGAAAAATATTACCATGGCAACTGATGACGGCTCGTTAGGATTTAAAGGAAATGTAATTGATCTTTTAAATGAGAATATTGAGGTATTGAATAAAAGCAAAATTAAAATTTTCGCATGCGGTCCGAATGCAATGCTTAGAGCGTTAAAAGATTTTTCCATAAAAAATAATTTTGAATGTGAGGCTTCAACAGAATGTGCTATGGCATGCGGATTTGGAATTTGCCAAGGCTGTCCAATAGAGTCGACAAAAAATTCTGAAAAATATTTATTAGTTTGTAAAGATGGTCCGGTATTTAATGTTCGGGATGTAATAATATGAACAACATTGATTTATCAGTTCAAGTCGGATCACTAAAATTTCGTAATCCAATTTTATTAGCTTCCGGGACAGTTGGTTACGGAAATGAAATGTCCGAATTTTTAGATCTGAATAAAATCGGTGGAATTGTAACAAAGTCATTAAGTTTGAAACCGAGAAAAGGAAACCCACCGCAGCGAATAGTAGAAACACCTTCAGGAATGTTAAATGCAATTGGATTAGCTAATGTTGGAGTAGAAGTATTCTTAAAAGAAAAAATTCCTTTCCTAAAAAAATATGATGTTCCGTTGATCTGTAATATTGCTGCTAGTTCAGTTGAAGAATATGTTGAATGTACCAGGATATTAACTGAAGAAGAAACAATTAAAGCTTTCGAAATAAATGTATCATGTCCAAATGTAAAAGAAGGCGGATTACAATTCGGTAATGATATTAATGCTGTGGGAAAAATAACTGAAAAAGTAAAAGCAGTAACTAATAAACCTGTCATTATAAAACTCTCTCCCAACGTTTCTTATATTTCTGATTTTGCAAAAGTTGTAAAAGAAGAAGGCGGTGATGCAGTTTCCGCTATCAACACATTAGTGGGAACTGCTTTTGATATTTATACACGCAAGCCAAAAATCAAAAATGTAACCGGCGGATTATCGGGACCAGCAATTAAGCCTGTTGCACTTGCTAAAGTTCTGGAGATAAGACAAAAAGTTAAAATACCAATAATTGGTATCGGCGGTATTATGAATTGGAAAGATATAATTGAGTTTATGATCGCAGGTTCATCTGCAATTCAGATTGGTACTTTGAATTTTATAAATCCGGCAGCGGCAATTGAAATGTTAAAATCATTAGAACAATATTGTGTTGCAAATAAAATAGAAAACATTTCTCAGTTAACTGGTTCATATCGAATTTAAATTATGAATGTTGAAACTGCTTTAAATAAATTATATTCACTTCACAGCTTCGGAATAAAATTAGGACTTGAGAATATTTCTAATTTTCTTGAGTTCATCGGTAATCCACAGCAGCATTTAAAAACTTTTCATATAGCCGGTTCAAACGGAAAGGGAAGTACATCATCATTTATTGCAAGCATTTTGATGGAGTTTGGAAACAAAGTAGGATTGTATACTTCTCCGCATTTCGTAAAGTTTAACGAACGAATAGTAATAAACAATAACCAAATACCTGATGATTATATAGCTAAATTTATTACAGAATTTGTCGATTATATTGACAAAAATAAACTTACATTCTTCGAAGTAACGACTGCAATTGCATTCAAATACTTTTTTGAACAAAATGTAAACTATGCTGTAATAGAAACCGGGCTTGGAGGAAGACTGGATGCAACAAATGTTTTAACTCCGTTAGCTGTCGTTCTAACTTCTATTAGTCTTGAGCACACGAATATACTCGGCAATACAATTTCAGATATTGCAGGTGAAAAAGTAGCGATAATAAAAAATCATTCAAAAGTTTTTACTGGCAAATTACCTTCCGAAGCAGAAAAAGTTGTAGAGAAGAGATGTAATGAAACCAACAGCACTTGGTACAAAATAGAAGATTACATCAATGTTAAAAACGAACTGGTAGAACTTTATACGGAAGAAGTAGAAATTGATAATTGGAATATTCCGCTTAGAGGCGAATATCAAAAATTTAATGCAGCTTTAGCCGGATTGGTTGTTTCTAAAACATTATTAAAAAATGATTTTAAACCAATAATGAAAGGAATAGAAAATGTAATAAAAAACACAGGCTTACAAGGCAGGTTTGAGTATTATTCGAAGGAACCTGATATAATTTTTGACTCTGCACATAATCCTGAGGGAATAGAAAACTTCCTTTTAGAATTTCAAAAAGATTTGAGCAAATATCAAAAGAAGGTTTTGCTCTTCGGTGTAATGAAAGATAAATCAATCAAAGAAATGTTATTGAACCTAAAAAATTTCTTTGATGAAATTCATATTACCGAAATTAATTACGAAAGATCTAGTAAGATAGATGAGCTGCAAAGAATAGCCGGGGAATTAAACTTAAAAGTTATTCCAGAATATGATTCAATAAAATTTTTTGAAAGCTTCAAGGGCGAAAAACGAGAAAATTGTTTAGTCATTTTAGGAAGCATGTATTTATTAGGAGAAATAAAATCTTCATTACATTAAAATTGCTTGACATTTTTTTCAAATAGCCGTATGTTTCTATTAAACCTCTTGTTCCTTTCAATAGTAATTAAACATTTTTTTAACATAAGTTAATGACCGCTTAAGCTTGTCCGGTAAATCTTTGAAAACAAATAATTTAATTTATAATCAAATTCAATCAACTAAATAAATTGGGACTAATAATATGCCAATGGATATCTCTGAGCTTAAATCAAAAAAGATTGTAGAGCTCAATGCAATAGCTAAGGAATTAGGAATTTCCGGCTATAGTGATCTGCGAAAGCAAGAACTCATTTTCAAAATTCTCGAAGCGCAAACCTCCAAAGACGGCTTAACTTTCTCTAAAGGTGTTTTGGAAGTTCTGCCAGACGGTTACGGTTTCCTTCGTTCATCGGATTATAATTATCTACCTTCACCCGATGATATTTATGTGTCACCCTCACAAATTAAAAAATTCAGTCTGCGTACCGGTGATTTTGTAAGCGGACAAGTAAGACCTCCAAAAGAAGGTGAAAGATTTTTTGCACTGCTGAGAGTTGAAGCAGTAAACGGACTGGAGCCAGAAGGAATAAGAGAAAGAACATTGTTCGATAACCTTGTTCCTGTTTATCCAACGAGGAGAATAAATCTTGAATCAGCTCCAGGCGAATATTCAATGAGAATTATGGATCTTCTTTCTCCGATAGGAAAAGGTCAAAGAGGATTAATTGTATCTCCACCTAAAAGCGGTAAGACAATTCTTCTTCAAAAGATTGCAAACTCTATAACGAGAAATCATCCTGAAATAAAATTAATTATTCTTTTAATTGATGAACGCCCTGAAGAAGTTACCGATATGGAACGTTCAGTAAAAGGCGAAGTAATCAGCTCAACTTTTGATGAACCGGCAGAACGCCACGTTCAAGTAGCGGATATGGTTATTGAAAAAGCTAAAAGATTAGTTGAAGCAAAAGAGGATGTTGTAATTCTTCTTGATAGTATAACAAGATTAGCACGCGCACATAATATAGTTGTTCCTCACAGCGGAAGAATTCTTTCCGGCGGTGTTGATGCAAACGCTTTACATAAACCTAAAAGATTTTTCGGCGCTGCTCGTAATACGGAAGACGGCGGAAGCTTAACTATCATTGCTACTGCGCTTATTGATACCGGTAGTAGAATGGATGATGTCATCTTTGAAGAGTTCAAAGGTACAGGCAACATGGAATTAGTTCTTAACAGAGATTTAAGCGACAGAAGAATATTCCCTGCAATTGATGTTAACCGCTCCGGTACACGAAGAGAAGATTTGCTTATGAAAGAGGATGAACTTGCAAAGGTATGGATACTAAGAAAAATACTCAGCGATTTTAATCCTGTTGAAGCAATGGATTTCTTATTAGATAAAATTCGGGGTACTAAAAACAATAAGGAATTTTTGACCAGCATGAATAGTTAATCAATGTCTTCATTGTACTTTCACGCCCATGTTAGTTGATCATTAAATCCTTTAAATTTATGGATTGCTTTTCAGATGATACGGGATAAGTACGATCTTTTGATAATGTAAATCAGAAGAAGTTTCGTAATTAAGAGATGAATTCGGATAATAAATAAAATTTGACTGCAATTAAAAATATCTTATATATTTATAGTCATAATGCATTATTATATTGGTATTATGACTAAAAGATTTAATTTATTTTTAAATGTATTTATCGCGATTACAATTTGCGGTTCAACTTTCAGCCAAATTCGCCCTTCATTTTCATATTATGAAACTCATATTTTCAAGGCAGATTCAACTTATAAAGTTTTTTACGTTTATAAAATTCCATACAATCATTTTGTCTTTATAAAGGACGGAAAAAAGTACACTGCCAATTTCAGATTATCAATTGAAGTTACCGATACAGCATCAAATCATGTTACAAGGCAAATTGAAGATAAAATTATAGCATCAGTAAATTATGATGAAACAAATTCGGACAATAATTATTTTGAGGGTATAACTAAATTTAATTTATCTTCCGGAAAATACTTTTTGCACCCGATGATTACGGATTTAAATTCAAACAGAGATTTGAAATTGCCTGAAGTCCGAATCGATCTAATATCAACAAAAGAAAAAGATTTTTACCGGCCATTGGTTGTTGATAAGAGTTTAATGAAATGCGATAATAAATTATTGTATAAACTTACCAATTTCAACGATTGTGTTCCACTCAGTGAAAATGAATTTAACTTGATCATTCCTTGTAAGGATACCTCAGTAAGTCAAATCTATGTAAGATTATTAAATAACAAAGACACGGTTTACAGCGGCAATATAAGCGAATCTTTTATCTGTGGAATATTGCCTGAGGAGTGTGAAGAAAGAATTGTTTTGGATTCATCAAAAAATATAATTCCGACAAGAAATTTTATATTAAAAAATTTCAGTCATAAACTGAAAGAAGGCAACTTACGAATTTATCTTTCCAGAGATAAAAATTTAGTTGATGAACATCCTTTTGTTTTAGATGTAACCTGGTTTAAGAAACCATTTTCATTGAGGGATTCTAAGGAAGCAATAAAACTTTTAAAATATATCGATAAAGAAACTGTAATAGATTCTCTTTTAAAATTTGATTCAAATGATTATCCTGATGTTTTATTTAATTATTGGAAAAAATATGATCCGGATACATCAACAGAATTTAATCCATTGATGAATGAATATTATCAACGTATTGATTTGATGATCTTTCATTTTTCAGCACTTTCCGGTAAAAGCGGGGCAGCAACTGACAGGGGAATGACTTATATAAAATTTGGTAAACCAAAAAGTATTGAAAGATCATCAAATCAATACGGAAAAGTTGTTGAGAAATGGTTTTATAAAAATCCTTTAAGAGTTTTTGAATTCATAGATCAGAACGGAACCGGTGATTACGTATTAAAAAAATAAAATGAATAAATTTGTTTTTACTTGCGGCGATATAAACGGCATTGGGCCTGAAATTGTAATTAAGGCGTTAAATAAAATTACCATCCGAACTAAATATAAATTTATTTTTATCTGTCCTATAAATGTATTTGATTATACTTCGAAAATAGTTAAACCGAAATTTGATTTTACAGTTACGAATAGTGATGAATTAAAATTTGATTCAACTGTAACAATTTTGAATTACGGTTCATTCAAACAAAATATTGGTTCACCAACAAAAGATTCCGGCAGAGCTTCTTTTCATGCAATTAAAAAATCTTTTGAGCTTACTATAAATAAAATCGGTGATGCTATTATTACTTCTCCGATTTCAAAAAATGCAATCAATATGGCAGGCGAAAAGTTTCCCGGTCATACTGAAATGTATGCCGAATGGTGCGGAGTTAAAAATTTTGTAATGATGTTTCTCTCAAAAAAAATGAATGCAGCACTTGCGACAATTCATGAGTCAATTAAAAATGTTCCGCGTTTAATAACCAAGAATTCAATTACTCAAAAATTAGAAGTAATTATTGATGCTCTTAAAGATGATTTAAGAATTTCTTTACCAAGGATTGCAATTCTTGGATTGAATCCTCATGCAGGAGAAAATGGTTTAATCGGTCTAGAAGAAAAAGAAATTATTATACCGGTAATTTCAGAAAATAAATATTCAAAATATTTATCCGGACCATTTTCACCAGATGCTTTTTTCGCAAATCAAATGTATAAAAAATTTGATCTAGTATTTGGAATGTATCATGACCAAGTTCTGATACCATTTAAGCTGATTAATTTTGGCGAAGGAGTTAACTATACTGCTGGATTACCTATTGTAAGAACCTCACCGGATCATGGTACCGCATTCGATATTGCAGGGCGAGGAATTGCAAATGAATCAAGCATTATTAGATCATTTTTATACGCTAAAAAAATTGTATCTAATAGAAATCATAAATGAATACTGAAACGAATTCCAAAAATTATGAGAAGCTCCCACTTATTTACGAATATTTAATGAGGAAAATTGAATACGAAGTTTGGGCAAAATATATAAATACATTAGTTTCTAATTATGTAAAAAAGGATGTAAAAGTTTTAGAGCTGGCGGCAGGCAATTGTAAACTTGCAAAAAATCTCAAGCAATATTATCCGAAAATCATTGCAACTGATATATCTAAAAATATGCTAAAAAACTCTGGTAAAAATAATATTTTAAAAGCTTGCTGTGAAATGACACGGCTACCATTCAAGAACAGCTTCGGTTTGATATACAGTGCTTTTGACAGCATTAATTATTTGACAAGTAAAAAGAAACTTCTAAATTTGTTTAAAGAAGTTTATGATTTGCTTGACGACAAAGGAATATTCACTTTCGATGTAAGTCTTGAGAAAAATAGTTTGAACCATTCAAAAGAAGCAGAACGATACGGTGAATATAAAGGAATTAAATTTAATCAAAGAAGCGAATACAACAAGAAAACCCGAATACACAAGAATATTTTTATAATTGAAATGGAAAACAATAAAGTATTTAAGGAAGTTCATCGACAAAAAATATTTTTGTTTGAAACTTACTTTGAGCTAATTGAAAAATCCGGTTTATCAGTATTGGAATGCCTTAAGGCGTTCACATATAAACATGGAAGTCCAAATTCGGAACGTGTTCAGTTTATCTTAAGGAAAGATTTAAAGAGATGCTTACAATAAATAATTTAGCCTTTAGCTATCCTACGCAGCCAGTATTTGCAGATTTAAATGTTAATCTAGAGCCTGGTGAATTTAGCTTTTTGATTGGGAAAAGCGGTTCAGGAAAAAGCACACTTCTCCAGTTAATTTATATGAACCTTCTGCCAGACACTGGTGAAGTTAATGTTGCAGGATATAGCTCGAGAAATATTAAACCGAAGGAATTACCGTTTTTACGGAGGAAGCTTGGTGTAATTTTCCAGGATTTTAAATTGTTTAGAGACCGTAATATTTATGAAAATATATCTTTTGTTTTAGAGGCAACGGGTATTTCAAAAAAAGAAATGAAGAAAAAATTAAATGATGCGCTTACTGATGTTGGATTATTTCATAGGCGCTTCAGCATGCCGAATGAGTTATCCGGTGGAGAAAAACAACGTGTTGCAATTGCAAGGGCAATAGTAAATGAACCGGTATTAATATTAGCTGATGAGCCGACAGGAAATCTTGATCCGGAAACAGCAAATGAAATTCTTGATATATTAATGAAAATACACAACCGCGGAACAGCAATTTTATTTGCAACACACAATTACGAAATAGTAAAAAGATTTCCCATGAAAATATATAAGATTGAAGATGGGAAAGCATTAAAAGGCGTGATCAAACAGAAATAGAATCCTTCTTGCCGGTTCTTGCTTCAATTGCGGAAATAATATTTTTTGTAACTTCTTCTACAGATGAAGATCCATTAATATAAATTACCATATTTTTTTCTTCATAATGATCCAGCACCGGCCTTGTTGTAGTTTTAAATACGTCCATTCTATGCCTAATTACTTTTTCTGAATCGTCATCGCGCAAATAAAAACTATTTTTTGCCTTACAAACCGGACATTCATTATTATCTTTGATCTCATTATAATTAAAAATATTACCGCAATTTCGGCAGGCTCGTCTATTCGTTAATCTTTTAACTAATTCTTCTTCGTCAGCAGTTATTGTTAACAAAATTACATCGTTAATATTTAATTCTAACAGAATTTTATCTAAAGCAAAAGCCTGAGCAAGCGATCTTGGAAAACCATCTAATATAAATCCATTCTTACATTTTGCATTTTGAAAAGTATCTTTAATAAGTTCAATCATAATATTGTCGGATACAAGCTCGCCTTTATTTAAAATATTTTGAGCTTGAATTCCCAAAGGAGTTTGATCTTTAACAGACTGTCTTAAAATATCACCAGTCGAAATATGAGGAATATTAAATTTTGCGGAAAGGATTTTTGCTTGGGTTCCTTTTCCTACCCCTGGAGAACCAAATAAAATAATACGCATATTATTTCCAATTATTTCAAGAAAATTATTATTATTAAAAGTTTTAATCAAGCAGGATAATTTTAATCCCTTTAAATATTATTCAAAAAATAGTTTCATAATTTCTATTTTCTATGGACAGTTCCTGAATAATATATTGAAAAAGCTACAGGGTTTGAAGAAGAAGCAATCTCAAATTTTATATTTAATTTTTGATTATTAATTTTAGAGTAAGTTAAACGATACCTAGGGTTGATGGGGGAAATGTCGCTAACAAAAGTTAATGTATTATGATCATCAGAAAAATTAATTGAATAATTTATAATATGTCCCTCGTTATCAAAATAATTTCCATGTACAGAACCATCCGGCTGTTTATAAATTATTGTCAAATCATCATGACTATAAGATGATCTGTCTTTAGTTGAAGGGAAATAAGTGGAGCTTTTTCGTATGAGGATTTTCTTTTGAAGATCAAAATCAAAGGAAAAACTACCTCTTCCTTGTCCCGGAGTACCTGATCCCTCACCAATCCATTCACCTAAGATAAAATAGAATGGCTTCCAATCAGTATCTTTTTTAATACTTTGTGAAAATGTTAATGGGGTTAGTGCAAAGAAGACTAATAAAAGGATAACAATTTTTCTAATTTTATTTTCCACTTTAATTTTCTATTATAACTATTAACTATCATTAGTTTTACAGCTTAAAATTAGTGCAAAATATTATATAATGACAGAAATATTTACCATATATTTAAAAGAATATTTTGTATTGATGGATTAAATTATTTTGAAAAAAGTATTACTAAAAGAAATGTAAACAAAGTGTACGAGGCTCTTAATAAAAGAGAAATGAAAAAAATAATGATCGTAATAATATAATTTCATGCAAATTGATTCTTCCCATCATTTCGTTTTTTCGTAAAGAAAGCGTTTAATAACTGCCTGCTTTCGGATTCATATAAACCGGAAAAGATTCTAATCTTGTGGTTATATTTTCCTTCCTCAGCAACATTATAGACTGAACCGCATGCTCCAAACTTGGGATCGAATGCAGAGAAAAAAACATTTTTTATCCTTGAAGCAAGCAAAGCTCCAGTGCACATAATGCACGGTTCGAGTGTTACATAAATGTCGCATTCATTAAGACGCCAATTTGCCAAATGATTAGACGCAGCAGTTATTGCAATCATTTCAGCATGAGCAGTGGCGTCTTTTAATTTTTCTACTTGATTATATCCGCGTCCGATGATTTTATTCTCATGAACAACAACAGCACCAACCGGAACTTCATCTTCCAATAACGCTTGTTCTGCTTCCTGCAAAGCTGTGTACATAAATTTATATGAGTCTTCGGAAAAAAGCATGCGTGGTTGATTAGAAATTCAAATTAAAAAGTATTTTCTCTAATTTGAATTCTGGTTTCCTTATCATTCATAATCAATTGTGAATTTAGAATTGTTTTAGTACGCCCAGAAGGATTCGAACCCTCAACCCTCAGATCCGAAGTCTGATGCTCTATCCAGTTGAGCTATGGGCGCATAATTATTAAGGAATAAAAAACTAAGTATAAAAACAATAATTAAAAATCAAAGTTATTTTAAAATTTGTTTCATTTCTTCTCAACAAAAATACTATTGATATTCTCTAGAATCAATTTTGAGTTTGAATGTTGTGTAAATTAAATTTTATTAACTCATTAAATTTTATTACTTATTATAAATTATTTGAAGAATAAATATGTTGGGGCTTAATTAATCGATGGTAATTGAGAAAAGCTAATTTAGTCATGTGAAAAAATTATTTGAAAGAAATATATTATATTTATTACAAAGAATTTCTATTCATGGTCTTTATTTGAAATTCAAAAATATTTTTAATATAAAAAGCTTAATACAGATTTAATTGGGGTTGGAGGTATTTATGTTATCCTCTAAGATATTATCGGTATTATTTCTAAATCAAAAATCCTATCTAGTAATTCTAAATCAATTTTATTCTGATATTAATTATCGCGCTAATAAACCAAATTATTTCCAATTTGAATTATTAATAAATGAAGATTGTGATAAAATCTTCATATCAAAGCGGAGATATAAATAATGCAAAAGATAGAATTTAAAATCGAAGACCAATTATTTAAAAAGATTTTTAATGAAATTCCTGATCCGGCATCGCTTTGGTATAGAACAGATGAAGGCAGGATAATATTGGCTATGACAAATCAAGCTGCATTAGAAACCTCTAACGGTAGAATTAGTGAATTCATAGGTTATTCAGTTGAAGAATTCTATTTAGATAATATTCAGGTTATAAAGACAATAATTCAAGTAATAGGAACCGGAAAGAATATAAGAATTGAATTAAGAATTAAGCTGAGAACAACAGGCGAGTGGAAATGGTTTTTATCAGACTACGTTAAGGTTGATAATAGTTATGTATTGAACATTGCAAAAGATATAACTGATAGGAAGAATGTTGAAAAGGCTTTATCGGAAAGTGAAGAAAGATTTAGAATATTAGTTGAACAATCACCGGATGGAATTGGAATAATTCAAGATGGAGTAATAAATTTTATAAATAAAGCTACAGTAAAAATGCTTCGCGCAAAAAATGAAACAGAAATAATTGGGCATTCTTTTACTGAATTTGTACAAAAGGATTCATTCGAAGAAATTAAGAAATATTATTTAAGAGTGAGTTCGGAATCTACTCCGCAGACAATTGAAATTAGATTTAAAACAATAGTAGGGAAAATATTTTTCGTTGAAATAATATCAAAAAAAATTATTTATAAAGGGAGAGAAGCAATTCAATTCATTATCCGAGATATAACAAAACGGGTTGCTACAGAAATACAACTCCGTAATCTGACAACAAGGTTGAGATCCTTAACAACACATATCCAGACTTTAGTAGAAGAAGAAAAAATAAAAATTGCCAGAGAAATTCATGACGAACTAGCCCAAGCACTGACTGGATTAAAAATTGATTTAACTTTTTTACAAGAAATGAGCGAGGAAAATATAGATAAGAACCAAATAAAGATTAAGATAAAGTCTATGATCGAATTAATTGATACAACTATCAAAACTGTAAGAAGAATATCAACAGAATTACGTCCGATAATATTGGATAAGTTAGGGCTTATTGCAGCAATAGAATGGCTGGTGGAGGATATTCAAAAAAGAACAAGTATTAAATTCCAATGTTCATTGCCAAAAGAAGTATTCACTCTTGATGAAAAACTTTCTACTGCTTTATTCAGAATATTTCAAGAGTCGATTACAAATATACTTCGTCATTCTTTTGCAACTAAAGTTAATATTTCTATGCTGATAGAAAATTACTGTTTACATTTGAAGATCAGAGATAATGGTATCGGAATTGAACAAGAAAATATTGATAATATTAATTCACTGGGAATATTCGGAATGAAAGAGCGAGTAAGAGAATTAAAAGGATCAATTAAAATAAATGGTAAAAAGGGAATGGGGACTTTAGTTATGATAGAAATTCCTTTAGAAAAAAATCAATTAAAAAAGGGCAGAAAAAATGATCAACATATTAATTGCGGATGACCACCCGGTAGTAAGGGAAGGCATCAAACAGATAATTGCTAAATCAAAAGATATGACGGTGACAGCGGAAGCCTCTAATGGCCAGGAAGTAATTGAAAAGATATGCAAGTATAATTTTGACGTAATTATTTTGGATATTGCGATGCCTGGGAGAGACGGCTTTGAAGTAATAAAAGAATTAAAAAGAATGAAACCGAAAATTGCGATATTAGTTTTAAGCATATATCCTGAGGATCAAATTGGAATAAGAGTTTTAGAAAACGGAGCTTCAGGTTATTTGAATAAAGAAAGTGCACCTTCCGAATTAATAAACGCAATAATTAAGATACATAATGGGCGAAAATATATTAGTTCAAATCTTGTCGAATCGTTAGCATCACGTGTTATGATCAGCAAGAAACCTCTGCTTCACGAAAATCTTTCGAATAGAGAATACCAAATACTTTGTTTAATAGCTTCGGGAAAAGACCCAAAAGAAATTGCTGATCGACTTTCAATCAGCATTAAATCAGTACGCACTTACCGCGAAAGGATACATCAAAAGCTAATGGTGAAAAATGATGTTGAATTAACTCATTATGCAATTCAGAATAAAATTATTTAATCTTTGTTCTATTGCTGAACTGTTTAATTGTTAAATTGTTTTTTAATTCCATTGAATTATAATTGTCCTTCCTTCCAAAAAAAACTAAAATTTTAACATCGAATAAAAGAATCATTAAAGGGATTTTAAATTAATTATTAAGAAATTTAAGTGAAATTATTTTTATGTAGTCCTAAGACTACAAAACAAGTGGTTTTTTGCTAATTGATTATCAATTTCTATTTAGATAATTAGTTATTGAATTTAATAGAATCAAAATGAAACCTCTAAACATTCTTATTGTCGATGATTCGGAAATTATACGTGACCGGATTGCAGAAAAACTCCGGCAATTTGGTGATGCAATAAAGATCTTGCAGGCAGATAATTACAGTCTTGCGTTAAAACTGTTTATTTCTTCGCCGCCAGAGATAATAATATTAGACATTCAACTGCCAGATGGGGATGGAATGGATCTTTTGAATATTATTAAAACAATAGCCCCGTCCACTCATGTAATTATTTTAACAAATTATCCGTTTGCTGTATTTAAGGAACATTGTGCCAAATGTGGAGCCGAATTTTTTTTTGATAAGTCGAACGATTTTGAAAAACTACAATATGCAGTTAATCAAATTTGTACAAGTGATTCAATCAATTAAACGAGATTAGAATGAATTCTTCTAACATCAATGATTCAATGCAAAAAAAGGAATTATTAAAAACACTTTTCATTACGATGGTTCTCGTTTTTTTAGGTATGAATGTATTCCAATTCTTGAAATTATATCTTGATCCGCGTATAGATGTAGCTCTGTCCAATATTATTACAAATGTTTTTAATACAATAGTTGCTGTAATAGCTGCATATTTTATTTACAAAAAACAATTCAATATAAATCAACTATTAATGAAAGAAATTGTCATAAGGAAAATTACAGAAGACAAATTAAGTCATATCAATAAACTTTATTCTGTATTAAGCAATATAAATCAGGCGATTGTTCATATTAAAGAGAAAGAAAGATTATTAGAAGAAATCTGCAGGATTATTGTGGAACAAGGAAAATTCAAGTTAGCCTGGATAGGATTAGTTGATGAAGAAAATAATTTTATAAAACCCTATGCGTATTACGGTATTATTGACGGTTATCTTGATGATATAAAAATTTCTTTAAGCGATGACAAATTAAATAAAGGTCCAACTGCAAAAGCGATATTAAGCGGAAAATATTTTGTATGCAACGATATTGAAAATGATCCGCGGATGAAACAATGGAAAGAAAAAATTCTTAAACTGGGTTTCAAGTCATCTGCGGCTTTTGCATTCAATACTGAAGGTAAAGTAATAGGTTCATTAAATGTTTATATAGATAAACCGAATTACTTTAATGAAGAGGAAATAAAACTATTAAATGAAATTAGATTTGATATTACTTATGCACTGGATGCAATTGAATCAGAAAGAAAAAAGAAAAAAGCTGAGATAGAAATTAAAGAAGAAAGATTAAGATTCAATAATATTTTGGAAACATTACCGGCATCTGTTGTTTTATTAACCCCGGATTACCATGTAAGTTTTGCAAACCGTTTTTTCCGCGAACGCTTTGGCGACGGAGATGGTAAGTGCTGTTACGAGTTTCTTTTCGACCGTTCGGAACCTTGTGAAAATTGTGAGACATATACAGTATTAAAAACAGGAAAGCGTCATGAATGGGAATGGTTGGGGCCGGACGGAAGAAATTATTTCATTAACGATTTTCCTTTTACAGATACCGATGGTTCGCCTCTGATTATTGAAATGGGAATTGATATTACGGAAAGGAGGCAAGCAGAAGAAGCCTTACAAAAAAGTGAACAACTACATATCGAAGCTCAAAAAATTGCGCACATCGGACACTGGCGGCTTGATTTGACTTGTAATAAACTAACATGGTCAGATGAAGTCTATATTATTTTTGGAATTCAACCGCAATCCTTTGATGGAACTCTGGAAGTATTTTTAAATTATGTTCATCCAAATGATAGAGAATATGTTGCCAGTGAATATAAGGAATCTGTAGATAATAAAACTTTTTATAATATTGATCATAGAATTATTAGACCAAATGGTGAAGTAAGATTCGTTCATGAACAATGTCATACTTATTATGATGACAATAGTTTACCATTGTACTCAGTCGGAACAGTTCAAGATATTACAGAACGAAAAGAAGCGGAAGAAAAAGCTTTAGAAGCAAATCAACTTTACAGAATTGTTTTTGAAAATAGCTTAGACGGCTTAATGCTTACAGATCCAGACGGAAGAATATTTGACGTTAATCCTGCGGCAGAAAAAATCTTAGATTACACTCAAGATGAAATTAGAAAAATTGGGAGATCTGGAATATTAGATACAACCGATCCACGTTTGCCTGAGTTCCTGGAAAGGAGAATTAAAAACGGTTTTGCTTTAAGTGAATTGATTTTAATTCGAAAAGACGGAATTAAAATACCTGTAGATGTGTCTTCAAGAATTTTTTATGATAAAAATGGAGAGATGCGTACAAGCCTCTCCATTCGAGATATTTCCGAACGCAAGCAAGCGGAGGCAGCGCTAACAAAGCAGTTGCATTTTTCACGTGCAATTAACCAAATTGCTGAGGCCATAATTACACGGGAGAATTCAGAATCAATATTGCAAGCAATAACAGATTTTATTGGTATAACTTTAGAGGTTGACCGGTCTTTAATCTATTTCATTTCATTTGAAAAAGAAGAGATTGAAGGTTTAACAGAATGGTTAAATCCCAATTCAACTGGTATAACACCTACAAAGGCGACCTATCCAATTAATATATTCATCAGCAGCGCTACCGAAATGAACAAAACCAAGAATTGGTTAGAAAGTCATTTCGATGATATGAATTTCATGTTAATTGAAGATGGTTCTGCGCAAATTTTGCATGAACAAATGCAAATTAAAAGTTTACTTTGGTTTCCATTTTTATTTAATCGCGATAGCTTCTATTTAATTGTTTTAAATCATATTCAACATCGTCATATCTGGAAAACCGAAGAATTAGATTTTCTTGAAACCATAAGCAGGCTTGTAAGTATTGCCTTGATAAAAATTGAAATATTAAAAAAGCGGAAAGAGTATCAAGAAAAATTATTGGCGGTATCCAATTACACAAGGAATTTAATTGAGGTCAGTCTCGATCCGCTTGTTACAATAAGTGCCGAAGGAAAAATTACCGATGTAAACAAAGCTACTGAAAAAGCCACAGGCATGCCCAGAGAACAATTAATTGGAAGTAATTTTTCTGATTATTTTACTGAACCGCAAAAAGCCAACGAAGGTTACCAGAAAGTACTTAAAGATGGTTTTGTTGTGGATTATCCTTTAATAATTCAGCATATATCTGGTAGATCAACACCGGTTTTGTATAACGCTACAGTTTATAGAGATGAAATGGGAGAAATACAAGGTGTGTTTGCAGCAGCAAGAGATATTACAAAATTAAAAGATTCAGAAGAAGAAATTCAAAAGATATTAAATGATCTTCGACGTTCTAATCAAGAGCTGGAACAATTCGCATATATAGCTTCGCATGATCTCCAGGAGCCGTTAAGAATGATATCGAGCTATACTCAATTATTAGCAAACCGGTACAAAGGCAAATTAGATTCCGACGCCGATGACTTTATTAATTTTACTGTTGACGGAGCGAACAGGCTACAGGCTTTAATACAAAGCTTGCTGGCTTATTCACGAGTAGATAGAAAAATAAAACCGTTTGAAATAATTAATTGTAATTCAGTAATGAAACAAGTTCTTGATAATTTGAAAACTACAATAGCTGAAAATCAAGCTGTTGTCGTTTCTGAAAAGCTGCCGGTAATTTTAGGAGACGAGCTTCAGCTAATTCAATTGTTCCAAAACTTAATCGGTAATGCAATAAAATTCTGCGGAAAGAATATTCCTCAAATAAAAATTTCAGTAAAAGAGAATTTGGACGATTGGGAATTTAGCATACAGGATAACGGTATAGGAATAGACTCCCAATATTTTGAAAGAATATTTGTAATCTTCCAACGGCTTCATCCAAGGGAAGACTACAAGGGCGTTGGAATGGGCCTGGCTATTGCAAAAAAGATAGTTGAAAAGCATGGCGGAAAAATTTGGGTTGATTCGGAGATCGGCAAAGGTTCTACTTTTTATTTCACTATTCCTAAAATAAAGGATAAAGATGAATAATTTATTTGGAAGACCGGTTCGAATTCTTCTTGTTGAAGATAATCTTGCCGATATAAGATTGACAAAAGAAGTATTTAAAACAAGTAAGGTATTAAATGAAATAGAGATTGCAAACGATGGTGTGGAAGCGATAAATTATTTAAAAAAAACCGGAAAGTATGAATCAAATAAAACACCGGATTTGATTTTACTTGATTTAAATCTACCTAAAAAAGACGGAAGAGAAGTTCTTGCTGAAATAAAATCTGATTTGAACTTGAGAAAAATACCAATCATAATTTTAACTATATCTAAAGATGAAGAGGATATTTTAAAATCATATAGCCTATATGCTAATTGTTATATTACTAAACCAATAAACCTTGAGCAGTTCAATAATGTAATTAAAAGTATAGAAGATTTTTGGTTCACAATAGTTAAGCTTCCATCTGATTATATAAACTGAAAATATTTTCAACAATCTAATAACATAAAATATGTTTGAACAATTACAAATATTATTGGTTGAAGACAGTCCAGGGGACGCCCGGCTAATAGAAGAGATGTTAAAGGAATCGCACATTGCAGAATTCAAAATTAAGAAAGCAAAGCTTAAATCAGAGGCATTTGAGCTGTTAAAAAATTATTCATTTGATGCAATACTTCTTGATTTAAATTTACCTGACAGTTATGGAATCGAAACGTGTACAACTTTCGTTAGAGAATATCCTCAAATTCCTATTGTTGTTTTAACGGGAAATGAAAGCGAACAGATAGGTGAAGAAGCTTTGATGCTTGGAGCTCAGGATTATTTAATTAAAGGGCAGATTGATAATCGGCCGCTTGCAAGGGCTTTAAGGTTCAGCATAGAAAGATTCAGGATACAAAAAAGATTGCAGAATAGTGAAACTCGTTTTAGAATAATGATTGAAAAAAATGATGACAGCATAATTATAACCGATAAAGGCGGAATAATTAAATTTGTCAATCCGGCAGCAGAAAAATTATTTAACAAGTCAAAAGAAAAATTATTAGGTGAAAAATTCGAATACCCGATTACTGAAGAAAAGCCATATGAAATATTAATTACAAGAAATCATGATGATAAAAGATATGCAGATATGAGAATAGTAGAAATTGAATGGGAAAATGTTCCAATGAATTTACTTACGCTTCATGATATTACTGAAAGAAAAACTGCAGAAAATTTATTAAGAGAAAGCGAAGAAAGATTTAGGTTGATTTCTGAAAATTCCTTGGATTTGATCAGCATGGTTAACGAAAACGGATATTTTGTTTATGCCAGTCCTTCTTTTGAAACGCTGCTTGAATATCCAACAAGAGAGCTTTATAAAAAAAGATTATTCGATTTGATTAACAAAGAAGATCTTGAAAAAATTCCCAATTGGAAAAATAAGTTACAGTCTAAATTCAGAATTATTGATGCAAAGGGATTTTGGCGCTGGATGGAAGGATCAAGCTATACTATTTTGTGGAAGCATCAAACTTTTATTATCTCTGTTTGCCGGGACATAACTGAAAGAATTATTGCCGATAATGAAATTAAAAAACTTAATGCCGAACTGGAACAGAGAGTAGTTCAGCGGACAGCAGAATTAGAAGCCGCCAATAAAGAATTAGAATCTTTTAGTTTTTCGGTTTCTCATGACCTTCGCGCACCATTAAGATCTATAGATGGTTTTAGCAAAATATTGTTGGAAGATTATAAAGATAAATTAGATTCTTTCGGGCAGGATTATCTAAACCGTGTAAGACACGCTACCATTCGAATGTCCAATCTTATTGACGATTTTTTGAAACTATCAAGAATTACTAGAATTGAATTAACCAGAACAAACGTTAACTTAAGTCAAATTGCTCTCGACTATCTGAATGAACAGAGAAAAATTAATCCGGAAAGAAATGTAAAATTTATTGTTTCACCGGACATTTATGTTTACGCAGATAGTCAGCTTATGAAAATATTAATGGAAAACTTACTTGGTAATTCATGGAAATTTACTAGAAATCATGGGGAGGCAGTAATTGAAATCGGATCTTATGAAAATAAAGACGGTAAAATATTTTTTATTAAAGATGACGGAGCTGGATTTGATATGGCAAATGCCGGAAAATTATTTACACCGTTTGAACGACTGCATTCTTCCAGTGAATACGAGGGAACAGGTATTGGATTGGCAACAGTTCATAGAATTATTGCCAGGCACGGAGGAAGAATATGGGCAGAAGGGGAAATAGAAAAAGGAGCCAAATTTAGTTTTATTTTGCCATGATGAGGAGGAAAAGATGTTTACAAAATCTATTTTACTTGTAGAAGATAATCCGGATGATGAAGCATTAGCATTACGAGCTTTTGGCAGTAGTAACTTCCCGCATCCATTAAGAGTTGTGCATGACGGGAAAGAAGCGATCGATTATTTATTATGTACAGGCGGGTTTTCAAATAGAAACCCAAATGAAATGCCCGCATTAATTATGCTTGATTTGAAATTACCAAAAGTAGCAGGGTTAAAAGTATTGCAGGTTGTTCGCACGCACGAAAGAACCAAATTGGTGCCGGTGGTAATATTAACTTCTTCAAAGGAAGAAAAGGATGTTTTGAATGCTTATTCTCTAGGAGCTAATAGCTATATCAGAAAACCTATTCGATTTGAAGAATTTGTCGATACAATAAAAGAGATTGGTAAATATTGGCTGCGGTTAAATGAACTACCACAAAATTTAGGATAAATATGAACACCAAAATAAATATTCTTGTAATTGAAGACAGCAATGATGATGCTTTACTAGTTCTCAGAGAAATACAAAAAGCAAATTATATAATCAATAACGAGATAGTTGCGTCCGCTGATTTATTAAAAGAATCGCTTAAAAAAATAAATTGGGATATAGTTGTATCAGACTATGTTATGCCGGGTTTTTCAGGTTTAGATGCTTTAAAGATCGTAAGAGAATTTGATGAAGACCTTCCGTTTATAATTGTTTCAGGTACAATTGGAGAATCAATTGCGGTTGATGCTATGAGGTCAGGGGCTAATGATTATGTAATGAAGAATAGTTTGGCAAGGCTTGTTCCTGCTATTAAACGTGAGCTTCGAGAGGCAGTTATTCGCAGAGAAAGAAAAATCGCAAAAGATAAATTGAAAGAAAGCGAAGAATTATACAGAGCACTTGTTGAAACTTCACCGGAAGCTATTGTTTTGATAGACGCCTGCGGCAATATATTATTCAGCAATAAACAAGGCGCAAATTTAATAGGAGAAAAATATGTGCATAATCTAAAAAACAGAAATGTATTTGAATTTATTTTCCCCGAAGATTTAGAAAAAGCGAATTCAAATTTAATAAGGGCAAATGAGGGAGATGTGATTGATGATCAAGAAATCCGATTGATGCGTGCAGATAAAAATATTATTTACACTGAAATTCGAGTAGCACCATTATTAGATAGTTCAGGAAAACCAAAATTTCTTATTTTTATGATAATTGATGTAACAAAGAAAATAGAAGGAATAAAAAAAAGGTTAAAATCAGAAGCGGAATTTCGATCAGTCTGGGAAAATTCTTTTGATGCAATGAGGTTATGCGATGAAAACGGAATTATAGTAAGAGTTAACCGTGCGTTTTGCAAAATGATGAATAGGACAAGAGAGGAATTAGAGGGTAAGAGATTTGACGTAATATATAATTCTGAGAATGATCATGAATCTCTTGAAAAATATAAATATATATTTCATAACCATACTGTACAGCCAAAATTAGAAACGGAAATAAATTTAATAGATAAAAAAAAGATATGGGTCGAATTATCAAATTCATATATTGAAATTAAAGGACAGCCGACACTACTGCTTAGTATATTTAGAGATATAAGCGAAAGAAAAAATTATGAAAACAGTTTGATTATTGCTAAAGAAAAAGCAGAAGAAATGAACCGCATGAAGAGTAACTTTATGAACAACATGAGCCACGAAATTAGAACTCCGATGGTAGCTATTTTGGGGTATGCTCAGCTTGTATTAGATGAATTAGAAAATGCAGACCCATATCTTTTTTTGAAAGGAATTGTTAGTTCAGGCAGAAGATTAATGGAAACAATAAATTCAATTTTAGATTTATCAAGAATTGAATCCGGAAAGATAGAATTAAAATTTAAAAAAATTAATTTAGTTTCAGAGTCAAAGGAAATAATAGAGAGGTTATCAATATTAGCAGAACAAAAAGGTTTATATATAAAATTTTCAGCTCGTGAAGATTCAATTTTATCGCTGCTTGATTCAAATCTTTACGATCAAATCGTTGAAAACCTAATTGGAAATGCTATCAAATATACTGAGAAAGGCGGGATAATTGTTGAAATAACAAAAAACTATATTGAAGAAGAAAATTGGTCTGTATTAAATATAATTGATACAGGTATTGGAATACCGAAAGAAAGTCTTGAAATAATATTTGAAGAATTCAGGCAAGTGAGTGAAGGCATTGGAAGGAGATTTGAGGGAAGCGGATTGGGTTTAACCATAACAAAAAAATATGTTGAAATGATGCATGGTAAAATATCCGTTGAAAGCAGATTCGGCAGGGGATCGGTTTTTTCAGTTAGATTTAAATCGTGCTTACCGGATGAAATAGAATTTGAATCTAAAATATTTCAAAAGGAATTTCCGAAAACAATAATTGGGAAGGAAGGAAATATTAAACCAAATCTTGCCCGCCTTCTTTTAGTTGAGAATGATTCAGGATCAATAAATATTACACGAAGATTTTTAAAAGGCTTATATGAACTAGATTGTGTCGAAAAAGGTGAAGATGCAATTGAATTGGTTAAAAACAAAAAATACGATTTAATATTAATGGACATAAATCTTGGCTATGGAAAAAGCGGAGTTGAAACAACATTAGAAATTAAAAACATCAGCGGATATGAAAATATTCCGATTGTTGCATTAACAGCTTATGCGATGCATAGCGATAAGGAATATTTTTTATCTATAGGGTTAACACATTATTTAGCCAAGCCGTTTGAAAAAAGCGATTTGATTAATCTTATTGAACAAATTTTACACTCATCAAACAAAGATAAATTAATTTAGCTATGGATAGCTAAATGAAAATAAAATTACTGAAAGGTTCCAAATTTCATAAAAAAATAATTGGGATTTTTAACATCAGAAAAAATTTAGCCTCCAATAACAACAGACCATGGTCTTATTTTCCATTCAGTAATTAATCCATTTAATACGTATGGATCATGTTTTGCAAATTTTTCAACAGTGGAAGGTTTATCCACTTTGAAAACTAATACTGCACTGTCTGCCGGTTCAGCAAGCGCACCAGCAAAAACTAATTCGCCACGTTTATGTGCAGCCGAAGCATAAGCTAAATGACTTTCCCTAAACGGTACCCGTTTTTCAATATAGTTTTCAATTGTTTTATAAAATAATATATAGTACATAATTTCACCTTCACTAATTATAAAAATTTGACTGAAAGATGATAAAATTAAATTTAATATGATATAATATTTAGAAGATAATAAAGAAATTCAATATTATTTTGCAGCACTATTAAAAATTAATTAAACTTATTTTTTTCAAAACCATAATTCAATATAATTTTAAATATTCTTTCTTTTCAATCTCTTAATTATAAGACAACAAAAAAATCATTGTCATTTAAAAAATCTGTTTTGATAGTTATGAGAAAATTGTGAAACCTTAGAAACGTGTTCAATTATGACTCTAAATGTAAAAGCAAAACCTATTTAAGGTATAATTTTTACATAACATATTATTAGTTATATTATTAAAAAATATTTTAATTATTTTCAGGAATCCTGATATGGATAATAAAAAAAATGAACCGATCATTGAAATTAAGAATAGGTTGTCAATTGAAGATTTTAATTTTCAAAAGAAAAGCTTTTCTGAAAAAAATTTATTTACTGAAATATTGGATTCCACCCCGGATTATCTTGTCGTATTAAATCAGCAAAGACAAATTGTATATTCAAATCAAGCATTTAAAAATTTATTAACAAAAGTTAACGACGATTCATTTTACGGTAAACGACCTGGTGAAGTACTTAATTGCCAGCGAGCTTTTATAAATCCGGAAGGGTGTGGAACAACAGAATTTTGTACAACATGCGGTGCATTAAAAGTTATTCTTTCATCATTAAAAGGAGAAGAAGATGTTCAAGAATGTAGAATAATTCAAAAGGAAACAAATGAAGCTCTCGATTTAAGAGTTTGGGCAAAACCTCTAAATATAGATGGACAGGTTTATTCTGTTTTTACCTTTGTTGATATTAGTCATGAAAAAAGAAGATTAGCATTAGAAAGAATTTTTTTCCATGATGTATTGAATACCGCAAATGGTTTAAAGAGTTACGTAAATTTGTTGAATGATTCCTCTTTTGAAGAAATCAAGGAAATGGAACCTATAGCTTCCGCATTAGTTTTTAGATTATTGGAAGAAATTAAAGCTCAAAGAGATCTTATGTTAGCTGAAAACCAAGAACTAGCTATTAATCTTCAATTTTGTAATTCAAAAAAAATTATAAACGATTTGATAAATCTCTATAAAAATCAAAGTATTTCAGAAGAAAAGGTAATTGAAGTTGACAATGATTTCAAATCAATTGAGTTTATAAGCGACGAGATATTGATTTCAAGAGTATTAAGCAATATGATAAAAAATGCTTTGGAATCAATAACTGTTGAAAAAAAAATAAAGATCGGTTGTAATCTTTTAAATAATAAAATTCAATTCTTTGTACACAATCCAGGCTTTATTCCGATGGAAACACAGTATCAAATATTTCAGCGTTCTTTCTCGACTAAAGGTGTAGGCAGAGGACTTGGCACGTATAGTATGAAATTAATTACCGAACGATATTTGAAAGGTAAAATTTATTTTAATTCTTCAGAGGAAAATGGTACCACATTTTTTGCGGAATATCCAATTAATTTTGAATAATGTTGATATAAGCTTATACAGGCATTCCATTAATCTTAAAATATTTTTTATCCATTTTGATTGTGTAATTAAGAGCGTAGTTTAAAATGGTAAGTTTCTTTTGTTTATTAACCGGATAATACTTTTTGTAAATTGGTTGTTAAAATGATGAGATAAATTAATAACTCAGTGCGCCTGCAGGGATTCGAACCCCGAACCTTCTGATCCGTAGTCAGATGCTCTATCCAATTAAGCTACAGGCGCAATATTTTTCACAAAGACCTCGGCTAAATTACTACATAATTCTAAACTCTTCAAATAATTCTATTCCCTCTTATAAATTTTTTATTTCTACCTGAGGTTTTTAACAAATATGACGCAAATAAAATAGATTTATTAGGAATTTTATTAAATTGTATTTAGAGAATAAAGAATTTAATTATTGCGATAAAATTTGAATTCTGTTTTTTCTTTATTCCTAAAATGCGGGTCCTAATTAAAATATTATTCTAAACTTTTTGAAAGGTTAAATGAATGTTTAGAGGAGTTGGTACAGCAATTATAACTCCGTTTAATCAAGATTATAATGTTGATTATCAAGCATTAAAAAAAATATGCCGGCATCAAATTGACGGCGGTGTAGATGCGTTAATTGTCCTTGGCACAACCGGAGAATCTCCGGTAATTAATCTTGATGAAAGAAAAAAAATTATTTCAACAGTTATTGAAGAGGTAAATGGTAAAGCAGAAATAATGATCGGCACAGGCACAAACGATACTAAACATGTCATCGAGCTAAATAGAGTTGCAGAAGAATTGAAAGCAAATGGATTATTAATTGTTAATCCATATTATAATAAGGGTACCCAAGAAAGTTTAATTGAACATTTTAAATATGTTTCAGAAAGAACAACTCTTCCGATTTTACTTTATAATGTTCCGTCACGAACCGGAATGAATATGCTGCCTGAAACTATAATTAAAATTAATGAAGCATGCTCAAATGTGATTGGAGTAAAGGAAGCTTGCGGAAACATTTCACAAATTGCTCATCTTATGTCTATTAAACCTCTGGACTTCTTAGTTTATTCAGGTAATGATGATCAGACGCTTCCGATAATGGCACTTGGTGGGGCTGGTATTATTTCCGTTTTTTCGAATGCCTATCCGAAAGAACTCAAACAAATTACCGATTCAATTTTTAAAAATGATTTTTCATTTGCACAAAAATTAAATAATAAATATTTGAGCATGATGAATGCTCTTTTTATTGAGACGAGCCCGATGCCAATAAAATATGTAATGAGTAAGTTAGGTTTATGTGAAAATATTTTAAGACTACCATTAATTCCTATTTCAAAGAAGACTGAAATAATTCTAGATGAAGAAATGAAAAAGATTCCTTCTTAAATATCAAAACCGAATCAATAAATGGAAAAAATAATTAAATACGGTTTAATGGGTTCTTCCGGGAGACTTGGAAGCGAGGTTAGAAATGTTTTTAATGAAAAAGGATATCAACTCGTCTTTCAGTATGATATTGAAGGCGAAATCTATAACGATAAGCCTGAAGTATTAATAGATTGCTCGCTGCCTGAAGTATTTTCAAAAAGTATTTCAATTGCTGATAGATATAAAATCCCATTTATTGTCGCAACCACTGGATTGAGTGATAAACAGTTTTCTGATTTGAAAAAATTAGCCGAGACTGTTCCGGTTGTGCAAAGTTATAATTATTCAATCGGTATTCAAATATTTTTAAAATTAACTGAAATGGCAAAAGAAAAACTTCCTGATTGGGATGTTGAAATATCAGAAACTCATCATAGATTTAAAAAGGATAAACCATCCGGAACTGCAAAAATGATTAATGATATTTTTAAAGATAAACCGATCAATATTTCTTCTTTAAGATTAGGGAATGTTCCCGGTGATCATACAGTTTATTTTGGCGGATTAGGAGAAGTTCTGTCCATCACTCATCATGCAACTTCCAGAAGAACTTTTGCAGAAGGAATATTGCTTTCAGCAGAATTTGCATTAAAAAAGAAAAATGGATTTTATTCTTTTCGCGAAGTTGTATTCGGAAGTTAATTTCGGAAAAATAATTTTAAAATTATTCATCAAAGGATAAAAATGGATTCGTATGAAATAATAAATTACATCGCTAATTCAGAGAAGAAAACACCGGCAAGAATCTTTCTTCAAGGTGAATTGGATAAAATAAATTTTCAAGAACTTGATTTCTTCGGTAATAAAGAGTTTGGAATTTTATTCTGTGAGCATAATGAATTCATAAAACTTTATGAAAGTAATAAGCAATTCATAAAAAAATATAAAATAGAAATAGATCGAAGGAACTCCGCAATTCCATTATCTGATTTGACTAAATTCAAAGCGCGAATCGAACCTGGCGCTATAATAAGAGATTTGGTTGAGATTGGTGACAATTGCGTAATTATGATGGGCGCAGTTATCAACATTGGCGCTGTTATTGGCGAGAAAACTATGATTGATATGAATGTTGTAGTTGGCGGAAGAGTAATAGTTGGGAATAACTGTCACATTGGGGCGGGTGCTGTATTAGCCGGCGTAGTAGAGCCCCCAAGTGCAACTCCAGTAATAATTGAGGATGATGTTTTAATAGGTGCAAATGCAGTTGTTCTTGAAGGAGTTAGAGTAGGGAAGGGCGCTGTAATTGCGGCTGGTTCAGTTGTTGTAAAAGATGTTGAACCATACTCAGTCATGGCTGGTGTTCCAGCTAAGATGATTAAGAAAGTCGATGAAAAAACAAAAAGCAAAACTCAATTGATTGATGAATTAAGAAAATTATAAATTAAAATATTTTATAAAATTATATGAAAATTATTGTTCAAAAATATGGCGGTAGTTCTGTTGCAGATACAGAAAAAATTAAAAATGTAGCGAAAAGAATTTCAAAAAAAATCGATGAAGGAGCAAAGCTTGTAGTTGTTGTGTCTGCTATGGGAAAAACGACCGATAATCTTATAAAATTGGCAAAAGAAATTACACACAATATTGTGCCCAGAGAATTGGATATGCTGCTTACAACCGGTGAACAAGTTTCAGCATCTTTACTTTCGTTGGCATTAAATGATATCGGAAAAAAAAGTAAATCATTAAATGCTTTTCAAGCTGGCATCGTTACCACCGGCGACTTTACACAAGCAAGAATAAAAAATTTAAAATCCAAAAAGATTAAATATCTTTTTAAAGATAATGACGCAATAATCGTAACGGGCTTTCAAGGAATTACAGAGGAAGGAGAGATTACAACTTTAGGCAGAGGAGGCTCAGATACTTCAGCAGTTGCTGTTGCCGCGGCTCTAAATGCCAAATGTGAAATATACAGTGATGTGGCTGGCATTTTCACTACAGATCCAAGAATACATCCGGCGGCTAAAAAATTAAAATATATTACTTACGATGAAATGCTTGAGATGTCAAGCCTCGGTGCAAAAGTATTGCACAGCAGATCTGTAGAAATAGCTAAAAAATTTGGAATTACTATTTATTGTGGTTCAACATTTTCCGACGAGGAGGGAAGTTACGTAATGAAAAAAAATATCGAACAACCTGTTGTTTCAGGACTAAGTGTTATGGATAATCAGACTCAAGTTACACTATCAAATCTTCCGCTGGATTATAATTTGGTTCAGCAGATATTTGAAAAGGTTGCTAAAGAGGGATTAAACGTTGATATGATCTCTGTTATCAGCAACACTGGATTGAATATTGCTTTTACAATTATCGAAGAGAAAAAATCACACGTTGCAAAAGCACTTTCTCAGATTCTTAAAGACATGAAAGGATTTAATATAAATTATCATTCAGGGTTTTCTAAAATTTCAATCGTCGGTATCGGAATGAAATCAAGCAGTGGTGTTGCTTCAAAATATTTTAAAGCTTTGGAGAAAATTCCGATTAAATTAGTTACAACTTCAGAGATAAAAATTTCTTGCCTTGTTGAAGAAAAATATAAAGACAAAGCGGTAAAAGCTCTTATCGATTCTTTCGAACTATAAATATTTTGGATCAAAATATTATTTATTATGCCAATAAATCCTATAGCTTTAAGACATAAACTTCATCAAAATCCGGAATTATCTTTTCATGAAATTAATACTACCAAGTTATTGATTGAAAGCATTAGAAATTTAACTGATTCAAATAAGTTAATGATTATTACTCCATATAAAACCGGGTTGATTGTTGATTATAAAGTAAACGATGATAAATATTTGCTCTTCCGGGCTGACATTGATGCGCTTCCAATTAAAGAGGAAAATGAAATAGCTTTCAAATCAAAAAATAATTTTATGCACGCTTGCGGACATGATGTGCATACTGCAATTCTTTTCAGTTTTCTTCAGCATGTTCTTAAAAATAAAATAAAAAGAAATATATTATTCTTATTCCAGCCGGCTGAAGAAAGCGGCGGTGCAATGGAATTTTATAACACCGGAATATTTAAAAAATATAATATTAAAAATGCGTTTGCCCTTCATGTTACAGATGAATATTCAATTGGAACTGTAGCAAGTACAAATGGCGTTTTATTTGCTTCTTCTTTAGAAATAAATATAGATTTTAATGGAGTTAATTCTCACGTCGCATTTCCACAAGAAGGTAAAAATGCATTCAACGCTTTACGTTTATTTTTGGATTCGATAGATAAACTTCCGAAAGATATTTCAAAACCGTTTGTATTTGGCGCAGGGAAAATTACTGCTGGAGAAATCAGAAATATTCTTCCAGGTTATGCAAGATTAGAAGGAACAATGAGAGGATTAAGCAGCAAAGAATTATTAAAATTTTATTCAAAAATTGAAAACATTTTAATGGGCATTGAAAAAATTACCGGCGTAAACATAAAATCAGAAAAAGGTGCTCAATATCCGGAAGTTATTATTGATCCTATATTATATGATAAACTTTCACACACGCTTTCCAGAAAATTTAATTTTGTTGATTGCGGTTATAAAATGACTGGCGAAGATTTTGGTTTCTTCTCTCATAAATTTCCATCTTTTATGTTATGGCTTGGAACTTCAGAGGGGGAACACCATGGATTGCATAATCCTAAATTCTTACCGGATGATAAAATGATCAATATTGGGAAATCAGTTTTTGTTGAAATATTAAATGAATTAATTTAAAAAATATTTTATCCCAAAGACTATTTTTTGTTGTGCTAAATTAATTCGTTTTCTCAATAGTAGATTGAATCCTTTCTTCTAAATGAAATAATCCTAATAATTTCAATGAAAAGGCCTCGGCATATTACTTGTAATTAGTTAAATGTTGTTGACCAAATTAAAGAAAATATTTAGAGCCATTTGTTTAGGAAACGACGAAAGTTTTTCGTTGGAGGGATTCCTAAGCAATGGCTCTTTTTTCTTACTTTAAGAGGCTCTTGGGATCAAGGTTCGCTGCTTCGATGTCTTTAAAATATTTAACAGTTCCAACTTTCAATTCATAAGTCGACGAATCGTCACAAACAATAATTCCTTTTGGGTGTAATTGCAATGCGCTTACCGTCCACATATGGTTAACACCTTCTTCAACAACTTTCGCTAAAGCACGTGCTTTGTTATGGCCGCTAATTAAGATCATAACTTCTTCAGCATCAAGAACAGTTTTTACACCAACTGTAAGTGCTGTTTTAGGAACTTTGTTTATATCATTATCAAAGAATCTTGAATTAGCAATAATAGTATCCATCGTTAAAGTTTTTACTCTTGTTAATGATCCTAAGGAAGAACCTGGTTCATTAAAAGCGATGTGCCCATCCGGGCCAATTCCACCTACAAATAATTTTATACCACCGGAATTTTTTATTCTTTTTTCATAGTCAATACATTCTTTCTCAAGATCTGTTGCGTTGCCATTTAATATGTTTACAAAATTCTTGTCAATATCAATGTGACTAAAAAAGTTATTCCACATAAATGAATGATAACTTTCCGGATGATCCTCAGCTAACGCAACATACTCATCCATGTTAAATGTAGTAACATATTTAAAAGAAACGACGCCGCGTTTATTAAGTTTAATTAATTCTTTATACATGCCAATCGGGGATGAACCGGTTGGTAAACCTAGAACAAATCTTTTTTTTGAATTTGGATTGAATTCTAAAATTCTGCTAGCAACATAATTTGCAGCCCATTTAGATATCATATCATAAGTGGGTTGAATAATTAAACGCATAATTACTCCTTTTATTTTAAGTTTTTATTTTTATTATTTGTCATATCTGAATTAAAAATGTCTATCGATTATAATTCAAATATAACAGCATAAAATTAATTAGGCATACCTCTTTTTCTACGTTCTTCTTTTGTGAGATCAAATATTTTTCTAAATAACCTTTCATCAATTTCTGTTAGTTCGATATTTCTTCTTCCCATAACTCTCTTTGCAACTTCAATGCTTCTACCGAGATCATAGCTAGTAAGAGCTTCGGAACCTCCCCATGAAAATGAAGGAATATATTTACTAGGAAAACTGCCGCCATAAATATTACTGGAAACACCCACGACAGTTCCGGTATTGAACATAGTATTAATTGCACTTTTCGAATGATCACCCATAGTTAATCCGACGAACATTGAACCGCTGTCAACTTGTTCTCCGTTAATAATAACTTTTACACTTCCGTAATTATTTTTTAAATCGCTATTATTAGTATCAGCACCAAGATTAACCCACATACCTAAGTATGAATGACCTAAAAAACCGTCATGTTGTTTATTGGAAAATGCATGAATGATTGATGCTTCAACTTCACCGCCAACTTTACAAACCGGACCGATACTAGTATCTTCATATATTTTTGCACCAATCTTTATTTTTGATTGATCTCCAATAAATGCCGGACCTTCAATAGTTGCGTTCGGATAAACTGTTGCATTTTTACCAATATAAATCGGTCCTCCTTCAGCATCTAGAACAACTCCTGGTTTTATTTTACTTCCTTCATCAATAAAAATATTATCTTTGTTTAGAAGGTAAACTCCATCATAAACTTTACCTTTGATTTTATTTCCTTTAACATCCTTTGTAAGATTTTTAAAATCCGCAACTAATTGTTTTCCATTATTGGAAATTAAATCCCACGGATAGTTAATAACATCAACATCAACTTCTTTTTTCACAAGGTCATTAAAATCTGAAAGAGTAAATAAATCTGTCAGCTGATGTTTTATAGCATCCAATTTGGAACCACTTACTTTTGCTGCAATAATGGTATCACCTTTAACATATAAAGTGTCATTCCCATCAAGCGAAATTTTATTTCTAAAATTTTCATCAACAATTACTCTTCCATTTATAAGCAAACAGCTTTTTCCTATAATTTGATTTACTTTAAAAGTCGGATTTTGTTGTTGTAAAGTGTCGCTTAAATAACCGCGACTATGGAGTGAGATAGGGATATCCGGAAACTGAAGTATTACTTTTTCCCGCAAAGTTAATATACCGCACCTTAGATCATAAACCGGTCTAAAATATACTAAAGGCAAAAGCCGTGTATAATAAAGACCTTCAAAGAGACAGATACTATCAACCATAAATTTTCTCCCTTACAGTGGTTGTGAATTAGTGAATTAAGTTTTGGTTTAAGCCAATTATATTTTAAATTATTTTGAATTCACTTTCAGTATCAATTATAAAAAAATAATTCTAATTGGTATTAAATGTGTTAATTAGAATTATTTTAATTAAAAGAAATTACAAATTAACTATTAACAAAAGTTTAAATATAATTTCTAATAATTCGTAACTAATATATGGTAATTGTCAATAAGAGTTAAGAAATATTTTTAAAAATATTTTAGTGAAGATTATAGAATGATGATTTTGGTTTATTCATGAATTATATATTCGCAGCCAGCTGGAATTTCGGGCTTTACAATGAGAACATCTTCTTTTAATAATGCAACTTTGCCTGGTTCCATTCCTTTCTTTTTAACTACATATTTTTTCTGCGCATATGATACCGGAGCTAATCCGCTGGTTTTTGCTTTGCTATGATAGGCGGCTAATGAAGCAGTTTTCTTTAAAATATTTTTGGGAATAATTTCTTTATTATTTTCTACTCGTAAAACAACATGAGAGCCAGGAACACTTCTAGCATGGAACCAATAATCGTTTTGTTTTGCAAATTGTGTGGTTAATAGATCATTATTCTTGCTATCCTTGCCGACATAAACATGATATTTTTCTTCAATTATATAATGCTTGAATTTATCTTGAATGTCATCTTTCTTATTTACCCTTTCAGTCTCTTTAATCTTTAATTCTTTCATAATTAAATCAAAATCTTCTGTTGATTTAGAAATTAGAAATTTTTCTTCAATATTTTTCAAATGTTTGAATTGCCTAACCAGTTCTTTATGAAGTTCCTTCGACTTTTCAAGTTTTATTTTATCATTTTTAGCTTTCTCAAAATATTTATCGATATTTTTTTTAGGAGAAAGCGAATTATCTAATTTAATATTTATTAACTGGTTTTCAGAATAAATATCTTGGACATCAACACTTTCAAATCCAGCATGAATTAAATTTAAATTTATAAGAAGAAGATTCCCGATCTTCTTATATTCATCTTCTTTACTGCCTCTATCAATTGATATTTTTAAACTATTAAGTTTAGATGTTACTTTTTGTAATTCATTGTCAAGATGTTTCCGGATTTTCCTAAATTTTAATTTAGCATCTTCAAAATAATATTTTTTATATATGAAATAGTTAAGTGTTGATATAATATTTTCAAAAGATTTTATTTCTTTCCCCGGAAATATTTTAAGAGGATTAACTGAAATATTTACTTCGTGAGTTTGATTATCGAAAATAACTATTGATTTTTCTTCTTCAATTTCCTTTATGATATTGTTTAATATTGACACTTTATCATTATCCGGAATATCGGCAGCTCTTCTGTTGAGTTCATTTAAAATTTCTTTCCCGATAAATGGAAATTCTTTTTTAATTTCATTTAAGAATTCAGTTTTATTCTTAATATTAATTTCCGGGAAATTATATTTTGAAGTGAAAATTTTCGATCCTATTTCTCTAGCGAATTCATCTTCAGAAAAATCTTCCGGCATATTTTTAAAATGATCTACGTTATCATTCTTGTCAATTAAGGATACGTTTGTGTATTTGCCGCGTATCGCAAAATAAATTTTACCAATATCAGTTTCTAATTTTATAATTCTATCATCTTTTGCAATCTCCAATGAATAAATCCTGGAAGGGAAGTGTCCTTCAAAAATATCAATACTATTTTTCCTTGCCCTGTTAAATTTATCCTTAAGAGTGATATAAGGAAAACTAGGGTTTACAGAGATCTCAACAAACTTTTCACCTTTTATATTTTCAGTTTGAATAATTAATTTATCCTTTTCTTGAGAGAAAATAGAATTGATAATCGAATCTTTTAGAATCAAATTTGCTTCAATTACAAAACGGTTTAGAAAAAAATAATTTTTATACATAATCTAAAATTTATAGAAATCCGGACATAAAAAAAGGGCTGGATAAAAATCCAACCCTTCAGTTATAAAAGAATATCATTAAGTAGCAGAACCTGTCTTTGCTTTAACTATTGCATCTAATGATTTAATCCTTGAAAATATTAAAACACCTCCAATAAAAGCTGCGATAACAAGAACAAGGAAGAACATTGATTTATCAGTGAAGCTATCCCAGTAACTTGCAAGAATACCGGCTGCTTTTCCGCCTAAAGATGTAGACAAAAACCAGCCTCCCATCATTAAAGCTGTGGTTCTTGCAGGTGAAAGCTTTGAAACAAGTGACAGTCCAATAGGGCTCAAAAATAATTCACTAACTGTGAAAACTCCATAAGTAATAAAAAGCCAGAATGCGGCAGTTTTGTGTGTGTAAACTGACGGGACTGACATAATTGCAAATACCATTACTAATGATGAAAGTCCCGAAATAAATAATGCATAACCGAATTTACCCACCGTTGATGGTTCTTTCTTTCGCTTAGCTAGCCATGTAAAGAGACCAACTAACATTGGTGTAAATAAAATAATAAAGAAAGGATTTATAGATTGAAATAATTCGGCATTTGCTAATTTTATATTTTTACCATCCTGAGGCCATTGGTTTTTAGGTAAATTTTCGAAATACGGATCAGGGCCATTAACCATTACCATTTGACCACTGCTATCGGTTATTGTTCTTAAATATTTATCTACCTTCGGAACTAAATGCGGATTTGTATTTACACTTTGAAGCATATCAATTGCGTTTGCAGGTTTTTCCAGCGCAGGTGAAATTTCACGATTTGTATAACTTTGAGCCCATATAGTTAAGCCAGTAGCATTTTGATTATAAATTGTCCAAAAGATAATTGAAATAGTAAAGATGAAAAGCAAAGCGCCAATGCTTTTTTTATCTTGACCTCTGGCTCTAACCCAAAGTGAAATATAAAAAGATATAATTGGTACACAAGCAAAAATAAAAGCGTCATTGGATTTGGATCCGAAAATTTCCGGAATCATCCAGCCAATTAATGCAAAAATGATTGCCGGAAGAAAAACATATAAGAAAATTTTCATCATAGGCATGTCTTCTTTTTCCATGGGCTTTTTTATATCAGCAAATTTTACATGTTTTAATCCTGAAGACAACCATAAAAGACCAATTACTAATCCAACTCCGGCTGCTGAAAAAGCATAACCCCAGCCATATTTATTTCTCAAATAAGCAGCCACAAAGTTACAAACCAAAGCTCCGATGTTTATCCCCATATAAAAAATATTATAAGCATTATCCTTCAACGGTTTTAATTCTTCTTTGTTATAAATAATTCCAAGGATTGTGCTAATATTTGGTTTAAAGAATCCGTTTCCGATGATAACTAAACTTAGAGAAATAAATAAAGCAGTGTCACCGGGAAATGACAAACCAAAATATCCTAACGCCATTAAACTACCGCCAAGATAAATTGATTTTAAATATCCAAGATATCTATCAGCAATCAAACCGCCGATAAATGGTGTTAAATAAACGAGCGCAATAAATGAACCGACGATATCAGCGGCTGTTTTAACATCAAATCCCTTTCCACCGGTTGTAGTATCGGTAAGATAAAGAAGTAAAATTCCTACCATTAAATAGTAACCAAAGCGTTCCCACATTTCTGTAAAGAATAAGACGTATAATCCCTTAGGGTGATTTTTGAACATCACTTAACCTCGTATTAAATAGTTGAAGGAAAAAAATTTTTTAGGCATGCTGCAAAAAAACAGAAAAATTATTTTTGAAATACAATTGGCTATCTCCTGTTTATAATTAATCAAATATAAATCAATTTTATTTTTTTTCATAATGAAAAAATAAAGCAACATTGATTTAAGTAACAGCAAATGAACATTGTGAATTCACTTTTGTTGTTTAAGAAATTAGCATTTGATATATTTGAAACGATGAAAAATCTAATACATAAGCCATTTTTTAAGAAGTTTTTAATTGCCGTAGGTATATTTATTGTATTTGTATGGTTAATGAATGTAGTCGTTATGCCGTGGTATGTAAATTCTCCTGAGTTAAAAGTTCCAAAAGTTGTTGGCATGAAAGAAGCAGATGCAATAACAATTCTAAAAGATAATAATCTTGAACCACTTGTCAGTGATACAACTTATGACGAGAAATTTCCGCGGGGAACAATAATTTATCAGCGGCCAAATGCAAATGAAACTGTAAAAACCGGGCGCAGAATTTATTTATTTGTGAGCGGCGGTGAACCTACAGTTTCTGTTCCTTTATTGAAAGGTAAATCTTTAAGAGATGCAAGATTTTCTTTGGAGAGATTAGGTTTATACTTGGGAAGAATAGATTCTGTTGCTTCAGAAAATCCTTTAAATATGATTTTCGATCAACAATATGCAGTTGGAACACCATTAAAAAAAGGTGATTCAGTTGGAGTTTCTTTAAGCATTGGACAATCAATTGGAACAATAACAGTTCCAAACTTAATTGGTAAATCACTTTCCGATGCAGAAAAAGTTTTAGCAGATAGTTCACTAAAAGTTGGAAAAATAAATTATCAACCGTCTTTCTCATTATTACCAAATACTGTTCTTGATCAATATCCAAGCAAAGGGAATAAAGTAAATCCCGGCGATTCAATTGATCTTTTTGTAACAAAAGCAACCGAACCTGATAATCAACATCCTAACATGGAAAACTGATGGCATTTTTAGCTCCTTCAATTTTAGCAGCAGACTTATCAAATCTTTCACAACAAATCCGATTAGTAGAAATTGCCGGCGCTGATTGGATTCATTGCGATATTATGGATGGACATTTTGTTCCGAATTTAAGTTTCGGTCCGTTGGTAGTTAAAGCTGCGCGGAAAGTTACTAAGCTTCCTTTAGATGTTCATTTAATGATAGAAAATCCTGACAAATATTTAGAAGATTTTGTAAATGCCGGAGCCAATTCAATTACAGTGCATCAAGAAGCAGTTATACATTTAGATAGAACAATAACTAGAATTAAAGAGTTAGGTGTAAAAGCTGGAGTGGCGATAAATCCTTCTACGCCTGTAGACTTTCTAAAAGATATTGCTGAATATGTGGATTTAGTTCTTATCATGTCGGTCAATCCAGGTTTTGGCGGGCAAAGATTTATTCCAAACTCACTTAAGAAAGTAAAAGAAACTGTTGAATTAAGAAAAAAGCTAAAATCAAAATTACTAATAGAAATGGATGGCGGTATTGATAACAAAACAATTAAAGCAGCGTTAGATGCTGGATGCGATGTGTTTGTTGCGGGGTCGTCAATATTTAAAACTGAAAACGTTTCAGCTGCTGCGGTTGAATTGAAAAATATTATTAAGGAAAAGAATGATCGAAAATAAAAAAATTACAAGGTTAGCATTAATTGGCGGAACTATTATAACACCATTTAGAGTTGTTAAGAATGGAGTAATAATTATTGATGGAAACAAAATTTCAGAATTAGGTAAATCAAATGATATTAAAATACCTGATGAAACTGAAATAATTGATGTTAGCGGAAGAATGATTTGTCCTGGGTTCGTAGACCTTTTAGTTCATGGCGGGGGCGGCTTTGGGTTTGCTGATGAAAATTTAGAAAGCATTGAAAAGGTTTCTAATTATTCTTTGCAGCATGGTTCAACTTCGGTTCTTGCTTCATTATTTGCAAAGCCGGAAAAATTACTTTTAAAAGATTTAAGACGGTTAGCAGATTATATTGAAAGCCATCCTAATTCAAATATTCGCGGTATTCATATGGAAGGTCCTTATCTGAATAAACAATTCAAAGGGGCTATGAACGCGAATTATTTATGGACTCCGACAGTTCAATCGTGGAATAAATTATGGGAAGCTTCTAAAGGATATATAAAAATTATGACGATAGCGCCGGAATTGCCTGGCTCGTCCTTAGTTATGCGTGCGGCAGCCCAACAAGGAGTGGTTTTATCAATTGGACATTCTATGGCAACTTACGATGAAATTGAAGTTGCGATTGATAATGGCGCTGCTCATGTAACTCATATTTTTAATGCGATGAGTCCGTTTCATCATCGCCATCCGGGAATTATCTTGAGCTCGCTTTTACGGAATGAATTGAAGATAGAACTAATTGCTGATACTTTACATGTTCATCCGGCTGTAATGGAATTGCTGTTAAAACTAAAAGGTGCTAACGGAATAATTTTAGTTTCTGATTCAATAAGAGCTGGTGGAATGCATGAAGGAGAATATGAGTTTGCAGATCAAAAAGTTTATATGCGTGCTAAGAAAGCATACCTAGAAGATGGAACGCTTGCAGGAAGCACTTTGACTTTGAATATTGCAGTGAAGAATATGGTGGAAACTGCAAATGCAAAAATTACTGAAGCTATAAGAATGGCATCTTTAAATGGCGCTAAGGTTGTTAATTTCGAACATAAAAAGGGAATATTATGGATGGACATTTTGTTCCGAA
>JAMCWE010000194.1 GCA_023475265.1 Bacteroidota bacterium
GCTTGTTATATTTTACTTTATAAGGAGTGTTGTCGGGAAGCGAGAGAATATCTTTGTGCTCTAAAATTTCAATCACCTTTCCGAAATCTTTATCAGACGAATTACCAGCATCATCTTTTTCTTTAACGCGTATTATTCTTCCATAAGAATTATCTTCTGAATTGCCTTCAAAAATTCCGGTTAGCACCATCATATCACTATTCGTTTTAACAAATTCAGAACGAAAACGTTTCATTGTTGCAGCATCGATTAGGCCCATATCGCCGGGCAGTACATAAACAATTCCGTCAAATAATTTTTCATCAATCTTTTTCAACGCAACTTGAACAGCATGGCCGGTTCCATTTTGAGTCGCCTGATATGCGAATTCTGTAGCTTCGCGTTTTCCGACAACTTCCATTATATCTTTTGCTTTTATACCAACGACAAGAATAATATTAATATCATGACTTCCGTTTCTGCATGCATTATAAACACGTTCAACAGTTGGCACGCCCCAAATTTTATGTAGCATTTTTGATCTTTGAGATTTTATCCTTTTCCCATGACCGGCTGCAAGGATGATAGCAATTTCGTGAACATTATAGTTCAGTGGTGAAGATAAATTTTCAGCAATGTTTAAAATTTCCTGCTGTTCTTTTACTTCCATTAAATAGTCCTTTTTTAATAATCAAATATTAGTCTGACTAATTTGTTTTTTGCTAAAGTAATATAAAGCTAAGTTGAAACCAAAGGTAAACCACACCAGAGTAATTATTTCTTGATCGCCAAAATTAAATTCGGTTAAACCTGAAACTAAGAACGCACAAAAACCTCCAATAGCTCCCAGTGCGTATGACGAAATAAATGGTTTGTCCTTTGTCTCTCTATAAATTTTTAAGTCGATAATAATAATTTTTATAATTAAAAAGCAAAATGCAAGAAATCCAAACAGCCCTAATGTTGCAAGTTCATGAACGAAGTTATTGTGCATGTGGCCTTGAATTTCTTTATCATAATTGTGTTTGTATTTGATATACATTTGGCTCAAATCAATATCGCCCACTCCAAAGATTGGGTGATCCCGAAACATTTTCAGACCAGCTTTCCATAATTCTATTCGCACTCTGTTAGATGGATTATAAAAATCAAAAATGCTTAGCAACCTGCTTTCTTTTGCAAAAGTAAAAACAAGATTATCATTAATTTTTGCAATGCTTTCCGGTTGAGAACTTAATTTATCTTTAAATATTATTTTTATATTATTTCCAACCGGATATTGCAATTCATAAAAATTGCCTTTGGAGCTTGCAGCAAATAATCTATTATCAGAAAAATTCCAAGTATAAATTCCTGAGATGGTTTTATTCTGATCAATCAATCTTAAACTATCATTCTCAATCGAAAACAACTTCAAACCTTGTTTATCTGATGCTAATATTTTCTTATCTATATAAAAGAAACGATCAATGTTGGATTTATCAGAATAATTTATAGATTCATTTACCGGCAAACCATTTTGTAATTTTAAAACTGTCAACGTGTTTGGTCTTTGAAACATTACCAAATAATTTGAATCAACACAAACCGCAGTATAACCATGGTAGCTACTTAATCTAACCGTATCAGATAAGTTCAATGGATTTTTAAATATTGTAAGTCCGCTATCTAAATCCACAGTGTAGAAAAAATTATTTGCAGCGGCATAAGAAATTGTAAGTCCTGCAGTAAGAAATTCATTTTTGATTTTCAAATCATCGCCGGATTTTTGAAGAAGAAAAAATCTTGTATCCACCGATGAAGCTACAAAATAATTATCCCACTTGGTTAGTGAATAAACTGGAGCAGGCAGTTTAATCTTTTTAATTAATGAGGTGTCTTTGTATACTAATATTCCCTCGGTAAAATCACTTATATAAGTTTTATTGCTGTCTGCCAGTGCGCTATAAGCAAAGCCTTTAGTTTTCACACTCCGTTCAAATTTCAATTTAGAATTATTGAAATTATAGAATTCTACTCTGCTAATGTTTTTAGAATAAAGAAATAAAAAAACTACAGCCAGGCATATAGGAATTAAAACTTTCCATTGTTTTTTCAATAAAAGAATTACAAAAATTCCTGCGGCTACGCCAATCCACCCGGTTCTTTTATAAGTTGATACAAGAGCAACAAGTGAAACTAGAAATCCAAGAGTTAAAAGAATTTTGTTCAGCAGTTTTGTTTTTTCGTTGATTGCAAAAGCAAATAAAAACAAAACGGTAAAGCTGGTAATTTCGCTTGCTGTTATTGGATACTGGAAAAGTGATGGGCCAGATTCTTTAATGTTGTATAAATTATTGATGTAATATTTAAATGAAAAGAATAAATAAATTAAAACAGTTATTAAAGAAGCGCCGATATATATTTTAAAATATTTCTTCACTCTTTCTTCATCTAATGCTACGGCAATTGCAGTATAGACTAATGGAATCAACAACGCTCGCTTGCTGAGATATAAATAAGCTTGCGGATTGTTCCCGGAAAAAATTGCGGACATAAGCTCTGCTAAAAGAAACCATACAAAAATTAATTCCAACCCGGTTTTCTTAAATTGATTTTCTTTTGTGAGGAAGTATCGAATTAAAATGAGGACCAAAGATCCGAAGTAACCAATTTGATTTACAAAAATTGAATTTGTTAGACTTAGCAGAAACAAAACGGTAAAGAAAATTATTAGCCGGTCGATTATTTTAATTTGTTTTTGATTTACTTCCATTAGCTTTCTCTAAATTGCATTTCGTAAAATTTTCTATACAAACCATTTGTATCTTGAATGAGCTCATCATGAGTCCCGGTTTGAATTATTTTTCCCCTATCCAGAACTATTATTCGCGAAGCGTTTCTAATAGTGCTTAACCGGTGCGCAATTACAAAAGTTGTTCTGTTAACCATCATTCTTTCGATTGCTTCCTGAACTAACAATTCCGATTCGTTATCAAGCGCAGAGGTTGCTTCATCGAAAATCATAACTTCAGGATTTTTTAAAATCGCTCTTGCAATAGAAATTCTTTGTCGCTGCCCGCCGGATAGCTTTAATCCGCGTTCACCAATAATGGTTTCATAGCCTTCAGGAAGCTCTGTAATGAAGTTGTGTGCATTTGCGGTTTTTGCAGCTTCAATTATTTTTTCAATTGGATATTCTCCAAGACCGTATGCAATATTATTTTTAATTGATTCATTAAAGAGAATTGTTTCTTGAGTAACTATGCCCATCAACGAACGAAGGTTTTGGATTTTTACTTTTTTAATATCGTTTCCATCAATTAAAATCTTACCGCCGGTAGGATCATAAAATCTCGGAATCAAATCTACAAAAGTCGATTTGCCTCCGCCGCTTGGGCCAACAAGAGCAATTATCTCACCTTTGTTGACTGAGAAATTAATATCAGTTAAAACAAGATCATCGGCATCATCGTAATGAAATGAAATATGATCAAATGAAATTGTATTATCAAAACATTTCAATTCTTTTGCATCTGGCGCATCCACTATAGCCGGTTTGTTGTCTAGGATTTCAAAAATTCTATCGCCCGCCGCACTTGATTCCTGGATTCGATTATTAACTGTACTTAGTTCTTTAATAGGCGGCATCAGTTGGAAAATTGCAAAAAGAAATCCCATAAACTCGGCGGCTTTAAGAGATTGATTCTGTAATACTAAAACACCGCCGTAATAAATTATAACCGCACCGACAATGACGCTTAAAAATTCAGTGATTGGAGAAGAAGCATTTCTTATTCTTACTATTCGCAGCATCATTCTGAAAAAGCTGTGAGTTTCATTTGTGAATTTTTTATTCTCGTAATTTTCCATTCCAAATGCTTTTACAATTTTAACTCCCGAAATTGTTTCTTGAAGAATGCTGGTTATGTCCGCCATCTTAGCTTGAATTGCAGAGCTATATTTTCTGAGCTTCAGACCAATCCAGGCAATTATAAGCATTGAAAACGGCAAAATGATAAATGCTAACAAAGTTAGCTGCCAGCTTATGCTTAATGCAATTCCGATGAAAACTATTATTGTTAAAGGCTCGCGTATTAAATTTAAAAAAGCCGCTGAGATGCTGTTCTGAACAACGTTAACATCATTCGTAATTCGTGAAATTAAATTGCCGACCCGTTCCTGCTTAAAGTAGCTCATCGGTAATTGATGAAGATGTTTGTAAGCAGCATCTCGAAGATCTTTCATTGAACCTTGTTCAACATAAGAAAGAAAATAAGCCTGAAGATAACCGAAAATATTTTTGAACAAGAATGCAAATACAACCAGCAGACAAATTTTAAAAAGTGCGTCAATCTTATCTCCGCTGAAAACAAAATTGTTGAAAGTATCAGTAACGCCTCTTTCCATTTTTATAATCCAATCAGGAAGAAAGCCTGTTGCAGTTTCTACTGTTGAGGGCTGAGTAATTTGTGCAGGTTGTTTTTGGCTTTCCTGGAATAAAGTATCAAGAAGCGGAATTGTAAGATAAACCGAGAGTCCATTTAGAATTGCATATAGAATTGTGCAAACAATGGAAATGATTAAGTGTTTCCAGTAAGGAGTTACGTATTTTAATATTCTTAAATATGTTTTCACTATGCGCTGTAATCCGGAATTTGTGGAACATTTCTTAAACCGCATCCGCCTTTAATTTTTATAGATTGAACAGGCTCAAGAGTTTTGTAATTATAAATTTGAATGGAAGAATTTTTTCCGAATCCATCATCGAATATCAAGAAATTATTATTGATGAAAAAATTCTTTATGCCTCCGCCTTTAAAGGTTTTAATTATTTTTTTCTGCTTAAGATCGTAAACAAATAATTGTGAAGTGTCCGGCAGTTTGTCGTACAAAGTTTTATTTCTTGGGGTAATATCTATTGTGGAAAAAATTACAAATTTATTATCTGATGTCCATTCAACTTGATTCAGCTTTTGTTCCCCGGAAGTAATTACTGTTTCTTTGTTTTTTGATTTCAAATAAATCGAAGTAATTGATGAATCTTTGTAAATAATTCTAAATTCATTTTTTGGAGAAAAAGCTTTTATCAATTTTTCAGGGGGTTTTGGATAACCATCTTTAGTTATGTCAAAAATTTTTGATTTATTCACAAGCTCTCTTCCAAACTCACTAAAAATAAATGTTTGTTGATTAACATAAGTTACAACGGTTCTATCAAATGAATTTAAAATAATCTTGAAAGTATTATCTGTTGTCCATGTAGTAAAAATTTGTAGTCCGCCGCCGATTTTTCTAACGAGTTTAACTTTTGAAGAATCCAAATTTATCAAATACAATTTGACATTTGAAATGAAAGGGAAAACACCTTTCTTACCAAAATCACTGGCAGTTAAAAAGAAAATATTTTTCCGGTTTGGAGCATATGAAAGTTCAACAATCTTTTCTTTTTTATTTGACCAAAATCGCGAAACAATTTTTTTTTCAGCATTAAATTTATAAAGCCCTGGATTTTCTCCGATCTTTCCAACGAAATAAAAATCACTTAAAGTTGACGCAAGCTTTGCATCAGAAATTGATTCTTGGTTATCATCAGCTGCACTATTTGAGCCCTTATTTCCGCACCCGCAAATGAAAAAAAAAGCTGAAAATAAAATAATAATTCTTGCACTAAACATTAAAAAAGCCTGCGGTTTTTACAAACAAACTTAATATTAAGTTAATGAATTTCATAAAATATGACCACAACGGACTATATATAAAAAACATTAAAATAATAGAACCGTAAATACCGAGGTTCAATAATTTTGCAGTGACTTTGTTGGGGAAAAGATCAAAGAGAATGTGTGAACCGTCCAGCGGCGGGATTGGCAAAAGATTAAATGCGAAAAGAAAAATATTTAGAAAAACTCCATACCAAAAGAAATTCAAAACGTATTGTTTGTATTCAACATTTATCTTTGCAAAGATTAAAAAGCAAATAAAAAATATTAACGATAAAATGAAATTAGAAAACGGACCAGCAAACGAAACAATTGCGTCGTCGCGAAAATGGTTTTTGAAATTTCTTCTATCTACCGGTACTGGTTTTGCCCAACCGATTAGTGCAATTCCGGTGGAGAAAGATGCAAGTGGCATAATGTACGTCCCGATTATATCCGCATGCTTGAATGGATTAAGAGTTAACCTTCCTAAATTCTTTGCCGTATTATCTCCAAGCTTTGATGCTGAAAACGCATGAGCAAATTCATGAATAGCCAGCGAGACAAAAAATACCGGAAGAAAAGTTAAGAATGAAATTAGTTTTTCGCTTATGTGAATGTTTGACAATTTGTTATCCTCTTGGGTGAAAATCTTTGTGAACTTGTTTAATATATTCGCGGTCAATGTGTGTGTAAATTTGTGTAGTTGAAATATCCGAGTGCCCCAGCATTTCCTGAACTGCACGTAGGTCGGCGCCGCCTTCCAGTAAATGTGTTGCGAATGAATGTCTGAAAGTATGCGGGTGAACTTCTTTCTGAATGCCGGCTTCACGAACGTAGCGGTCAACAATTTTCCATATGCCCATTCGAGAAAGTTTTGTTCCGTTATTATTAAGAAAAAGAAAATTACCGCTTTTCAATTTTTTTTCAAGCAAAGGCCTGCTCCTTAATAAATATTCTTTTATCCAATTTATTGCGCTGCTTCCGATCGGCACTAATCTTTCTTTGGAGCCTTTTCCGAAAACTCTAATAATTTCTTCGTCTAAAAAAAGATCGGAAATTGTTAAATTTATTAATTCAGAAACTCTAACTCCGCAAGCATAAAAAGTTTCAAGCGCTGCTTTATCTCTTAAACCTAATTTATTTTCAATATCTGGTTTGGAAAGAATTGCATCAACTTCATTAATTGATAAAACTGTTGGTAAATTTTTCGCAAGTTTTGGAAGCGATACTTTCTCAATCGGATTTGAAGTTATATATTTATTAGCAACCAGATAATTAAAAAATCCTTTTAATGATGAATAATATCTTGCTGCCGACCTGCTGTTTAAGCCGGTATCCTTTAATGCTTTGAAAAATTCGATTAGATTTTCGTATTTAATTTCCGAAGGATCTTGGATGTTATAATTTTCTAAAAACCTAATGAATGATGATAGATCATTTTTATATGAAGCAATTGTATTTTCGGAAAGATTTTTTTCAAGCTTTAAAACAGATAAATATTCTTTCAAGAAGATGTTCATTGTTCGTCTTGTTTGTCGTCGATTCCTTTTTCCATCTCATCTTGCTTTGGATATCTTATTCTCCGATGATGCTGACCAATTAAAATATTTATAAATGCCTCTTTTATTTTGTTTAGATCGCTGAAAGTAATTGGAGATTCGTCAAGCTGACCATCTTCAACACGATTTTGAAGAATACTTTCAATTAAGTTTTCTACTTTTACAGGATCCGGCTCTTCAATTGATCTTACTGCCGACTCGCATCCATCTGCAAGCATTATAATTGCAGTTTCTTTTGAGTTCGGTTTTGGTCCCGGATATTTGTACTCTCCAACATCAACTTTTTCTTCGCCGTAAAGTTTTTTAGCCTTTTCATAAAAATATGTCATAACCATCGTGCCGTGATGCATTGGAATGAAATCAATTATTTCTTGCGGGATATCATTTTCTTCAGCAAGCGAAATTCCTTCCCGAACATGTTTTACAATCAAGCTGACACTTTCTTCCGGTGTAAGATTTTCATGAATGTTCTGATTGTTCAGCTGATTCTCGACAAAGTTATGCGGCGTAATTGTTTTCCCAATATCATGATAATAAGCTCCAACTCGTGCTAAAAGCGGATTTGCCTTAATGCTTTCAGCAGCGGATTCGGCGAGCGTTCCCATAGTCATTGAATGATTAAATGTTCCTGGCGCTCTTCGTGCAAGTTCTTTTAACAAAGGCCGGTCAAAGTTAGAAAGCTCGAGCAAAGTTAAATCAGTTGTAATTTTAAATAATCTTTCGAAAAAAATTAAAAGACCGTAAGTCAACACCGGGCTAATCAAAGCATTCGATCCAGCAAAGGCAGCTTCTATCAAAATGTTTTCTAACGATGCAAATCTTTCTAATCCAAATGCAAGTAAAGCAACTAAATATCCAATAAGAATATAAAGGAAAGAGCGAAATATCTGGGAGCGGTTTTTAATATCGCGGACTGTATAAACAGAAAGTGCGCCGGCAAATAAATTCATTGCAGCAAATGTATAATCATTTCCTCTTAATGCGCCTGTGATAAGAACAATTATTACGGTTGAATAAAATCCAACCCTTGAATCAAAAATAATTGTAAGAAGCATAGAAACGACGGGAATAAAAATTAAAAATTGAAGAGGCGCATCGATAGGAATCTGATCCACCAAAAATGTTATGAAAGAAATGAAGACAAAACTTATTAACAGAAGAAGGATCTTTTGGTTATCATGAAATATTCTTTTCCTGAAAAGAAAAAGATAAATGGTTAGAAGAGTTAATAGAAATGCAACATGAAGAACCTTCCCTAAAAATTGAAGCAGATTTCCTTCGCCTCCAACTTGCTCGCCCTTTGCTAATTTGTAGGATTCAATTTTTAGCTTTGCTTCTTTTGTTACTCTGTCGTGCTTAGCGATTATTCTTTCGTTCTCATTTACAATTCCACTGTACCTGGAAACATTACTTTGTGCTTGATCAATTTCTTCTTTAGTTAATCTTTGACTAAATACTAAATTGGGAAAAACAAAATGTGTGGCATATTCAATAAGGGCTTGTTTTAGCTCTGTCTGAAAATTCATTTTACTTATAGAATTCCCAATGTCATCTTTAGCAGTTGAAAGATCGAGCATGCTGCTAAACTTTACTATACGATCTACGTTGCCTGTCCTTATTGCAATACTGTCGCGCAGAATTTGCGAAGAATCTTTGTTTAGGATTCCAAAACCGTAAATAATATTTATTTCATCGCGAACAACATCAAATAATCTTGAGAGTGTAATGCGTTTACTCAAAAGCAAATTTCTTTCTTCCTTTTTTAAATTCTTGAACGTATTAAAAGATGCGGTGCTTAAAAATGTCGGATTAAAATCTTTAAGTGTATCAGTTGTTAATACACTGTCTATTACGTGAATAAGAAATTGATTGTAAGATTTAAGTGAATCACTAGCTATTTGAGTTTCATCATCTCTTTTAATGAATACCGGATAAATACTTGCCGCTGCACTTTTTAATTCAGCTTTGTATGCATCCGGATCTTTTAAAACGGGGAAGCTGATTGGCGCAATTAGGTCATCATGAATCCAAATCGATCCAATTGAAACTTCCGATTCAATCGATTCTCCTTTCGGAAACATCAACGCAATTAATATAATTGCTGAAAGTGCGATCAACAATTTAACTCGTAAACTGCTTCTTAATTTTGATTGTTTCTTTTCCGGCATTTATTAGTCAATTGATAATTAAAAATATGAATTTTAGAAAACACAACCTTCTACAAATATGGCATTCATGTTCATGAATAAAAAATCAAAAGCTTAATTTCTTATTTGTAATGTTTAACAAATTTATAGTTTTCTTGCTGTAATTTATAGCTTGTAGAATTAAATTGATAGAAAAATAATTACTAAAATTTTGGAAGTAAAATGTTCAAATTATGAAATGAAAAATATATGGTATTTCATCAAAATTCTTTAACTTTTCATTGCGGTTGAGAGACTTTTGAATTTGGAACAATTGTAAAGCCATGAATGCCAACATCCGAAATAGAATTTCCATTTTTGAATGGTACCCAAAATAATCCTTGTGAACTGCCTGTTTTAGTTTCATTTGGTTTCAAAATTCCTTCAACTTTTATAATATGCTTTAAAGTATCGGAAAGAAAAATTAAATCGAATTTATAATTAACTTTAAAATTGTTAAGATTGACTAGCTTCACTACTACGCCGTCATTTTTATTATCCGCTTTTGCATACCAGATAAAATAAGCAGTTACACTGTCTTTTTGAAATAAGAATGTCCAAGGCCCATGTTCAGGCATAAGTTCCTGAGTAAAGCTTTTAGTATGCAGAAGGAAAGCCAGGACAAAAATAAATTTTATCCACCGGCTAAACATTTTTTCTTTTTATTTAATTAATAAAAAATCTTTATTCTACATTCCAGCCAGAAATTTTGATAGATGGTTTTTTACCATCTAAATCTTCTTTATAAACGTATCCGCGTATAATTCTGCTTTCACCAGGCAGAAGGGAAAAATAATTATCATCAAGAAAAATAGGTAATACCGGTTCGCCATTTTTACCTTTATCAATCATTATTTCAATTTGAAATGCTAATTTGTCAGTAGGATTTTTCAAATTGATGGTGAAATAATCTTTATCCTCTTTGTTTGTAAATTCATTTTTAACTTCAAGTCTTGTTTTAGGAAGATTATTCAGTTCAGTTAAATTAGCAAATCCTTTTTCGGGAGTAACGAAACCATTTGTCTTTGCTGTATCAAGATCATCAGCTTGAGGCGATAAACAATAAAAATTATTGCTGACGATTTTATTCTTATCATATAATTTCAGATCAACAAAATAAGTTTTGCTTAAACCGGAAATATTTGGCAGCTGTACGACTTGCTTGGAAATATTTGCCGCAAGTTCAAAAAAAATATTTTTAGAAAATTTATTAGAAAGATCAAGGTTTAAAACCTTAATTTCTGCTTTTAAGTCTTTATACTCATTAAGTGTATTATTTATTACATCAATTCCGTTTGTACCGTAATTATATTGAATGTGAATTGGTTCGCCGGCTTTTCTTGCGCCGTAAAAAGCTCCGGTTGGCATTAAATAATAATCGTATAGCTGCCACCAAAGTTTTGGCCAAGCAGAATTGTACATCCATTGAATTACACCGGTTGAATTAAATTTATTTGCATCAAAAGCTTCATACATTGCTCGCATAGCTTCGTAATTTGTAAATTGAGCTTTGCGTTCATAATCTTCCAAACTCGATGGCGCGCCGAGTCTTCTATCAATTGCTTCATTATAAGTTGTAAGATTCTCAAATCTAAATCTGCTGCAATGATAAATCCATTCGCTGTTGATCGGCCATAACGAATCTTTCGGAATCATTTTCTCTAAACTTGAAACCGGAGGAACTTGTGGTCCTGGACCTGTTTCCGTATTAAAGCCAAACGCACCTCCGTCTTTTTTATCGATGTACCAATAATCAGGCGGAACATAATCATATGGACCGCGCATTTTAACAGCAGTCTTTCCTGTCAGCTCGCTTTTATGTTCTGCTGCCGAAGCAACATAAGGACGAGTTGGATCGTCGTTAGATAAAATTGCCAAATATTTTTTTTCAAGTTCAGGCCTCGGCAATTTGTCGCTTCCGTAAAGCCATAAAAAAATGCTTGGATGATTACGAAGCCACTTAATTTGATCTTTCCATGATTGGGCAATCAATTGCATGTCTTCAGATGATTTTATTCCGCCAAATTGATCCGCCGGTTTTCCAAGAACTCCTTCCCATTCCCACTGAGCGCTCCAGCCGACCATAATCAGAATTCCTTTTTCATCACAAAGATTGTAAATGTCCTCTCCTTCACCCCAGAAGCCTTCCATGCGGATGGTATTGAGGTTCATCTGTTTTGCATAATCGATTTGAGCAACTAAATTTTTGTAAGAATTATTGAGAAGCATGTTATCTGTCCAGCCGCCGCCGCGAATTAAGATTTTTTTCCCGTTCAATTTAAATCCGCGGAAACCATCCGAAGTGAAATAATCAGAAACTTGCCTGATTCCGAATTTTAAATTCTTTTCATCAGAAATTTCATTTTTGATTTTGAAAGTTAGTGTTAAATCATAAAGTTCTGGTTTGCCGAAATCGTGCGTCCACCATAGTCTTGGATTGTGAATTATGAATTGAGAAAATTCTTTCGGAGAAAAACTTATTAATTTTGATTCATTCGGTTCCAAAGAAACTTGCTTGGAAAAATTGATTGATCCGATTTTCCCTTCAATTATTCCGTTAACTTTTTTATCGCTGTTGTTCTGAATTTCCGAAGTAATTGTCAGCTCGGCTTTTTTCAAAGTAACGGTATCGACGTCAGTTTTAACAAAAGGGAAGTTGATAGAAACATCGCCGGATAATTCCAAACTAACCGGACGCCACAATCCCATATTTCTATCTGCCGGCTCAGGATTCCAATCAACAAATCCCATTGTCGGATCTCCTTTTACCGGTGGAATAATCTCGACTGCTAAAATATTTTTCGAACCAAACTTTGCAGCTTTGCTAATATTAATTTCAAACCTGCGAAAGCATCCTTCAACTGAATCTGACTTCGCTACCTGAATTCCATTTAGCCAAATATTTGCGCGATAATTTATTCCATTAAAAAATAATTTCGCTGTATTTATGTTTTTGTTCTTAGGAATTTCAAATTCAGTTCGGTACCACCAGGATTTCTTAAAGGGTTCCGGAGAAATCTTATCTAAATTTTTGTCGAAGAAAATATCATTATAGACTTTATTCTTTACCAATGCGGCTAAAACAGTTGTCGGAACTTCAGCATGATACCAGCCATTAGTATTAAAAGCCGGCGTGGAAATTTGTTCGCCGGTTTCTTTTATTTTTTCGGATGATTGAATGAACCAGTTATTTTTCAATTTCATTTTGTAATTAGTTTTATCTTTAGCATAGTTAAACGATGCAGTAAGGAAAAATATAATTAATAAGAAACTAGAAAATAGTCTATAACCGTATTTGAACATTGAAATCTCCAGTCTTAATTTTAATTGGTAAAAGAAAGTCCGCCGATAATTGAATGCTGAAATTTCACATTCCCTTAATTTTGATAATTGATTTACATACAACTTGAATGTTAATCTACAGATAAGAATTCAAATTGAAAAGTAATGCCACAATATAATTTTGTTAATTTTTTTCTTTGGCTTTTATCCAGCAATTTTTTATTGGTTCTACATTTTTACTCTCACCTGCAAAAGGCAAGTTATAAAAATCTTCAATTGTTCTAAGCACATAGTAATGATTAATTTTTTCAGAATAACTTCCGCCTTTTACCATTTCTCCGATAAAGAAAGTTGGTATATGGTTACCGTTGAGATCATTATCTTCATCGAAAGTAAAAATAATAAGTGAATTATGTTTCAAGCTCCATTTAATTAATCCACTAAGATTTTTCTTAATCCATTTGTCGCCAAGAATTATTCGATCCGGATCTTTCCCGTCGTGCATATCATTTTTAACATTTGGAATTACAAATGAAACCGTTGGAAGTTTTCGATAATCACTTGGAAAATCTTTAAATGAAAGATTTAGTTTTTTTGGTATTCCATTAATTTTTGAATCCTGCCAGTTAACCCACGGATTATGGCGTCTTGCATAATTGCCTAAATAATTTCCGTTGTATCCTGTTGATGGTAGATCTTCCGAGTAGCCAGCGAATGAATAACTGTGCGATAATAATTCAGCGCCTAGATTTGGTTCAGAGAAAGGAAGATTCTTTGGGCGGTCATCATTGTCAATTCCACAAGTTGAACCGGCAAAGAATGCCAAATAATTTGGCTGGCTTGGATGAGTTACTGCAAAACTATTTGTAAATAAAGCGCAGTGTTTATTATTAATAAGTGAATTTATATAAGGGGCTGCTTTAGATCCAATGATTTGTTCATATGCATGGTTTTCAAGAATGACCACCAGAACATGATCTGGCTTTTTAATTTGAGCTTCTGTTATCATACTTAAAAAGAAAAACATAATCGGTAAAAAGTAATTTAGATATTTCGATTTCATCTAAGCCTCATTATATAAATTGTTGTTAGTGAATTTGCAAATTTATATCTAAAGATTTATTAATTCACAACACATTTAGGCTGCTGTTAAATTAAAATAAGCGATAAGATTGATAAGATTCCAATAACATTTCCTGTTGTTAATAATCCAAGCATTGGAATTAAGAAAAGACTTGCAGCGATTGATCCAGCCGATCCGCCCAAAAGATCAGCAGAGTAGAGTGGTGAAATTACTTTTAATTGATCTTTCACTTTAAGAAAACTTGAGTAAGCAAAAATTCCGGCAACTAAAAAACCGGTTAAAAATAAAATGAAAGATGTAATGCTTAAATCTGTAACTAAATTTCTTTTAATTAAAAATTCAAAAGAAAAATTTAACAAGGCAATTGATCCGATTAAGAATATGCCTAAGGCATAATCAGTGAAACGGCTTTTATTTTTTAAGTGATAAAATTTATCAACCGAAAACGACCCAATGGTTAGTCCCGCCATGAAAGCAGTTAATAAAATTCCGATGTTTTGATATAGTATTCCGCTGTTGGTTTGGTAATTGAGGATAAGCATCGTCTCTGTAATCATACCGATAAATCCGGCAAGAAAAACCAGCAGCCATCGGCGCAAGATGATCCAAAATCTTCCTGCTATAAAAATAATTGAAATGATTATTAGCATTAACGTCATTGCAAAATAATTTTTGCTAAGGCTGCGGGTAAAATCAGATAAATCAGTTTGAATAAAATCCGGGAAAAATTTCGAAAGCCAAATTGAAGTTGTGTACTGATAACAAATTGGTTTTACATCCGTATTTATTGGGGCATTTTCTTTTGATAATAAATCCGAGATTTGAATAAATCTGTCGTTGGTATAAATGTAGTGAACATATTGCGGGCTTACTAATTTTGTATTTAATTTTCGCGCGGTTAATCTTTCCGCAAGAATTTTATCATTTGTTTCTAGCTTATCATAAGAACCAATTATAATGTTTGTTGTACCCGGCAGAATGATAACATTCGGGAATACGGATTTTAATGCTCGATAAATACTTGCATTTCTCTTTGTAAGCTGAAGCGTCCATAAATTTTCTGACGAGCGAAGACGAAGTGCAATTATTCCTTTGTCGTTCAGTTTTGCAAAACATTTTTCAAAGAATTCTTTCGTGTAAAATCTATTAGTTAGACCGGAAGAAGGTTCAGGCATTCCGATTAAAATAACATCATATTCCAAACATGTATTTAGGAAAATTCTCGGGTCATCAATAATGATTCGAACATTTGAATTAGTTATTGATCTCTTAAAATCTTCCGGTAAATATTTTCTTGTAATATCAATTAATTTCTCATTCAACTCCACATAATCTATTTTCTCAGGTTTATATTTTGAAAGCTCATAAATAATTCCTTCCATTCCTCCGCCGAGAACAAGCACCTTAGAAGGCTGCTGGTGATGCATTAAAGTTAAGTGAACAAATTCTTCCGCCGAAGTACTTTCTGTTTCAAATGAAAGCGCATCATTTTCGAATACTGAAATTTGTCCTTCCAATGAAGTTACTGTGATCCGGCTGTATGGCGTATCTTTTACTTCTACTAAATTCGGATGATTCTGTTTTGTCATTAAAAAATCTAAAGGAGAAGGAAATACTAAAGCAGCAATTGAAATGATGATAAATAATGAAGCGACAAAACTAATTGCACTTTTGTTTTCTTTTCTTTTATGGAAAAGTATAAAGCTAAAAGTAATTAAACCGCAAAGAAGAATTGATTCAAAATTCTGAATGCCAAATATCAAAAATAAAGTAGAAGCAATTCCGCCAAGTATTCCTCCTGCGCTTTCGATTGCATAAGCTTTTGCAAGTGTTTTATTTTCTGCAACAAAAATTTTTGCGGTTTGTTGAAATAACACACCAACCAAAATGCTGATTGGAAGAATAGAAATTATAATTGCAATTAATTGGATATAGAATGGTAAATAAGCACCTGGCATACCTAAAAAAATTAATCTAATTGAGCGGATAAAGATAACGTCTGCAAAAAATAAAATTCCCCAGATGAGAAATAAAAATTTTAATTGAGTTAGGTTAAGGAAAAATTTTCTTTTGCCGGTAAGCGAACCGATTGCGGTTCCTAATAACCAGAAGCCGAGACTAATAATATAAATTAATTCTATTCCGAAGAATGCTACATTCAATTCGCGGAGAATTAATACTTGTCCGAGAATTGAAATAAATCCTATAATTAGAAGATATATAAACACATTATATTTTTATTATCTAAATTCTGATTCTTCAAATACCTCTGCTTGAAATGTAAATAATTGTGCGTCTTTCCAATCATCTGATTGAAGTCCGGCTTTTCTGCAAAGATTTTCTAAAAGCTGTTCTTTGTTCCAATTCATTTCTGTTGCAACTTGTGGAAGGAAGACCGCCTGCCTGTTGTTTTTACGGATCACAACTCCATCGCGCCCAAGAACAATTTCATCGGAACTGCCAATCAGCTTATAAGGAGTAAGCACTGAAATTTCTATTTGGGTTTTGAGTAATTCATCTAAAGTTAATGGATAAAATCTTGAATCGTTAAAAGCTGATTGAATTGCCATCGAACCAACAACTTCACACAATGGCAAATCTTCCTGCATGTAGCCGATGCATCCGCGCAGCTCTCCTTTGATTCTCAAAGTGACAAAAGCTCCAAGTTTATTTTCAAGCATCGCATTGAATCCACGTGCAAGCGGTACGGTTTCTGTTTCAAGATATTGCCTAATCGATCTTCGAGTAAAAGTAAGAAGAGATTTCTTATCCGAATCTTTTAATTCAAATATCTTTTGTTCCGAACTTACTTCTGGAAAAACATCTTTTTGATGTTTTTCATTTCCAGATGAAAAAATTACCGAACCGTATCCAACTACTTTTTGCCGGTTGCCAATCAAACAATTCCCGGAGTTTGCATAGCTTACAATTATTCCGTTATTAGCTCCAAGTCCTTTAGCGGCTGTCATTGCCGCAATTATTGGTCCTTCGCCGCATGCACATGTTACTAGGTTGGAAATATCTTCTGACATATTTGTACTAATTTCCTTTTCGAAATATTCTGTATTAAGCGATGAGGCGGCTTCAAGAGTTTTTTTATCAACATTTATTGCATCTTCAAATGCTGGATAATGTGAAAGGTCGGAGCTTGCAATAATTAATGCATTTCTGTTTTTTAAAATTTTTGATAAAGCATTTCCAAAGTTGGCGCAAAGCTTAATATTAGATTCTCCGATAACAACCGGAAGAATTTTTACATTTGGAAATATATGCTGAATAAACGGAATCTGTACTTCAACGGAATGCTCTTTAGAATGAATTTCTTCATTATAAACACAATCACTACCTTCTTTAATTAATTCTTCCGCTGCTTGTGTGTCTATCTCAGAAATTCCTAATGGAGTTTGAAAACCGGTGCCGGGATAAATACCAATTTTATTGAAACCAGCGGTGGTATGGTTTGTACCAAGAATTACAATCAAATCATATTTGTAATTTTTAATTTGATTATATGAGTCGGCGATAATTTGACCGGCATAAATGTAACCGGCATGAGGAGCAATCAAAGCAATAGGCTTTCCAAAATCATCTTTAACAGCGTCATCAAGAAAATAATCAATCGCCTTTGTAAGCTTTGATGAGTCGGCAGGATAAAACTGTCCTGCAAAAGCTGCTCGCCGGATTTTTGTATTAAGGTTATTCCCGCCGCAATGAACGTTGTTTGTTAAATTAAACGTTGTCATAATTAATACCAGATAAAAAAATTTAGTTCTCATTTTTAAATAAATATATATTCAAAAGTTTTTCTATTTATTCCCAAACTCCGGCAATTGAATTTTTACAATAATCACATCTGCCATTTGTAATGTGTTCTTCGAGGACGAAAAAATTAGTTCGTCTAATTATTTCCTTTTTGCAAAATGGGCAGTAAGTGTTGTTGCCAGCATGCCCGGGTACATTTCCAATATAAACGTAATGAATTCCTTTATTCATTGCTATATGGCGCGCTCTTTCCAAAGTTGCAATTGGTGTGGGCGATAAATTCAATAATTTATAATCAGGATGAAACCTGGTAAAATGAAGCGGTACATCAGGACCAATTTCACCGATTATCCATTCAGCTAAGCTGTTCAGCATTTTGTCGGAATCGTTCAAAGTAGGCACAACTAAATTAACGATTTCAAGATGAGTTTTAGTTCGTGCTATTTGTTTAATACTTCTTAGAACCGGTTTAAGTTCCGCACCGCTTACATTTCTGTAAAAATCTTCGCTGAATCCTTTTAGATCAATCTTGATTGCGCTTAAAACATCGCACATTTCTGCCAGCGGTTCTTGATTCATAAAACCACAGCTTATCAAAACAGATTTTATATTTTTTTTATTTGCTACTTTCGCGATGTCAATCAAATATTCTGTGAATACCGTAGGCTCATTATATGTGAAAGCAATAATTGGAATTTTTTTTGTTAATGTAGATTCAACCACAGATTCAGGCGGAATAAATTTAGTCGAAAAATCTTCCGGCTTTGCTTGTGAGATTTCCCAGTTCTGGCAGAACTTGCAAGATAACGGACAGCCAGCAGTTGCCAGAGAATAAGCTTCTGCACCGGGCATGAAATGATAGAGCGGTTTCTTCTCGATCGGATCAACATGAACAGCTACAGGATGACCATAAACAAGACTTCTAAGTTCACCGTTGATGTTCATCCTTGCCCGGCATTTTCCGCGCTCGCCGTTTTTTATTAAACAGCCTTGTGCGCACAACAAGCATTTAATTATTTCTTCGTCGTGCTTATAAGTTTTATTTTTCGAGATTTCTTTTGCTGTGTGGCAATTTATGCAGTTAACGTTTTTTGTAGAAGTTGAAACCCAATATCTTGCAAGCGGCGCATTTTGCAGAATAGCTTCTTCAATAATAGTATCGATAAATGAGTTTACTTTGTCTGAGGAAAGTGTGCGGGACATTATCGAATTGGAAAGTACAAGGCTTGCACCTCCAAATATTAGTCCGTATTGAGATGCCTTCTTAATGAATTCACGTCTTGAAAGATCTTGTGTATTCATTTTTATACCGGAATGTTAAGAGGAAATAAATTCTGTTTTATCAAACCTCGAAACTTTTAGAGCAGCAAGTTTATTTTAAGCGACCCGTTTAAGTATAAATCTAAGCTAACCGAATTCTAAAAGATCAGCAGCTTGAATAAAAAATAAAAACCACTCAAATAATATTCGAAATGGTTTTTACTTAATCAAGATAAAATATTTTCTGAAGATTTAACCGTGAAAAAATTATCTTACAATTTTAAAATTGAAATTCGGTGTTTGCAAAACGCCCATTAGTCTGAGCCACAATGGCAATATCATTTCTGTACCGCGTGCGGCTGTAATATCGCCCAAATCAATTACGGTTTTCCATCCGAACCATTCTTTTAACATTGCCGCAACTTCCGATTTTGCTTCGGAGTTATTCCCGCACATAAAGACATCGTGGTCTTCGTCTAGTGCAGAAGGATCAACCATCAGTTTGCAGTTCATTGTGTTCAAAGCTTTCACAACTTTTACTTCGGGGAAAGATTTCTGTATTTGTTCTCCCAAAGAATCAGTGTTGCAGACAGTTAAAGAAGGCGGCATTCCTTTTGAGAAATCAAGTGGATTCGCTACATCAATTAATATTTTCCCATTTAAATTTTCTTTCCCGGCAAGGTTCAAAGCATCAAGCGATACGGCGCCTGAAGTGCAGTTAAATAAAATATTACCGAAGGCTGCTGCCTGTGCAAATGTTCCGTGCGATGCTTTAGAGCCGTTTTGTTTCGTCCATTCAATTGCTTTTTCGTTGTTTGGCATTCTTGAGCCAAGCATAACATCATTTCCAAGGTGAATAAGCTTGGAGCCGATTGTTTGCCCGACAATTCCTGTTCCTAAAATTCCAATTTTCATATTTATCTCCGGTTAATGTTAGTTATATTTTGTAATAAAATTTGGTGTGAGAATTTATCCGGTTAAAAGATCGCAAAATTAAATTTTAGTAACAAGGCGGGAAATCATTGTCAGCTAATCTATGATTGAAAAGGTAAGGACATAAATAAATAACCAGAAAAAGCATCGTAGAAAAAATCATTTGCCGAAGAGTATGATGAGTTCATTGTTCTTTCCGCCTCGGCTCGCCGAAGCGAGACAGGCAGGACGTGGGGAATAAAAAACACACGGAATTGGCTTCAGCCAAAATTTTTTCTCAATTTCGATCTCGCTTTGTAAAATTATAACCTCTTATGTATATTATTAGCAGTTAATAGATGATTATATTTATATGTTAACAGAACAAATAAAAAATCAGATTAAGGAAAGGCTTCTGGAAAAGTTATACAATTAAAGAGGGAATAATTTTATATGAACGATGATAGAAAAGAATTTAAAGAGGGATTTTAGAAAAAGATGGACTTCATTCTAATCTCAAGCATGATAAATAATACATAATATTCTTTCAATACTTTTATTTATATAAATCGGGAGGATTATGAACTCGTTACAAATAATATCAATTGAAAAAATAGAAAATAAAATATTTTTAATCCGAGAGCAAAAAGTAATGATCGATTCTGATCTTGCTGAATTATATGGAGTCTCAACTAAAGTTCTTAATCAAGCAGTAAAGCGCAATATTGAAAGATTTCCTGTCGATTTTATGTTTGTCTTGAACAAAGACGAAAAAAACGAACTGGTCACAAATTGTGACCACCTCAAAAAACTTAAGTTCTCTTCTGCCTTGCCAAAAGTATTTACAGATTACGGCGCTATCATGCTTGCTTCAATATTAAATTCCCAAAGGGCAGTTGAAGCAAGTGTATATGTAGTTCGTGCTTTTGTCAAATTGCGGGAAATATTATCCACACATAAAGAGCTTGGACAAAAGTTAAAAGAATTAGAATTTAAAATAGAAACACATGATGAACAGATAACATCAATTATTGAGGCTATAAATCAACTGTTAGCTCCGCCGCCGGAACCGAAAAGAAAGATGGGATTCCAGGTGAAAGAGAAAAAAGTTTTGTATAAGAAAATTTAGAAAAGGAAAGTTTATGAACAATGTACAAAGCATTCCAATTGAAGTAATTGAAAACAAAATATTTTTAATACGCGGGCAAAAGGTTATGCTTGATAGAGACCTAGCACAACTATATGGAACTGAAACCCGGACACTAAAACAAGCTGTAAAGCGGAATTTAAAACGATTCCCGCCGGACTTTATGTTTCAGTTAAGTAAAGAAGAATTTACAAACTGGAGATCACAAATTGTGATGTCCAAATCTGATGAGAAGGGATTGCGCCATCTTCCGTTTGCTTTTACTGAACAGGGTGTAGCAATGCTTTCTTCTGTATTAAATAGTGAACGAGCAGTTGAAGTAAATATCTTAATTATTCGAGCGTTTGTAAAGCTTAGAGAAATATTATCAACTCATAAAGAGCTTGCACAAAAACTAAAAGACCTGGAACTGAAATTAGAAACCCATGACGAGCAGATAACATTAATTATAGCAGCAATAAATCAGTTGTTGAAACCGCCGCCGGAACAGAAAAAAAAATGGGATTTCAGGTGAAAGAGAAAAAAATTTTGTACAAGAAAGCTTAACTGATAGTAATAAATTTTATTTGCAGATTTTTTTTGCCTTTAATATTTGCTAAGTTAAATACCAGTAATCAATAATTTGTCCGGGGATTGATGAGTACTGACATTGTTACAATTAGCAAAATATTCTCAACGAAGTTATGCTTCAAAAGGGAAACCGATAGAAACACTTCGTTTTTACAAACCATCAAAATATTAAATGAAAAATAAATTGATAAAAGAAAATAAATTTAATATTCATAACTCTACACAATATTTAAAGGACAATATTCCTCAAAAAGAACTAACCGCAACACGTCTCGGCAAGCTGCGTGTGGATATTAAAAAACATTTGGCGGAGGGGATGAGGGAGATTGATAAAGTGGTGAAGAACTTGATTAGTTAAAATAAGAAATGAGGATTTACATATTTATATGACAGATTAATAAAAAATTTATAACCCAAGGAGAAACTATGAGATAAGTGTTTTAAAGAATATTTATCATAGTTAAAAAAATTAGTTTTTTATAGAGGCATAAAAATGAAAATAAGAGCTATTGATAAAGATGTAAAAGACATCCTTACTTCAAACTATTATAAAATCCCAAGATTTCAACGTCCATATTCTTGGGAGGCAGAACATATAATTGATTTTTGGAACGATACAATAGTCAAAAGGTAGATGAAGAAGAATATTTTATAGGCGCTATAGTTATTTATGATGATAAATATGGTTTTAAGGGAATAGTTGATGGACAGCAGAGACTTACAACAATAATAATAATGCTTTGCGCTTTGAGAGAAATATTTAAAAACGAAGGGTATGATGATTTAAGTTTAGGAATTCAAAATATAATCGAACGTGCGAATATTAATAACGATAAACAATTTGTTATTAGTACCGAAACTTCATTCCCCTTTTTACAAGAAAATATATTAAAATTTGACAAAAATAATTTTACAATTAATCCTGGGCCCGAAGAAAACAATATTGAATATGCATATAATTATTTTTTAAACAATATTACTCAAACAATTCAATCTTTAAAAGATAATCCTTCACTAAGTGAAAGTAATCTTTCAAAAAAGATTGAAAACCAACTGATATACATTAGAGAGTGTATACTTAATTTAAAATTAATATTTGTTGAATTGGATAATGAAGATGATGCATATCTTATATTTGAAACTTTAAACACTCGAGGAAAAGATTTAAAAACTAATGATTTATTAAGAAATTTTTTCACAAAAAATATTCATCCAACAAATAGAGATTCAGATTTAGTTAAATTAAAATGGAATAATATTTTATCAAATATAAATGATTCTTCAGCTACTTTAGATTTGGATAAATACATATATAATCATTGGCTATCAAAATACAGTTATGTATCAGTAAAAAAATTATATAAAGAAATTAAAAGCAATATAAAAGGGAAATCAATAAATGAATATTTGGACGAATTAGAATCAAATTCTAAGATATATAGAAGTCTAAATGAAGTTACCTCATATAAATGGGATAAAAGTGAAATCGAATTAAAAAATTCATTAATCGCTTTTGATATATTTAATGTAAAACAACACATACCTATAATTTTATCAGCTTTTCGCAATTATAAAGACGGTAAAATCAAGATAAAGCACCTAAGAAATTTGATGATAACAATTGAAGATTTTCATTTTATTTATACAGCTATTACTGCTTCCAGGTCAACTGGAGGAATGGCACAAATGTATTCTTCTTATGCCATAAAAATTGAAAAAGAAAAAAATGCAGTAAAGGTAGTGGATATAATTTTGGAATTTATCGAAAAATTAAAATTAAAGATTCCATCAATTGAAGAATTCAAAATAAATTTTAATGAATTAATCTATACTGATAAATTTACAAAGTATAAGAATCTAGTTAAATATATTTTACAAAAATATGATTGCTATATGAGAAAAGGAGATATTATTGATTATTCCAAAATGACAATAGAACACCTGATACCCCAAAATTCGAAGTCTCATAAGATTGAAGAAAATATTTTAGGCTCTATTGGAAACCTTATGTTAGTAGATGAAGATACTAATAGTAATAAATTAAAGAATAAAGTATTCTCGGAAAAGAAGAAAATATTAAAAGAATCAAATTATCCTTTAGATAATATTTTAATTAAGAATGATGAGTTGAGCAAGGATATAATTGTACAAAGAACAAATCATATTGCTGAAGTTGGGTATAATAAAATTTGGAAAATTTAAAGTTATTATTCTATCTGTATTTAATTTACTTATAAATTTGAAGAAGAAATAATGTCAGATAACTCCAACCTAATCCCGCCACACGGCGGTTACTGCAACTTAAAATCGTATCAAATGTCAGAAATAGTTTATGATGCCACAGTGAAATTTTGCGAACGATTCATAGATAAAAGATCGCGAACCACTGATCAAATGATTCAAGCAGCCCGCAGTGGTAAACAAAACACTGCGGAAGGCAGCATGGCTTCCGGAACTTCAAAAAAAACTGAAATAAAGTTAGTAGGTGTTTCTCGCGCCAGTCTGGAAGAACTACTGATTGATTACCAGGATTATCTTAGACAGCATGGTTTACCATTGTGGGATAAAAATGATCCAAGAGTTTTGATCCAAGAGTTTTGAAGATTAGAAAAATTGGTTCTGAAGAAAATAGGTCGTATATGTCATATAAGACCTACGTTGAAGAAGGATCGTCAGAGACTGCTGCGAACACTATAATTTGTATTATCCACCAAACAAATTACCTTTTGGACCAATTGCTAAGAAAGCTTGAAGATGATTTTAAAAAAGAAGGTGGATTTACCGAACGATTGTATAACTATCGCAAAAACCATCGAGAAAAAGGGAATAATAATTAGGCCATGTGAAATAGTATTTTAGTTATTAACCTCTTTCATCTTCAAAACACAAAAATAAGTGAACACCCCCCCTCAAAACAGCTTAAAAACGCACTTTTTTGTGTTCCGGAATTGTCCGGGAAAAGTCCTGAAACCTCCAGGACAATTCCTGGAGTCTCCAGGTCTAGACCTGGAAGATTCTGACAAAGTCCTGGGAGTTTCAGGTCAGTCCTGAAACATTCAGGGAAAGTCCTGGAGAGTTCAGATCTGGGTCTAAAACATTCCGGGAAAGTTCTGAAAAGTTCAGGAAAAGTCATGAAAGATTCCGGTCAGGCCTGAAACATTCTGATGAAGTCCTGGAAGAGCCAGGAAAAGTCCTGGAAACTTCTAAATAACTAAGCTAAGGAAAAATAGTAGTAACAATATTATAGAACCCTTTCAGGGTACGATTATGTCTTATTTAATTATTACCAAGGACGGTGCCCTTAGCTTAGATGTTTGTTCCATTCTGGAACTCTGAGAAGTATCAAGACGCTGAAAGCGTCTGATATTAAAGATTGGGACAACGTCCCAATATATAATATTCAGAATTTTTATTATTAACCCTGAAAGGGTGAAATAAGTCTTTGCATAACTTCAGGAAATAATTCTAATCTGGATATGAAAGTTTCGGACAAAGTCCTACGAAATTCAAAATCATTTCAGCATCAACATTTTCTTGATAAGATTTACTCCCGGCGAAGATAATCTGTAAAAATATATTCCGCTTGGGAGATAATTTCCGTTGGCGTCTTTACCGCTCCAGGTAAAATTATATCTTCCCGGATTTAAATATGAATTTACCGGCGTGGAAATTAATTCTCCGAGGCAATTGAAAATTTCTATCTTCACAAATCCGGCTTTCGCAACGTCGTATTCAATTGTTGTCGTCGGATTAAACGGATTTGGATAGTTATTGTATAATACAAATTTAGTTGGAATGTTATCATCAATTTTATTTGGTTCAATCGAAGTTATGTTCGGATCATTATAAATTTCAACTTCGTATAATGAATATCCCCATTGTGTTGCTCTTTTGATTCCATAAATTCTCACGAAGCGGGCATTGCCCTGCAAAACAATTTTCTCAGTTCCGCCGGAACCGTTGGTAACATGCGAAAGAGTTATCCAGGTGACATCATCATTAGAAGTTTGAACTAAATATTCTTTGCCGTAAGCAGTTTCCCAAACTAAAATTATTTCATTAAACTGTTGAACAGAACCGAGATCAACTATTATGTATTGCGGGTCGCTGAACTGCGAAGACCAGCGCGTTGTTAAATCACCATCAACTGCATTGCTTCCGCCTAAAGTTGAATTCTCAATGGATGAAGCTGTAACTAGCTTTTTCAATGCAAGATTAACAGGCGGAGTGTTGTAAACTTTTAAAACTTTTGACGCGGTATTGTTTGTGTCTGTTGTTTCTGAAATTATGCCGCCGACATTTACAGTTGCTTGAACATTATAACTCCCAGTGTTAGCCGCAATCCAACTGTTGCTTCCATTGACAGAAGCGTTGCCGTACACAAGCGCCATTCCGCCTGCCGGAATAGAATGATTAAATTCTGTTGAAGTGCAAATTTCTTGTCCGTTCAAACTAAAAGTTACGTTGTGAATTACTCCTTCGGGGCTTGCGCCGGTTCCGCGGTTTATAATCGTTGCAAGAAATTGAACAGTGTCGCTTTTAATTGGATATGGAGGAACGGTGTATATGTTGGCAATTTTTAAATCCGGTTTCAAATCTGCTTGGGTAAGAGAAAAATTTCCGGTAAGAGGAAGATTATCTGATGATCCTCCAACCATTACCGAGTAAGTTCCGGGATGAACTTTATAAGCATTTGCAGTTTCATCAAAATAATAAAGCTCGTTAGGACTTATTTGGAATATAACTGTCTTCGTTTCTCCCGGCACTAAATTAATTCTTTGGAATCCTTTCAATTGTTTTAGCGGCATTGTAATGCTGGTGGTTGTATCGCTTAAATATAATTGAACAACTTCATCGCCGCTTAACGAGCCGGCGTTTGTAACGTCAGCGCTTACGGAAATGATTTGTCCCATTGGAGCGGATGCAGGAGAAATTTGCAAATTACTGTAAGAAAAACTTGTGTAGCTTAATCCAAATCCGAATGCGAATTGCGGAGTTAGATTCATTTTATCAAACCAGCGGTAGCCGCAGCCGTAATCATCATCGTAGTTCAGATTATAATCGGGAAGCTGTAAATCTGAAAGCGGCATTGTTACAGGTAATTTACCGCCGGGATTGTAATCTCCGAAAATAACACCTGCAATAGCGTTACCGCCTTCCTGCCCTGGATAAAATCCGTAGATCAGCCCTTTAATATTTTGGATGCAGTCATTCAATCCGCAGATGCCGCCGCTTTCAATTACACAAATCAAATTTTTGTTAACGGAACTAAGTCTATTAATTAAACTTTGCTGCTGACCCGGCAGGTTGATTGATCCACCCACTCGGTCAAATCCTTCGCCTTCCTGAGTGCCATCGAGTCCACCGACGTAAATTACATAATCCGCCGAAGCAGCTTTGGAAAGTGCATCGGCAAAGCCGGAAGTATCGCTGCTGTTTATATCGCATCCTTTTGAATATAAAACTTTTGCTGATCCAATTTTATTGATTAAGCCGTCAACAGGCGCAACAGAATAAAAAGGACTAACCCAGCTGCTTCCGCTTGCATCGGTTTGGCAGACAGCGGCGCTTGGCCCAACAACTAAAATCTTTTGTACTGTGTTTTTATTTAAAGGCAAAATGTTATTCTGATTTTTCAGCAGCACTAAGCTTTCTCTTCCGGCTTGAAGACAAAGCTGCTTGTGAGCCGTGCTGTTTACGTCAGCGGGATCGCCGGGTAAATATCCATTCATCATTCCGGCAAGAATTTTTGTTCGAAGAACTTTTTTAACAGCATCATCAATCGTTGCAGTAGTAACTGAACCTCCGATAACAAGATTATATAAGTCAGTTTGATATTTGGAATCGCCCATATCGATGTTGCATCCGGCAATGATTGCATTCTGACTGTTCCATATCGAACCCCAATCAGACACAACATAAAATGGAAATCCCCAATCATTTCTTAAAATTGTTGTAAGAAGATTATAATTTTCAGCGCACTTTTGTCCGTTAATTAAATTATAAGCATTCATTACAGAAAAAGCTCCGCCGTCTTGAACAGCGCTTCTAAAATTAATTCCAAACTCTTCTATTAAATTCCGTTGACTGATAATAACATTATTATTTGTCCGGTTATTTTCTTTTCCATTTGCGTTGTAATGTTTTGCCGTTGCCATACAGCCGACACTTTGTGCACCTTTAATTAGCGACAACGTAATTTGAGCCGTGAGATAAGAATCCTCGCCGCCGCTTTCAGGGCTTCTGCCGTATCTTGGATCGCGGCAAATATCCATCGAGGGCCCGAGCATCTGATTTATTCCTTTGCCGCGGAATTCCTGACCCATTGCAGCGCCGACCTGATTGATCAAATTTGCATCCCACGTTGCCGCCATGCCGATGCTGACAGGAAAACTTGTCGCGTAACCATTTCTTACTCCGTGCGGCCCGTCGGACATAATTATGCCGGGAATATTCAATCGCGTGTTGTCGGCAGTGTTAAATCCGCCTTCCTGGTGAAGCTGAAGAATTTTTTCCTGCAGCGTCATTTGTGAAATGATTTGAGTGATGCGGTCTTCGACTGACTGCGCATTTAATACAGAAGCAGCGAAAATAATTATTGAAGAAAATTTGAAAATGAATTTATAAAAGCCTGATATACTCCCTGAGCTTTTCATTATTTACCTTGCAAGATTGACTTACGAATAATCTAGATTAAATAAGAGATTCATCAAGATGAAAACTCTATAAATAAATCTTTCAATAATCAGACCACCAAATCAATTTTAATGGGATAAATTTATAAAGTAAAAACCTTTAATGTTATCTAAATTGAAATGGAAAAATTGTACAAAAATTTAAGCGAAAACTAAAAGCAGAAGTTTTATTAAAATGATAAGTAGAGTTTTATCAAAACTATAAAATGTAGATTTGAAAACAAAAGATAGTAAAGTAATCCTATCCCAAATTAAAAATTAATTTTTGCTGTATCTATCTGAAAGAGCATTGAGAAGTCCGCCGATTAACAGCGTGGCAATAACACCAATAATTGTGTACCAGGTCCAAGCAACCAGTTTAAGAGAGATAACGGTAATCATTATAAAAATTCCGGCAACGAATCCGGCAAGCGCATCTTCCTGCCGTGCCTTCTTAACAAATATTCCAAGAAGAAAAGTTCCCAGCAGTCCGCCGTAAGTGAATGATGCAATGCTTAAAGCAACTTCAACAACAGCGCGGGGAATTGCGATAAAGAAATTAGCAGCAAGCACCAAAAGTCCGCCCCACATTAAAGTGAAAAGGCGGGACATCCGTAATTGTTTTTTCTCATCATCGTTTTTTCCGAAGAACGGCATGTATAAATCATGCATAGTAGAAGAAGCAAGCGAACTCATCGAACCGGAAAGTGTTCCAAGTGCGGCGGAGAAAAGCCCGGCAATAATAACTCCTCGCAATCCTGTCGGTAAAACATTTATAATGAACATCGGAAAAACTTCATCGGACTTAACATTCATCGGTCCGTAGTAAGCATAAAGCATAACGCCGACGAGCATAAAAATTGCCATTTGAATTATGACGATTACTCCACTTCCGACAATAGCCTTTTGGCTGTCCTTTAAAGTTTTTGTTGTCAATAATCTTTGTACAATTAATTGATCTGTTCCGTGAGAAGCCATTGAAAGGAATGCGCCGCCGATAAGTCCGCCCAACAAAGTGTAAGGCTGACTGAAAAATCCGGAAATTCCTTTGTCAAAACCTAAATTTAAAATATTAAATTTCCCTGTCGTACTTGCGGCAGAAACTACACTCGACCATCCGTTAGGCAGAAGATGCAGAATGAATATACTTGATAAAACTGCGCCGCCGAGATAAATAAACATCTGAATAACGTCTGTCCAGATTACTCCTTTTACCCCGCCGATGTAAGTATAAAGCAAAGCGATACACGCAATGATTACAATTGCCGTTGGATAATTAATGTTCAACATTAGCTTTAATGGAATAGCGGTTGCAAAAAGTCTAACTCCGTCTGCAGCCATTCGCGTGAACAAAAATACGATTGATGCAAATGATCGTGTCTTTCCCCCGAATCTATTTTCAAGGAAAGTGTAAGCAGTTTTTAAATCGCCTTTACTGTACGCCGGAAGAAATACTAATGCTATTACCGTTCTTCCAATTAAATAACCCAAAGTAATTTGCAGAAAATTTAAATTTGTTAAGTAAGCGAGACCGGGAATGGAAATAAAAGTTAGCGTGCTGGTTTCAGTTGCCACAATTGAAAAGCAAACCGCCCACCACGGAACTACTTTAGATCCTAAAAAATAATCTTTAACTGATTTTTGTTTTCCCCCGGAAACAATTCCGATGGTAGCAATCCCGATTAGGTAGGCGACAATTATGATGTAATCAACAATATTTTTATCCAATATTTTGCCTTATTCTTTTTCCAGGTCGGCAAAAGCTTCTTCAACGGTGCCGCAAACAGGAAGTACGCGATCGAGTTGAGTTATTTTAATTAGTGAATGAACTTTTTCCGATGGAGCCGCAAGCCGCATACTTCCTTCTGATGATTGGATAATCCGATTGGCAACAAGCAATGCGCTTAATCCGGAGCTGTCGCAAGTTTCAACTTCTGTCAGATCAACTATTAACTTATTAACGCCTTCAACTTTTAAGAGAATTGTAAATTCACCTTTAACTAATCCCGAAATATTTGTATCGAGTCTTTTTTCATTTAATTTGAAGATTGTAATATCACCTACGCGCTTGGTCTCAAAATTCATATTATACCTTTAAAACATTTGCAAACAATTTAATAAATTTTTATAAAATATCTCAGGATTATCTTCTAAATTATCAACCTGCAAGTTATAATATTTATCCGAATTATTTTTTCTAAACCCAACTCTAACTTGCGAGCGAACCAAATTGGCAGTCAAACTATAAAATAAATTTTCTTCCTTATTCAAATCTAAAACCAAATCGAACTCAAATTCTTTTAATTTATTTTCCAATTCATTTGTTGGAAGATTTAATTTAGTAATATTTTCTATGCCGAAACTAATTGAAGAATTGCGGTATTTGATAGGAAGGAGATTTACACGAAAGTCCCTTGTGAACACAGTGATATCCTTATCCAAAGCTTCGAAATATTTTACAATGTCGACAGCATGATGAAAGTGAACTTCATTATCCGGCATTAGAATAAAAAAGCGTGTAGAGTTTTTAAGAAGAAAAGTGAAAGATTGTTTTTCAATTTTCTTTTGTTTTATTTTTTTATTAACAATATAACCGGCAATCTTTTGTTTAATTGAGTTCAGCATGCTGTTATTTTTCTTTTAAGAACTTTAGAAATTCTTCTTCGGTAATAATTTGAACATCAAGGCTCCTAGCTTTATCCAGCTTTGATCCTGCGTTTTCACCGGCAAGCACGTAATCAGTCTTTTTGCTTACGCCGGATGAAACTTTTCCACCGAGAGCAATTATTTTTTCGCCCGCTTCTTCCCTGGAAAATTTTAATAACGTACCGGTAAGAACAAAAGTTTTATTTGTGAAGAAGGAGTTAACTGTAGATTTTTTTTGTGCTCTAAAATTTAATCCGTGGTCTTTTAACCGTTGGATTATTTTAAGGTTTTTATCATTAGAGAAAAATTCTCTAACACTTTTGCTAATGCTTGGGCCAATCTCATGCACTTCGGATATTTCTTCTTCAGATGCTTTCATTAAACTATCTAACGAAAGGAAATGATCGGCTAATTTTCTTGCTGCACCGGAACCAACATATCTTATTCCAAGTGCGAATAAAACTTTTTCGAACGGCTGCTTTTTACTTTCCTCAATTGATCGAAGCAAGTTATCGACGCTTTTTTCACCAAGTCTTTCAATGGCAATTAATTCTTCTTGCCTTTTTTTCAAATCAAAAATGTCTGCGTAAGTATGGAGAAATTCTTTTTCCACAAATAGATCGATCAAAGCTTCGCCAAGTCCTTCAATATCCATTGCACCGCGGGCGGCAAAATGTTCAAGTCTTCCTTTGATTTGTGCAGGGCATTCGGTGTTTTCACAATAGTAAGCAACTTCATTTTCTGGTTTATAAAGTCTGGCACCGCAAACGGGACAATTATCCGGAGGCTTTGCCGGCTTGCTGTCCTTTTTTCTTTCGTCCAAAACTACAGCAACAATTTTTGGGATTACGTCGCCGCCTTTTTCTAATATTACTTTATCGCCTTCGCGGATATCTTTCCTTTTTATCTCATCAAAGTTATGCAAAGTTGCCCTGCTTATTGTTGAACCGGATAGAAACACAGGCTCAAGTTCAGCAACAGGAGTAACGGCTCCGGTTCTTCCAACCTGCCAGGTAATTTTATTAATTGTTGTGAAGGCTTGCTTGGCTTTAAACTTAAACGCAACTGCCCAGCGAGGTGATTTTGCAATACTTCCTAAAATCCCCTGTTGCCGGATTGAGTTTACTTTTATTACAGCGCCGTCAATTTCATATTCCAGAGTTTCGCGTTTTTCTTCAAGGTGACGGCAAGCTTTCAAAACTTCATCAATATTTTTACAGAGTTTAAATTCCGGATTAACATTAAATCCTAACTCTTTAAGTATTTTTAAATTTTCAAATTGAAATTCAAATTCTTCCTCGATGCTTATAAGCATGTAAAGGAAAATATTCAGCGGACGTTTTGCAACAACTTTTGGGTCCTGGAGCTTAAGCGTACCTGCGGAAGAGTTTCGCGGGTTTGCAAAAAGTTTTTCGCCTAAATCTTCTCTCTCTTTATTCAGCTTAAGGAAGTCTTTGATCTTCATAAAGATTTCACCGCGCGCTTCAAAATCATTAAGCTTATATTTATACGATTTTAATTTTTTAAGCTTTAACGGAACCGACTTAATTGTTTTTACATTTGCAGTTATTTCTTCGCCAACTGTTCCGTCTCCTCTTGTAGCCGCTGTTTTTAATAATCCGTTAACATAATTTAAACTTACCGAAGCTCCGTCGATTTTGGGTTCTACAACATATTCAATTTTTTCTCCGGCAGGTAAGCCATTTCTAACTTTTCTGTCAAAATCAAAAAGTTCTTCTTCGCTATAAGTGTTTGCAAGACTGAGCATCGGAACTTTGTGAGTTACAGGTTTAAACTCTTTGGTAAGATCTTTCCCAACTCTTTGTGTTGGTGAGTCCGGCGTAATTAATTGAGGATTTTCAGCTTCAAGCTTTTCAAGTTCTTTAAGCAGTTTATCATATTCAAAGTCGCTTATTGACGGCTCGGCAAGAACATAATATTTGTAATCATTCTCCCTTATTTTTTCTCGAAGCTCTTCTATTCTTTTTTCAATTTTATCAGGCATTGTAAATTAAAAGTTTAGAGGAGTTGTTAGATATTTTAAACCGGAACTATCAACAGAAATGTATTTTACTTCATGTTTGTTCCCGGTGAAGTTCAAGTTCTTATTGTTTAAGTTAAATTGAACTGCTGCAGAGTTGCCAACAATGATTTGATAATTTTTGAGCGTTTTAATTTCTTTAGTAGCGTGTGGTAAAAGCGTAAATTCTTCCGTCCTTGAACCGTCTAACAAAAATCTCACCCAGGAAGTATCATTCGTTTCAAGCACCAGAGAAAGGCTATCTGACGAAGCAGCAAAAGTTGAATCAGTAGTTTGACGAGTTGGTGCTTCTTGTGTGAATCTTTGAGAATTGTCTTGCTGCACTTCCGAATACGGTTTTTCTGCAACAACAATTTCAGAACTTCCTTTTATGAAAACAAAATATATGATGAGAAAAATAATTACAACGCCTCCAGCTATAGCTGCAATCATCATATTCTTTTTGTCTATCTTAGATGATCTTTCTGCCGGCTGGCCGGCTGCTTCGCGCATTTCATAAGCAGGTATCGACGGAGGTGTCGGCTGCTGTTTTATTTTCGGTTCTTCCTTTTCAGGCTTTATTTTTTTCTGGTCATCTTCAGTATTGCCAAGTTCATCATATTGCTTACCTTTTTTTGCAGCGTCAAATTTTTTAAAAGATATTTGCTCATCTAAACCGACTATATTAAAGTATTCCCGAAGAAAAGCTTTTACATAAAGTTCAGGCAGAAAATGAAAATTGCCGTTTTCAATTGCTTCAAGAAATTTTAGATCAATTCGTGTTTTTGCAGCAATCTGCTCAAGTGTTATATCACTTTTTAATCGTGCTGCTTTTAGTTCTTCTGCAAATTTATTTAGCATGGCTTAAGTCAAATTTTAATTTGTTATTTCAAAATTAATATTTAAAATAATTATAATTCCTATTCTTCTTTAACAAGCTTTGCGGCAAACGCTCCATCCATATGATGCACATGCGGGAGAGTTTGAATGCATCCGTTCTCATCAACAATTTCTTTTGTAAAAAATTCTGAAGCATCTTTAAGCTTGAACTCTGGATGATCGTTTAGAAATCTTTTGACCATCTCAAAATTTTCTTCCGGTTCAATTGAACACGTGCTGTAAACAACCACACCGCCGCTGTTAACCAGCTGAGAAGCTTTGACAAGCAGTTCATATTGTAGATCGTTAATCTTCCTAAGATCGAATACATCTTTCTTCCATTTTATATCCGGCTTTTTGGAAAGAGTTCCTGAGCCGAGACAAGGGACATCAGCCAGGACACGATCAAACTTCGAATCTTCATATTCAAGCGCATTCACTTCAATGGTTTTAATGCTTTTAATTCCCAGCCGGTCCATATTTTTGCGCATAATATTTAATCTGCTTTCATATCTGTCTAAAGCTATGATTTCTCCTTCATCATGAATGAGCCCGGCAATATAAGTTGATTTTCCTCCCGGTGCCGCGCAGAGATCAAGAACTCTCATTCCTGGTTGTGCATCCAAAAGTCTGCAAGCAAGTCCGGCGCTTTCATCTTGGACATTAAAATATCCTCGAGAGAAATAATCCCACGCAGTTATATTCGTAAGGTTTTGAAGCTGGAAAAATTCCTCTAGATATCTGCCCTGGATAAATTTAAGATTTACATTATTAAGAAGATGTTTAAATTCTTCTGGATTAGTTTTTAGCGCATTAATTTTAAGAGTTAAATATGGTTTTTCATTATTAGCCGTAAGAAGTTTTTCAGTAGCTTCACGGCCGAATCGTTCAAGATATCTTTTTACCATCCATGAAGGATGCGAATAATAAGCGCATAAATAGCCGATAAGGTCCTCTTCCGGGTCAGGATATCGGATAGCATTTTTACTTCTAATTATGTTTCGCAAAATTGCATTCGTTAAATCGGCAGGTTTTTGCCCCTGCAATTTTTTTACGAATTCTACCGCTTCATTTACAATTGCATGATCAGGTATCCGGTCAAGAAACATGATTTGGTATAAAGCTACTCTCAGTCCGTTTTTCAAATTCGGAATTGCTTTAGAAAATTGACCTTTATAAAATCCGTTTAAAACCCAATCAAGCCGTCCCATCCATCTTATAACGCCGTGGACTATTTCATACAACAGAGCTTTGTCCTGGCCGCTAAGTTCGCTGTTGCGCATTTCGTTGTCAAGAAGTTTTTCAAGATATGCGTCAGTCCTTTCAACACGGTTTAAAATTTTTACTGCGAGGCCTCTTACTCCTTCGTATAAATTTTCTACTTTATGTTCTTCAAGTTGTGTCATCAATATGGGTAACCTCGTTTTCTTCTTTCCTTTTTCGTTATATCAAAAATCTTTCTGAATAATTTTTCTTCTACATCATGCATAGTTTTTTCTCTTCTTACCAGAACTCTTTTTGCTGTTTCAATACTTCTTTCCAGATCGTAAGTTGTAACAGCATCACTTCCGCCCCAAGAAAATGATGGAAGATATTTATCGGGGAAACCGGCGCCAAAAATATTACAAGAAAATCCCACAATTGTTCCCGTATTGAACATTGTGTTTATCGCAGTTTTGGAATGATCTCCCATAATCAAGCCAAGAAATTGAGAGCCGCTATTTACTACTTCGCCATTTACATAAACTTTAACGCTGCCGTAATTATTTTTTAGATCGCTGCAATTTGTATCGGCGCCAAGATTTACCCAGCTGCCAAGATAAGCATGTCCGATAAAACCCGAATGCTGCTTGTTTGTTAAAGGAAGAATAATTGAATCTTCAACTTCACCGCCGACTTTTGAAATTTTTCCAATACTAACATTTTCATAAATCCTTGAGCAGCTTTTAATTTGTGCCGATTCACCTAAATAAACCGGGCCTTCTACCACTGCATTTGGAAAAACAGTTGCATTCTTATCTATAAAAATTGGACCTTCAGAAGCGTCTAAAATTGCGCCTGATTTTATTTGTGCACCTTCTTCAATAAATATATTTTCTTTTTCGATAAGGTGTGCGCCTTCTAAAATTGTTCCCTTTATTTTACCTTTGCCGTTTGAAGAAAAGTATCCATAATCAGAAATCAATTCTTTGCCATTATTATTTATCAAGTTCCATACATATTCAATATTTTTTATTTCTACTTTTTCAACAGGTAAACCGCTAAAGTTTGATTCACTAAGAAGCTCGTGCAATTGATTTTTAATTTCTTTTAATTTTTCTCCGGAAACATGAGCAGCTACAATGGTTTCGCCGTTTATGTAAAGAGTGTCTTTCTTGTTTTTCAGAGGAATAATTTCCGCTAAATTTTTTGGCGCTAAAATATTTCCGTTGATGAATAAACACTCATCATCATCAATATTATTTATTTCAATTCCCGGATTTTGAAATCTTAAAAGCGCAGTTAAATAAGAGCGGCAATGAAGTGAATATTTTACGCCGGGATAAGCTCGTAATATTTTTTCTCTTAACGAATTTATTCCGCAAACCAAATCATACGTCGGTCTCGAAAAGATTAACGGTTCGAGCTTCTCGTAGTTAATGTCTTCGAATATACATAGTTGCATAAATTTTTATCTGTTAAAATTTTGTGAAATAATTTAATACTTTTTGCGGTAAGAAACTTGAACGATCTTTTAACTTTAATCAATTTTCAATTTAAGATTTGAAAAACCATTTATGTTTAAAAATCAAAAAGCCAGTAAAATCTGGCTCTTTAATTTCAAAAAACTAACGAAACAATTAAAACTATTTTTTTTGATATTTTCTCTTGAACTTCTCAACTCTGCCGGCAGTATCAAGTAATTTTTGTTTGCCGGTAAAGAAAGGATGAGAACCGCTGGAAATTTCCAATTTTACCAAAGGATAAGTATTTCCATCTTCCCATTTAATTGTATCGCTTGTTTGAATTGTAGAGCGGGTTAAAATTACAAAATCGCATGATGCGTCTTGAAAAACTACCGGTCTATAATTTGGATGAATTCCTTGTTTCATTTTAACTAACCTAAAATATTGTATTACTTTTTGAAAAATCGAGTCTAAATATAGAAAAGATAAGCGATAATTTCAAAAGAAATGGGCATATAAAAAAATTCTTAAATTAGGCTGATTCTCAATATTTTCGAACACTTCTTCTTATTTTTTTGAAACTGAATCCATTTCCTTTTTAATTGCTTTGCTTAACTCGGCCTTTTTATTGTTTAATCCGGCTTTTGTTTCCTTATTAGAAATATTATTTTGATCGGAACTAGGCGCCGATATGTTATTGTCTGAACTTGTTTGCGTTTTAACAGTCTCATCTATTTTGTTTTTTGATGTCGAATTAACTGAAGAATGATCAATTGGTTTTGAATTTGTTAAACTCGGATTATCTGATTTCACTTGTTCATTTAGTAAAAAAATTATTGCTACTACCATAATTATTGCTGCTGCCAAAATTGGAATCAGCTTGGACCAACTATATCCATATTTAAAATTTATTCCTTTATTAATACTTGAAGAATTAAGTTTTAAAAGAACATTATGTTCAAAATTATCCGGTGCATTTATCTGCTTTAATTGCTGAAGACTATTAATTAAATCCACATGCAGTTGATCGTAAATATTTTCTTCCATCGTTTGCTTTTACTCCTTATAAATATTTTTCAATAATTTTTGAAGCTGAGCTCTTCCTCTGTTAATTCTTGATTTAACAGTTCCGACATTTATTTTCATAATTTCAGAAATTTCTTCGTATGACATTCCTTGTATGTCTCTTAAGATTACTGCTTCTCTATATGAAGCCGAAATTTTGAGCAAAGCTTTTTGAATTATTTCTTCTTTTAAGTCACTATCGGTAGTTACATCCGGCCTAAAGCTTTCATCTGGTATTTCGTATGGTTCGTTTTCATCCCATGTCGATTCAATTGAAAAAAAATTTCTTCTTTTTTTTCTTTGATATTCGGTTCTTGCCAAATTTCCCGCAATGGTGTAAATCCAAGTTGAGAACTTAGCAATTGATGAATAGGAATTCTTATACCGGTAAACTTTTATAAAAGTTTCCTGAACAATATCTACGCAAGCTTCATAATCCCCTAAGAACCGGTAAACATAATTCATCAAAGGATTTTTATACCGCTGAATAATAATTTCAAAAGCTTTGGAAACATTGTTCTGCTGAAATTCATTAATCAGCTCTTCGTCAGTTAGTTCATTTAATTTTTTTTCTAACAATTTTTTATACTCTTGTTAATTTGAAAAGTTTCATGAACTTTGAAATAAATTTCCTAAAAATCTATTTGAATATAAAGGACAAGGAATTATCTCAAAATTAATTTTTACGAAAAGAAGAGATTTAGGGTTTATTCTATTTAGCTGAGAATTTCTGAAATAAGTATAACAAGAATTGTTTTTTCATCGGACGAAGTTGTTTTAACAGAAGTATCTGCTTTTAAAAGCGCTTGAACCGCTTTATAAAGATCTTTATCGGAATAAACTGATCTTGCTTTCAGATAATCTTTGTAATAATAATAATGCGAACCAACAATTCTTGCTGCAGCTTCTACCGGAACTTTATTTGCTTGCAATTCGTTTATGCGTGAAAGTCCGGCAAAATATTTGGTAAGCATAGCTATTATTCCAATAATACCATCTCCGTTTTCTAATAAATTTAAAGCAATCTTTAACGATGATGATTTATCCTTTTTGCCGATTGCATTCTGAAGATCAAAGATCGTGTATCTTTTTAATTTGGTTGAAAGAGATTTAATCGAATCGAAAGTAATTTCTTTTTCCTCATTAAGAAAAATAAAAATCTTATCAAGCTGATCTTCTATCATCTCGCGGTTTTCACCGACAATGTCAATCAAAAATCTCGCGTTTTCAGATGAAATTATTTTCCCTTTATTCTTTGTGAAAGCTACTAGCCAATCAACTAAATATTCTCCTTTTAATTCTTTCGCTTCAAAAATAAAATTTTTAGATATTAAAGTTTTAAAAGGTTCCGATTCAAGATTAGAAATCTTACCTTCATGAACAATTACAAGAACTGTAAAATCTGGTGGAGAATTAAGATAAGATATGAGCGACTTTTTATCTTTTATTTTTTCAAAGTCTTTAATAATTAAAAACTTTTTGCCCGAACCAAAAGGGAAGGCCGAAGCAACGTTTAAAATTTCATTTAAGTTTTTATCTTCTCCGTAAAATGTTTCTTTGTCAAAGTCAGATGAAATGAATGGAGTTACCGCTTTGTCTATTAAAGCTAAACCTGCATCGAAGGAATATGTATCATCACCAAAGAAAAAATAAACGGGAAGTATTTTTCCGTTCTTCAAATCTGCTGCAATTTGTCCAATTGCCGGTATGTTAAATTTAGGTTTTGCCATCTATCCCTATTTTATAAACTTAATCGAAGAAGATACTTAAAAAATATCAGCTTCATAAAAAATCATTTCTTCGGTCTGTGTTCAATTTTTACCGATTCCATTATAATAGGTTTAACCGGCATGTCGTAAGGTTTGGTTGTTGGAACTTTTCCTATTGCATTAACAACATCCATTCCGCCAATCACTTTTCCGAAAATTGTAAAATGATAATTAAGCCAGGGTGTTGGTGCAAGTGTAATAAAAAATTGACTTCCGTTTGTATTCGGTCCTCGGTTTGCCATTGCCATTACACCGGCAGAATCAAAAGTAAAATTTTGATTAAACTCATCATCGAAAACGCCGCCCCAAATGCTTTGCCCGCCGGTTCCGTTCCCGTTCGGGTCGCCGCCTTGAATCATAAATTTATCAATTACTCTGTGGAAAGTTAAACTGTCATAATATCCTCTTTCCGCTAAGCCCACAAAATTTTGTACGGCTTTCGGCGCGACTTCGGGAAGCAATTCACATTCGATTGTTCCCATGTTTGTGTTTATTACTGCTACTATTGTTGAATCATTCATTGAATTTTGTCCATTCGATTTTGATTGCTTGCATCCTAATACAAGCGAAGTTAATAAAAGAAATAAAAATATTTTTTTCATAATCACTCCTACGGAAGAATTACATGTGAAGAAAGTAAAACTAAAATTATAATTCCCAAAGCTATCCGGTAGTAAACGAAAACAAACGTAGTATTTTTTCGTAAATATTTTAAAAGAAGATCAATTGAAAGATAACCAAAGATGAAAGCAAATATTGTTGCAAGCGCCATATGCACTGCCATGTCGTGATTCAAAAATTTTCTTGCTTCATAAAGTTCAAGCAAGCCGCTTGCCAGCACTGCGGGAATGCTTAAAAGAAAAGAAAATCTTGCTGCAGTTTCTCTATTCATCCCAAGGAATAACCCGCCGGTAATTGTTGTCCCTGATCTGCTTGATCCAGGAATAAGTGCAAAACACTGCGCTACGCCGACCCAAAACGCATCCCACTTTGTTATGTCTTTCATTTCTTTTTTAAGCTTCGCTGTTTTTTCTGCAATTGCTAAAATAATTGCAAGCCCGATTAAGCTGAAAGCAATTACATAAAGATCTTTTGTTAATGTGCCTTCAATTATTTTTTTAAGCGATAACCCAATTACACCTACCGGAATTGATCCGGCGATAATCAGCCAACCTAATTTGGAATTTAGTTTTTGATCGGAAAATTTAACACGCTGTTTTAAATTTTGATTTATGAAATCAAAAATAATTTCCCAAATATCTTTCCAGAAATAAATGACCACGGCAATTACAGTTCCAAGCTGAATAACCGCAATAAATGCAGTCCATTCTTCGGGATGCTGATCGGAAATAAGATGCAGTAATTTTCCAACAACCGTAAGATGACCGGTGCTGCTGATTGGCAAAAATTCTGTTAAGCCTTGAATTATTCCGAGAAGAATTGCTTCAAAAATATTCAAATAATCCTCCTTGCCTGCAGGTAAGCAGACTAAAACAAATATGAAACTCCAAGCCGTATTCCGGCTGAAAGCGCATTAAAGTTTACGTTTTGTTTGTATACATTATTTACAAAATATTGATTCCCGCTTTTAGGTTCGCCGTTAAAATCATATTTAAGATCAACACCGATGTTTGCATAAAGCTTGCCGCTTAATAAAGTGTTGCCGTCGGCTTTTAAAATTAATCCGAATCCTGTTGATGAATAAGTTTGTGCCGATGGTGTTCCGGGCAGTTGCTGAGTTGCGCTTACGAAACGAGGCCCGACACCGCCGCCGAATTTGAAATAAAATCCTTCGCCTTTAATAACATAATAATTTAATATCGAAGGCATTAGTATTCCATAATTCAATCTGTATTCGCCAAGACTGTAGGAATAATTATATGAATTGATCATGTAAGCGACTTCAATTCCAATCTCATAATGATCGTTTATTAAATATCCAGCTTCGCCGGAAAAATTAACCGCTGATACAAATGTTCCAAGCTGTTGATTTGGAGCGGCAAAATTCAAATTTAAATAATCGGTTAAGGAAGGCATGCTGAGAAATGAAATTCCCATTCCGCCGCGGATATCAAATTTATCTGACTGGTTATTATTTTGCGGAAATGAAACAACTGTCGTAAAGAATATTAAAATTAAAGTGCAAATGTATTTCATAATTCTTCTAAATCTGTTTTCATTACTTTAAATAAATTCTCGTGCTGTTTGTTCAAAATGAAGAAGAAAAAAAGTGCGGTGAAGATAAATAAAAAATAGGAAAGTACGTGTGTTAAAATTGCGTAAGCTAAGCTGATTGATTCTCCGAACCCGAATAACAAAACCAGCGCTGCTTTTGTTAGAGCTTCGTATGAACCAATTGCGCCAGGAGTTGGAATTACAACTCCGATTGCGCTTATACTCATCAGCACCCACGCCATTGAATAAGATACATGCTGGATGTTCTGCATTCCTAATGTTAAAAATCCAATGTACGCATTTAAAGCATAAACCATCATTATTAAAACGCTAAGGCCAAATGTATAAAAATAATTTTTTACTCCTTTAAGACTTGCAAATCCCTGGGTAAGCATGTCAAAAATATATGCTGCTTTGTGTGCAAAGTTTGTTGAGAATTTGCCGATTACTTTTATTATCAATCCGTAAAATCTTTCCTTAAATCTTACAAGCAAATAAACAAACGCAACAACAAATGCAATTAGAAATAATGTAATGTATATTGTTGACTTAAGCCAGGGAAAGCTGACGTACAATTTTTCGCTCCATATCAAAACGGAAATTAAAATGGCGAGGCCGAGAAAAATAACATCAATTATTCTTTCGAGAATTACCGTTCCAAACATTGACGAGCGTGATAATTTTTCCCATTTGCCGATTACAACCGCACGTGAAATTTCTCCCATCCTTGGAACAACGCAGCTAACTCCGTAACCAACCATAAGCGCGCCGAAAAGATTTTTTATCGAAGTATCTTTTTTTACTGAGTTTAAAATTATTTTCCATCTCAAAGCACGAAGGTAATGAGAAAGAATCATGGAAATGATTAATACGATGATCCAAAAAATAGATGCTTCGGAAATAGTTTGAACTACGTGTCCAAAATCAACGCCACGAAAAGCAATGTATAAAAATATTCCTGCAAGCAGAAAGGAAAGCACATATTTCAGCGAGTGAATTATTCGCCGTGTTGTTTGTTTTTTATCGGAGGTCAATAACTTTACTTCCTTTTGGCGGGATAAATGTAAATGTTGAGTTATTTAATTTTTGATTCAGCTTGTAATTTGAAAATTCAATTTGAATAAGAGCATCATTCTGATCGGTTAAAATTATCTTCTGAACTAAATCCGATGAGTTGATAAATATTTTAGCAATTTTAAAATTCATTCCCGGCTTTCCCGGCTTTAGAACTAGCACATTGTTCCCATTTTCTTTTTCATCGCTTACTTCACACTTGGCTGGATAATCTTCAATTATTCTTTTAAGCGAAATAATTGACGGATCGCTTGGATCGTAATTGCTTATGATTACTTTATTCTCTTTCTTATTATAGCTCCAGTTTGTTGTCCCGTCGGAAACAATCATTAAGTTTCTTAATTCCAATCTCAAATCATTTTCTTTCTTGTAGAAAAACTTTCCTACAAGATTTATTCTGCCGTTTGTAGATTGTTTAAAATCCGCCGATAAATCGTTAATTGAATTGAATTTATTCTGCAATGATTTTAAAAGCATGTTGCTGTTGTTTTGAGAAAATGAAGTTGAGGAGATAAACAGCAAGCCGGTAAGGAAAAATATAATTCTTTTCATCTTTTTATAATTTAAATATTTAGCGATGGAAATTTATGAAATTTGAACGATAAAATAACAGGTTAAAATTGAAACCTTTCCTATTGTCCACAAAATTAGACTACGTACTTGTACTGATGCGCTTTAATAAATCTTTACTTAGCTTGCCGGTATAATAATGTTACGGGGAAATAGTATGCGTAAAATAAAAACTTTATTCCTTTCAACACAGCCATCTGTTTTGGCTGCGCTGGTAAGCTTTTTTGCAAACGATCCGTTAGTATTACCGGACTATGATGATTATGACAATTATAATAAGCATCGTAAAAAATATGAAGTTGTTGTTTTTGACGACGGCTCATTAAAGAACAATGAATTGGAATTAATAAAAAAGACATTGTTAATAAACAGTGCAGCTAAAAAGATATTGTACACACACAGTACAGATAAAGATTACCTGAGCTCTTTTGAAAGCAAAGGTATTGATGGCATTGTAAGCAAAAGGTCAGATACAAAAATATTGGAAGAAGCGATTATTAAAGTAGCTGAGGGTGAAAAATATAACTGCAAATATGTAAAAGATTTTCTTTCCGGAAGCGATTGCAATGCAGTGAAAATAAAATCGCTGTCTAAAAGAGAGAATGAAATATTGAAGCTTGTAAAAGATGGATTAAAGAATAAGCAAATAGCATGCAGTCTTAATTTAAGTATTAAAACAATTGAAGCGCATAAAGAAAATATAAAAGACGAGCTGAATTTGAAATCGTTAAAAGGTTTACGCGCATAAAATGAATATTAAAATTCCCCTATAAAAAAATAGGGGAATTCTTTGTGGTTAATTAGATTTTAATTTAATAGATTTCTTTAACTATTATTGAAAACATGTTGGGGTTACTTACTTGAAAAATTATTATCTGATCTTCTCTCTTTTAATTTCTTTTATCTTAACCGGCTGTTCATCAACCTACACTCTAAAAGATTTTTCTTCCAAAGAAAAGTTTTATAATGACTTTAATAAATATATGAGTAATAAACCCGTTAAAGTCACTTTTGTTGATGACAGTTCTTTTGTAATTTCTGAAAATATTAAGATCTCAAATGATAGTATTTTATTGTTATTTACCGGGCAAAAAGCAATTAATAATTTTCCTCTTGAAAAAGTAAAAGAAATTAGAAACTTACATATACACAATAATCAGCTAAATGGATTGTGGATGGGATCATCATTCTGTTTCTTATTAAGTATTCCAATTATTGAAGTAATTAGAGAGAGTTCAAATGACCCACCTTCTGCACTTCCAACTTTCCCGGCTAGTTTTGGTTTTGCAGGATTGGGAGGATTAATTGGGTTGGGAATAGGCAGCATTGTTGATAAAACTTATATTTATAAATTCAATCCGTAAATAGTATAAAAGGGAATTAGTATGAAAATTATTTATTTAGCTCTATCTGCTATTACAATATTATTAGTTGGCTGTTCATCAACCTACACAATAAAAAATTTCTCTTCCAAAGAAAAATTTTATGAGAACTTTAACAACTCCGCAAAGAATAAAACAGTTAAAGTAACTTTGTCTAATGACAGTTCGTTTACCGCACTCGAAGGCACAAACATAACTAATGATTCTCTTTTCTTTACAACACAAATTCTGAAAGAAGAAAAGATTGAATCAAATGCAATAAGAAATATTAAATATCTTGAAAGCGGTTCTTCCAATCTTGCTGCAATAATAATTTTAAATAACGGTAAAGAGTTGAAAGCAAAAAAAGCTGACATGCTTGAAGGTTCTTCTATTAATGCATTGATAATGGAAAACAAGAATGTAAATCTTCCGTTGAATGATATAAAGAAAGTCAGCTATAAAAATAGATTGTTAGGAACTTTGATTGGTTTTTTAATTGGAATACCTGCCGCATATTTAGTTGGTGAGCAGTTTTTTGTATTATTTGGTAGTGGAAATGAAATGGCGATTAGCCTTATTTCTTCTCCTATAATTGGAGGAATTATTGGCGCAATAACAGGCTATACTTATATCTATCAATTCAATCCCTAATCATCATCTGCATGTAACAAAATTATCTGTAATATTTTTTACTTACCTGTTTGCCCGCACTGCGGTGGTCCGAAGCTGATGGATTAAAGAGGTTGAATGCAAATCATTTTTCTTTGTTATCTGCCGTTTGATGTTTTATTTTTTGAAAGCTCCATGTATCTCCACTGAATATTATTGTGTCTTTTATTTAGGCTGAGCAGAACTTTGAATTCCAAACAAGTCATATGGTTTTTTACTAAAAGTATTATTAAATAAAAAGACTTCAAGTAAAATGAATGCAACAAGTCCAAAGACAATAAGTATCTGAACTCCTGATGTTTTTTGAATATCTTGTTTCGATTTTACATCGCAAACTTCACCCGGGCAGTATTGCGCTTTTTCTTTATAAAACATTGAATAAAATTTAGGATTAACAAAGACACGTATTATTAAATCTGTAAGGAATATAGTTATAACATACTTTATCAGTAAAAAATCCTCTTTAAATAAGATTAGCATTAAAGAGACGGATTAAAGATGATAGTGGATATTTCACAAATAGATGTTTAGACCAAAACTAACGCCGGAACTGCTCAAGGTCCACCCTTTAGTTGATCCAGAACTACCAAGGTGATAAGGCGTATAATTAGTATTTGAAGAAGAACGTTCATTATTTGTTGTGGATCCTTGGAATGATGTAGGGCGTTTATTTACTCTCGTATTAATCTTTCTTCTAATAGTTTTTGCATATCTCTACGACCATCTAAAATACAATGGATGAAAACTACTTTTTCTATAATTTGATAAATAATACGATAAGGTTTACAGCTTATTTCTAGAAAATCATCTATTCCAAGTAGACTTAATTCTGGAGGGACATGACCACGATTTGGATATTCTTGAAGGGACAAGCATTTCT